>DATEDU010000154.1:0-48622 GCA_035281525.1 Pyrinomonadaceae bacterium | reverse complement strand
CGACAGTGGCCGATAGGAATCAACCCAGTCACGCGTGTAGAATGAACGCATAATGTCGAACGAGCTGGCACGAATTGAAGATCAACTGAAACGCGCATTCGAAGGTGGCGCCTGGCATGGTCCAAGCGTGCTCGAGGTACTAAAAGACATTACTGCGAGCCAGGCGGCGGCTCAACCCATTACGGGCGCACACCGGATCTGGGACCTCGTGCTTCACATTGCAGCCTGGGAGGGCGCTTGCCGGCGCAGGTTGGAAGGTGACCGGGCAGAGCTGTCAGACGCTGAAGATTGGGCTGACATGGGTGATACAAGTGAGGCTGCGTGGGAACGGGTCAAAGCGTTGCTGGTCGAGGGCCATCGCAAATTGAGATCGGCAATCGCTGCTGCAGATGAATCACGGCTGGACGAACCAATTCTCCCCGGAATGCCGTCCGTTTACGTAACTCTTCATGGAGTAATTCAGCACGATCTGTATCATGCCGGTCAAATAGCAATTCTTAAAAAGGGACTCTCGGAGGTAAAAGGATCGTGAGCGAGCTGGCTAGCCGGCAGTGCGTGCCGTGTCGAGGTGGAGTACCGCCACTGAATAGTGAAGAAATATCGAAACTATCTCCTCAATTGCGGGATTGGGAAGTCGTCAACGATCATCATCTGGCTAAGAGCTACAAGTTTGCGAATTTCGCCGAGGCGCAACAATTCGTTAAACGCGTTGGCGATCTCGCGGAGGAACAGGGGCATCACCCCGACATTTGTTTTGGTTGGGGTCGCGCAGATATTTCAATCTGGACGCATAAAATTAATGGGCTGACGGAAAGCGATTTCATCCTGGCTGCAAAAATCGACAAGCTGAGCCACTAAACACGAACGGCGCTCGTTACTTTCCGACAACCTCACAATAGATCTTTTCAGTCGCTTCAACCATTTGTTCCAACCTGAAGCGCTTTCTAACGTCATCGCTCGCCCGCCGGCTGATGTCTGCTCTTGTTGTTGCGTTTCTGAGTAGGAACTCGACCGATTGAGCCAAGGCATTCACGTCACCAATCGGAACGAGCAGTCCAGTTTCGCCTTCACGGACTATTTCCTGAGCCCCCTCTGTTTTCGTAGCAACAACCGCAGTTCCAGCGGCCATCGCTTCTGCGATCGCCAACCCAAAAGACTCTGTATGTGAAGCTGAGACAAATACGTCCAACGCCCGGTAAAGATCCGTGATGTCAGGAATGCGGCCGAGCAAACGGACCCGTTCGTCCAGTTCAAGCTTCTGAATCAATTGCTTCAGATCGAAAAGATTGGTCTGTCCTGGCGTGACATCAATGCCGGCAATGATGAAGTAAACCGCAGAAAATTCGCGACTTAATTGAGCAGCCGAGTGGAGAAAATCCTTATGCCCTTTTAATGGAGTTAGCTCGCCAACTGTTCCCACCAGCAAGCAATCTGCGGGTAGACCTAATTCGGTTCGGAACCGTTCACGATCTTCGGGAGCGTTCCTTTCGAACCGGCTGAAGTCTATACCGTTATGAACAACCGTGATCTTTCCGTCTGATATCAGCCTTTGCGCTTGAAGTCGACGAGCAACAGCTTCCGAGACGGCAATGACTCGAGCCGCGCCTGAAAGAGTGAACTTGTGCAAGCGACTCAGAGGAAAAAGGACGTGACGGGTGAGAATTAGTTTCGCGGATGGAATGCGGCGACTCGCATAAGCCGCGAGCGGGTAATCTCTCGCCATGTGCGCATGCACGACGTCGATCGTCTCCTCAGCAACAAAGTGGGTGAGCTTGGCAGCGCTTTTGGCGTCCAGAGCGTTACGCAGCGGGAGCTCCAATAAATTCTTGGTCGGAAGTGACGTCAGCTCTTCACGCAGTGGAGAGTTTGGCCTCATAGCGACGAACACATCGTGACCGCGTGATGCGAGTCCTTTTACGAGATCCACGAGATGTCGCTCGCCGCCGCCGAGTGCCTGGGCGGAACTAATGTGGAGAATTCTCATGTTTCGGATGCGTATCGAAGCAAAACAATCGTGCTTGCGAACCGCCTTACTATGCGCCGATTAATTCAAATGAGACTGTAAATAACACGGTCATCAGTCAGGCACGCATGTTGCCGCAGGATACAGCAGACTGGCCCGCTCAGTTTAATGCCCGAACGAACTATTCTTAATTTGATAGGAGGAAATTCTAATGGCTAAGGCAAGATTAGTAACTGCCCTGTTCAAGAATCGGGTCGCAGCCGAAGCAGCAGTAGATGCACTTTTGAAACGAGGGTATAACCGCGATGAAATCAGTGTGCTGATGTCTGATGCTACTCGCAACAAAGAATTCGCAGTCCAGGCGCGGACGCACGCGGCAGATGGCGCCGGAATTGGAGGTGCTGTCGGGACGGCAGTAGGTGCAGTCTTTGCTGCAATAGTCGCGACGGCTGGCAACATCGTTCTGCCCGGCATAAGCCTGGTCATTGCTGGACCGATTGCCGCAGCTTTGGCGGGAGCTGGAGCGGGAGCGGTCACGGGTGGCGTGATTGGCGCGTTGGTCGGCGCAGGTATTCCGGAGTACCGAGCAAAGGTTTACGAAACTGGTCTGAGGGAAGGCGGCATTTTGATCGGCGTTGAAGCGAGAGACGGCGAAGAGATCGACAAGCTCGAGGAGCTGCTCGAGGACATCGGCGGTCAACACGTGCGCACCGAGTAGCTTTCCGTTGATGCGCCTTTGGCGCTTCCCGTGCGGTAAGGCTTCGCCTTACCGGCAATGGACCAAAAAGATGCGCGAGGCTAAGCCTCGCGCATTTGATGACTAGTAACTGAACCGGTAAGGCAAAGCCTCACCGCAAGGAAAGCGCCGAAGGCGCGTCTTCACAAACTCCTTACCGGTTGATCGATTCGCCGATATCCTCGATGGCTTCGCCGACGTTGCGCTTCGTCTTGCCCCAGCCTTCCTGAACGTTGCCTTCTACGCGGTCGGCTGTTCCTCTATCTTCCAAATCCGGATCGTCAATGGCTCTACCGACGTTTTCCTTGATCGTACCTTTGGCTTGATCAAATTTTCCCTCTACCTCATCTCTGTTTGGTAATCCCATTCTCAAAACCTCCCTGGATTTAGTCCGAAGGTCACGGATCGACGCGACCCTCACCTATAAAGCGCAAGTGCCGTTCCCGATGGCCTTTTAGACTTTGAAAAGAGACGGAACCTGTTAATAGAGAAAGGCTTAGGAAGGTTTGGCAGGAACAAATGTCCGCGAACTACGAACTTGAGTTCTGTATGTTTAGGGAACTGAGAAGTGCGTTAACTTCGGACAACAAAAACATTGGAACAATAAAACAAATGGGCGTGCCTCTAGTCAGAGAGATACGCCCAAGAAAGTTAGTCCAGGCTCCTTAGAACTCAAACCGAGCAGCTAACTGAATTTGCCGCTCACGGAACAGCGTGCTGTCGGCTCCGGTCACACTATTGAAGCCGGTAGCTCCACTATTGAAGTTCAATGCTGATCCCGAGATGGTATAGAGCGTGTTGTTCACCAGGGTTACTTGTGTTCTATTGAACACGTTGAACCCTTCAGCCAACAATTCCAGCTTCGTGCCCTCGGTTATTGAGAAACGTCGCGATACGCGCATATCGACGTACCAAATATTCGGCTGCTTGAAGAAGTTGCGCGGCACGAGAGCGAAGCGAGTAGCACCGCCCGAACCGTTCGCGCCACCTCCCGGCGTTGTACTGGAAGCAAACCCGAAAGACTGAGGATTGATGGTGCCTGAAAGGTTCCCGGTGAAACGCTGACCTGAGAATGCGTTAAAGATCGGAGCAAAGGTCCAACCGTTCAGCAGGGCGCGACCCACTTTGTTATCATCCAAGCCGAAGTCAGTATTGTAAACAGCGCTAACCACCAACTTTTGGCGTCTATCAAACGCTGACAGGGCGTTCTCTGCAGACTGATCGAACGCATTGAATGGAACATTGTTCGTCGTAAACGTTTGTGAAGTTTGACCATTGTCCGAAGCGCGCGAGAGCGTGTAGTTCATCTGCAGTTGGAGGCCATTAGTTAAACGGCGGTTAGCTTGAAGAACCAACGCATGGTACTTGGACCAAACGTCGCTACGGATCTCTGTAAGGCGGCCAAAGGCCGTGTTTGGTCTTGCTCCCGTGAAAAGGGGCGTTCGGTAGACTGCTCCCGCAAATGGTCCACCATTGACGGTCATGTTCACGAATGTACTAGGTGGTCGGAGATTCGTGTCGACGAAATTCGGCAGTGAATTTCCATAACTGAAGAGATACGAGGCAGAGACTACAGTGTTGCGCGCAATCTCACGCTCAACGATCACATCAGCCTGGTGAATCTGGGGCAACTGGAAGTCCTCGTCAAAGAACTGGACGTCCGGCGCTACCAGCGTTCCGGAAGTTAATAAGTTCGGAAACACAGGAGCGGCAGCGTTACTGGCCGTCAAAGTTACCTGTCGTTGACCGCGGTCGACGCCGACTCCGGTGTTGATAAGGGCGTTGTACACAGTCGAGTTAATCACTCGTCCGTAGTAGAGGCCCCAACCACCGCGCAAGGCAGTCTTACCGTCTCCGGTCACGTCAAAGGCAAAACCGATGCGGGGTCCAAAGTTATTTCGGTCATCAACGCGATTCGCCGTCTGCGGGAGCAAGCCATTGACATTAATCGGCTGCGGGTTCTTCTGATATTCGTAACGTAAGCCTAGGTTCAATGTTAGCCGTGGCGTTACTCTCCAATCATCCTGAAGGAACAGATTGAAGTCTGTCGTCTTCATTGTCAGGCCCAGTACACCCAACCCTTGATTGAAGTTGCCGCCGTAGCACTTGCCGGAGGCCCTGGTGCTGCTGCCGCATCTTCCACCACTGGCTGGCTGCGCCAACGGCGACTGGAAGTTCAAGAAGTCAAGAATGAAGTCGTTGAGACCGCCAAAGAAACCAACACTATTCACACCACCGGTGTAATTGAACTCACCACCGATGAAACGAAGGTTGTTGATGATGTCTTTGACGTAGTTGACGTCGCCACCCCACTTGAACGTGTGATTGCCGGAATTCATCGTTACCGTGTCGGCCCACTGCCAGCGTCTTTCATCAGGGAACGCAACTCGGTCGAGAAACTCTGGGATACCAAAGGAGAATCCGTTGGTAATAAACACTTGAGGCGAACGTCCACCGACCGCGTTAGTCGGCTCACCCGGCAGTGGCGGTTGGCTAAATTGAAATTCGTTGTCGCGACCCCACTGGAAGCGAGCTTCGTTGAGCAGTGTCGGCGTAATTGTCGAGTTCAGACGCAACGTCAGCCAATCGATCTCAACGAAGTCATCACCGAAGTTATCTCGCGCGCGCGTGTTAATCGCCTGAGTCTGAATGCCCGCAGGAGATTCCCAACGCAGCCGGTTGTAGGTGGCGGTCAACGTATTGCTGCCGTTTATATTCCAGTCAATCTTCGGCAGGTAAAGCTTTTGATCTCCAGTGCGCGGCACTGGCCCAGACAGGCTATTGAGAAAATTGAGAACTGAGGTTACCTGACCGGTCGTCAGACCCTTGCCGGTAGTTAAGAACGCCGTTGGGTTAGATGAACTACCAGCTCGCGCATTGGTTGAAGTTGGATTCGTGACGCCGAACGCTGGACAAAAAGTTTGACCAGGACCTGCGGTTGCTGTCGTTACCGTACTTCCCAATGGCGCGGTCAGTAGACAAACATCTGCTCGGTTAAGGAAGTCCAAAGCGGAAAAGGTGGCGACGCCCGGGAAGTCACGTTTTTGTTGGTCGTAGCTGAAGAAGAAGAAAAGCTTATCTTTAACGATCGGTCCGCCGATGGCGCCCCCAAATTGATGGCGGACATCTTCGGGTTTGAAAGCCACTGGAGTGAAGACGCCACCCACATTTTGCGTGATAAAACTGCGCGGATTGCGTGCGCCCCACTTGTTATTGCGCTGGTAGTAAAAGAGCTGCCCGTGGAACTCGTTGGTTCCACTCTTGGTGACTGCGTTAACCACGCCGCCCGCCGACCGGCCATATTCAGCTGAATAGCTCGACGTGTTGACCTGGAACTCTCGAATCGCCGCCTGGCTGATGGAGTAGCTGATGCGCGTTCGACCGCGTTCTTCGGCAAAGAAGGCCTGGTTGTTGTCACCGCCGTCGATCGTGTTGTTGTTCAGCAAGCCCGAGATGCCCCGGAAGCTAATCAAACCGAACGTGCCGTCAGGAACCGCGCCCGGAGTAAGGAGGGCGAAGTTCGACCATCGCCGGCCATTGATCGGAAGCTCGTTGATTGATGTTTGATTGATGTTACTGGAGAAGTCTTGCTGCAGAGTATTGATTACGGGTGCTTCGGACGTGACTTCCACCGTGCCCTGCACTGGCCCAATGGACATGGTCGCGTTTATCTCAGTTACCCTACCGACTTCAACCACAACTCCTTCCTGAGAGAAAGGTCCAAACCCAGTTGCATTGATGGTGACGGAATATACTCCCGGCGGCAGGTTGTTAATGCGAAACTTGCCCTGGTCGTCCGTTGTTGCCGTGTCTTCTTTATTTGTCTCGGCATTGCGCGACAATACGCTCGCACCGGGGACGACCTCCTTATTCTGGTTTGTCACGGCGCCACCGATCGCGCCGGAGACTGTCCCCTGTCCCAGGGCAACCGACCCTGAGGCTATCAAACAGATCAAGAGAAACGAGAGTTTCAGAATTTTCGACATAACGGGAACTCCTTAGGCAGCAGGTTGACGGGGAAGGGCGCATCCGCGCATCCGTGTCGGGCGCAGATTGTGACCTGGATTTGGATTGCGCTTGAATTAAACAAACCAAGATGTACTGGCGATTAACAACCCTGCGTGTGGTAGAAGCGAATTTCTACCACGCCTGAGGGCACGTGCGCAAGCAAAAGCTTTTTAAATCGAAGCAAATTCTTTCTTACTTGATTCGGAATGTGATCGACTGCACGATACACAATCCCAATTGAACAGCAACCGCAAGATTTGTGCCCCTGCGGATCAGAGTTCAACTGTGGTTATAAAAGCGTTCTTTTCAAGAGTTAATGAATCGTGACAGTTGATGACACTTGTACAGCGGCCAAAAATTTGGATTTTCATCGGAAAATCAGGAAACGCGGACGTGTTTAGACTCGTTCGACGATCATTGCAATGCCTTGCCCTCCACCAATACAGGCGGTCGCCAAACCGTACTTGAGCTGTCGTCTATGGAGTTCATGAAGGATCGTTAATACGAGACGAGTTCCTGTCGCACCTAAAGGATGGCCCATCGCAATAGCGCCGCCATTGACGTTGGTTCGCGACCGATCAAGGCCGAGTTCCTTCTCGACTGCTAGATATTGACCCGCAAATGCCTCATTCACTTCCACCAGATCAATATCAGTAAGTTTGAGCCCGGCTTTTTCTAAAGCTTTGCGAGAGGCTGGAACAGGACCGATGCCCATGATGTGTGGCTCGACACCGGCATAGGCCCAGCTTACGATTCGGCCCATTGGTTTGAGATTATTCCTGTTGACAGCGTCCTCGCCGGCGATCACAAGCGCAGCGGCACCATCGACGATGCCCGACGCGTTTCCGGCAGTGACAAATCCGTCTTTTGCGAAAGCAGGCTTCAGTTTTGCCAGTCCCTCGAGTGTGGTGTCCGGCCGCAAATGATCGTCCTGTTCAAAAAGAAAGCTGCCCTTCCTTGTCTTTACTTCAACCGGCACAATCTCAGCTGAAAAGTAACAAGCTACCTGGGCCCGCTTCGCTTCCTTTTGAGATCTGAGTGCATATGCGTCTTGTTCCTCACGCGAGATCTCATATTTTCGCGCAAGGTTTTCGGCAGTGCCGGCCATCGGAGTATTGCAGTACGTATCGAGCAGCGCGACCATCAGGCTGTCTTCCAGCATCCCTTGACCAAGAGCAAATCCAGACCTGGCGCCCCGAATAACATGAGGAGCCTGCGACATCGATTCCATGCCGCCAACCAATGCCGTGTTCGCCTCGCCGAGCTGAATCATATGAGCGCCAGAGATGATGGACTGGATTCCGCTGCCGCAGAGGCGATTCACAGTCAACGCCGGGCGGTCATACGGCACTCCAGCCTTGAGAGCCACGTGTCGTGCCCCGTAAATTGCGTCACCGGATGTCTGTAAAGCATTGCCGATTATCGTGTGGTCGATGTCTTCAGGTTGAACACCGGTCGCATCGAGTGCTGCTCGAGCGGCGGTGGCGCCGAGATCAATAGCCGAAATATCTTTAAGCGCGCCTACATACTCGCCCATGGGAGTTCGCTTGCCGCCCAGAATGAAAACGTCTTGAGACATTGAAGTGACCCTCTACTGTTTTAAATATTGAGCTGTATCGAAACGAAAAAGGTTATCAAACCGCAACGTGAGGGTCAATTTGAGAGGTCTGCGTTATCCGGAGAAGGGATGTTGCGCTCGATAGCGGTGAAGTAATTCTTCGAGGAAACCTTCGTAGGTGAATGTCGATAGATCGTAACCTGGGCGGATTTTGTACATGATCGGCAGCGACACGCGCCAAGCCATCCATTGACGCGGAATGTCAGACAAATCCCATCGCCGCCGGAGGAAAGTTTCCACTACCTCAATTTCGGATTCCGTCAGGCTGCTGAGATCGGCTGAGAATTCGACAGGTCTGCTGGAGCGGCGCAACGCCGGATCGCTGACGGGAGCGGCAAACACCTGAGCGAAGGCGGGTGCTTCTGCCTCGCGTTCGCGCACTACCACGGTTCCGGCCACGAGATCTCCGACTCGCTGATCTCTTGAGCTAATGAAAACCGAAATCAATCCAATTGAATAAAATGGGAAAGGCATCATGTCGAAGCTGCGCAACAGGTTCCTGACCGCTGCTTCCCAGAAGGTGACGGGTCGCCCGTCTTCGCGAATCACACGAAGCTTCAACCAACGCTTGCCTGGCGTTTGCCCGCTCCAGATCCATTCAAAGAAAGCGAAGTAGCTCCAGACAATCAGAAACAACACAATGATGAGTATGGCGATTACCCATTTAGGCGCATTGGAAAGTTCATCACCGAAGGTGGAGTAACTTGCGATGGTGAAAAATGCGATGACCATTAGAACGATGGTTAGCGCCTGGAAAGTGTGATCGATCGCGCACGCAAGAAAGCGGTTGCCGATTGAGGCCAGGCCGAAGTGAAGCGGCACGCGCTCCGGCGTTTCAATTATGAGGACTTCTTCATTGGCAATCGCTGATGCCATTACAATTTAAAAAGAATTTCGTCTGAGCTCTTAGGCCAGAATCAATCCGTAATTTTGAAACATAGCAAAGTCGGAAATGTTACTCGTCGCCAGCTGAGCATTACACCGTAACGCGACCGCCGCGATCTGGCAGTCCGCGAGACTGCGTGAACGACGGCCGGTTACGTTGGATAGTTCCGCAGCCTTCGAGCGTCCGTTGCCGAAAAGGGTTCAGGCGTGGCGAATAACGATTCAGCTAACGCTGCCTCTGCTACTGTCAAGGGACCACAGAGAAATTCAGACCAGGCTATAGTGCTGATCCCGAGGTCTTCCCCGTTCTTCAGCCATGTGTGAAATCTTGCTTCTGATGGCGAACCAGGCAGCAAAGCTTGAATAAGAAAATTGGTATCGACGTGAATCATCCGCTACTAGTGGCGGGCCTCACGAATGGCATTTTGCCACTCGTTAGCTTTCGCAGGCGTGAGGTTAATACTGCTCTGTAATTCTCTGAAGGCCTCTAACCGGTCATGGTTTTTCGACGAGGCAGAATCAATTCCAAGTTCTTGTTCGTCAACTGCCAGATCAGCCTCAATTTCTTCTCGATTCGCGTGATAATGGGCCAACGCCGCATAGACTTGAGCCATGGTCAGGTGTGGATATTCGTTCACAATGTCATCGGCGCTATACCCTCGTTTGTACATCACAGCTATTTGGTTAACTGTGATGCGAGTACCATGAATGCGCAAACGTCCACCGCAAACATCTGGGGTCCTGACCAATAATGTGGCGATTTCGGTGCTCATAACACAGGTATAAACCTCAATACAAAGTTTTTCAACCAAATCAGACCTGCGACAAATCATTTGCCACGGACCCGGACGAAGCGTCTCTTGCCTACTTTGATGTCGTAACCAGGTCTATCGGGTCGCAGTATATAGACCGCGTTAATCCGAGGATCACACCGCTCCGCATCAACGTACACCCCACCTTGTTCTATTAGTCTCCGCGCTTCGGCCTTGGAAGAAGCAAGTCCAAGTTCAACCAGCAAACTTTTTAGTTCCCAATCGCCGAAGGGGACAGTTCGTTCTTCGATTTCGTCCGGTATTTGCTTCTGCACAAATATCCGTCTGAATTCTTCCTCGGCACGCTTCGCTGCTTCAGCCGAGTGAAAGTCAGTGATGATATGTTTCGCCAAATCTGCCTTTATGTCGCGGGGGTTGCGGTCGCCACTGTCCGCAGACCTGCGGAGAGCGGCAATCTCATCAGTACGCAGATCCGTCAACAACTCATAATACCGCCACATCAAATCATCCGATATTGACATCACTTTCCCAAAAATTTCCTGCGGAGGTTCGTTGATGCCGATGTAGTTTCCCAAACTCTTCGACATCTTTTGTACTCCATCGGTGCCTTCGAGAATCGGAGTAATCATCGCGACCTGCGACTCCTGCCCGTACTCGCGCTGCAGGTTCCGGCCCATCAGCAAGTTAAACTTTTGATCCGTGCCGCCAAGTTCAACATCAGCCTGGAGAGCAACTGAGTCGTACGCCTGGGTCAAGGGATAGAGAAGCTCGTGCAACGCGATCGGCCGTTCTTCAGCAAGGCGCTTCGTGAAATCATCGCGCTCCAAAATCTGTCTGACCGTGACATGCGACGCTAATCTTATGAACCCGTCGGAGCCCAGTTGGTCCATCCAGCGGGAGTTGAAATCGATCACAGTCTTGTCGGGGTCGAGCAGCTTGAAGATTTGCTGCTTGTACGTCTCCGCATTCGCGTTGATCTCATCGCGCGTAAGTTGTGGGCGCGTAGCAGAGTTACCCGACGGATCACCAATCAGGCCGGTAAAGTCTCCTATCAGAAAAATCACGGTGTGGCCGAGCTCTTGAAATGCACGAAGCTTGCGAATGACCACGGTATGACCGAGATGAATATCAGGCGCAGTCGGATCGACGCCGAGTTTCACGCGCAAAGGCTTGCCGCTCTTAACAGAGTTTTCAAGCTTCGCGCGCAGCTCAGTCTCGCGAATGATTTCCACCGTGCCTTTGCGGAGGTACTCGAGTTGTTCGTCAACAGTCATTCGGCGCCAATCGTAAATCGTGAATCGTAAATAGCGCCAGTCGCGCGCGCTGTGATTGTTTACGGCTTAATAAGTAAAGGCTTGCTGACGACACGTCTGCCGATAATCTCGTAGTTACCACTTGCAATCAACGCCACGGCTTCCGGATAAAGCTGATGCTCCTGCTCCAGGATGCGCTCTGACAGAGTGTCGATCGTGTCGTCAGGGAACACGGGCACGGCACGTTGCGCCACTATGGGACCGGCATCCAGGTTTTCATCAACCAAATGCACAGTGCATCCACTCCATTTAACGCCGTGGTGCAAAGCCTGTTCTTGCGCATCAAGTCCTGGAAACGCCGGAAGCAGACTCGGATGGATGTTTAGTTTTGGGCCCGGAAACGCATTTATGAAATCCGAAGACAATAAACGCATGTACCCGGCGAGACAGACAATCTGCACCTCGTGCGCTTGCAACGCGTCAAGGATCCGTTGCTCATGCTCCTGACGAGAGAGCCCGCGTCGCTCCAGCAACACGGTTGTTAATCCTCTTTCGCGAGCGCGCTCAAGTCCGGCTGCTTCTTTTTTATCACTTATGACTAAAACGATTTTTGCGTCGGGAATGAGTCCCGTGCGGACAGCGTCATCAAGCGCGAGCATGTTCGAACCGCGGCCTGAAATCAGGATCCCGATTCGTCTCAGCTTCTCAAACGGCAACCGTGCGTGCCTCCGAACTCTTACTTGAAGATGACTCCCCGCTCACCAGCGATTACATGGCCAATTTCATAACACTCTTGGTTGACACTTTTCATGTGGATCTTGATTGCCTCCGCGTCGGATTTGGCGCAGATGATTACCATTCCGATGCCCATATTAAATGTGCGGTACATTTCTGATTCTGAGACGTCTCCAATCTCCTGCATGACTTTAAAGATTGGAAGTACTGGCCATGAACCTTTGGCAATCACCGCCGTAACGTAGTTAGTCAAAACCCGTGGGACGTTGTCAGTCAACCCGCCGCCGGTGATATGCGCGAGACCCTTAATCACGTTTTTATCGAGCAGGCCATCGAGTACTCTCAGGTAACTCGGATGCGGTTTGAGCAGTGCCTCACCAACCGTCATGCCAAGTTGTCTGACGACCGGAAAATCAACGTGATAACCGGCAACCTCAAAGAATAGATGACGCGCAAGCGAGTAGCCGTTGGTGTGCAAACCAACTGAAGGCAGACCCAAAATTACATCTCCGGGACTTATGCGACTTCCGTCAATCACCTTAGGAAGATCTACAACTCCTACGATAAAGCCGGCGATGTCATATTCGCCCTCGCGATAAAAATCCGGCATCTCTGCCGTTTCTCCTCCAATAAGCGCTACACCGTTACTTTCGCAACCGGCAATAATTCCTTGAATGACGTCGTAATAGGCTTCGCCTGAAATCTTGTTGGTGGCGATGTAGTCCAGAAAGAAAAGGGGACGGGCACCTTGTACGAGAATGTCATTTACGCAATGGTTCACGAGGTCGTGGCCCACGGTGTCGTGTTTTCCGGTGAGGAAAGCGATTTTGAGCTTCGTTCCGACGCCATCCGTTGATGCGACGAGGACTGGATGCGACAGTTTCGGAAAAGCTCCGTCAAACATCCCACCGAAGCCTCCGATTTCCGAAAAGGTTCTTGCATTAAAGGTCCGGCGGGCAAGCTCTTTTATCCGAGTGGTCGCGCGGTTTGCTGCGTCAATGTCAACCCCCGCGTCTTTATAAGTAATCGGTTTGGTCATTTTGCTCTCTGGGTAAATGGTAAATAGATAATGGTAAGAGTGCTGAGTACCGAGTGCAGAGTACTCCTACTATTTACTATTCACTATTTACCACGTTTGCGTTCCTTTGGAGGTGGACCGAAATCGCCATACGCGATGAAACCCGATCGCGATGAGTCGTCTTTTTGGGCGGTTCTCCCAGCCCACAAATCCTCAGTCGCTTCTTTCGCAGTTTTTACCGAGTAGTCGTTTTCTCTGCCTCTCGTCGTGATTGTTATTTCGCCCTGCAAGTCGGTCCGATAGAGTTTTACATCCAAAGCTTTCAGTCGATCTAAAACAGCCTGCGCCGGATGGCCATAACGGTTCCATTCGCCCACGGAAATTATGGCGACCGACGGCTTGACGCGCTCAAGAAAATCCGCTGCCGTAGCGTACTTCGAACCATGATGCGCTATCTTCAGAATGTTCGCTCGCAGATTGAGATCTTTTGTAAGCAGTCGATGCTCCGTCTGAGTCTCAGCATCACCTGAAAGCAGCATCGAGAAGTCGCCGTAGTCCAACCGCACCACAATAGAGTTCGCATTGGCTTCGTTGCCGCCGGCTTTCATGTAATCGCGCGTGAAGTACGGCTCGGTGGGAGCAAGGATTGTGAGTCGAGCGCCGCCTCCTAAATCGATTTGCCCCTGCGCTGCATTTTGATAATTCGCGCCCGACGCGGCTATCGCTGCTTTGTAATCGTCGTAAAATTTCGTGATGGAAGCGGTTTTGTCCGGACGTGCAGTCTTGGCAGGTGTTCTTCTGCCTTGAACGGGCGTTGTCTTCTTTGCCTCGGCGACCATTCCGGCGGGTAATGTGGGTGGAAGTCCATTGTCTATAACGTTCAGGACTTTTGTCCCCTTCATTACTTCATCAGCCGCGCCCAGGTGATCCGGATGAGGATGAGTACCAATAAAGTAATCGAGCTGTTGTACTCCGTTGCGCTTCAATGCCTCGAGTACTTGCTTGCCTTTGCCTGAGTCACCGGCATCTATCAACACCGATTTTCCTGCCGGAGAAACAATCAGGATCGAATCACCGTTGATTGGTCCGACATCAAGAATGTGAACGCGCAGCTCGGCGCCGGAGGCGGGAGGAGGTTTGGTTTTCCACCAGGGTAGAAGATATTTGTAACCGGCATAGCCACCCGCGCCGATCACGAGTGCCAGCACTGCAATCGCGCACCCACATCCTCTCGTCGCCCTACCCAATCGTCCGAACCCTCCAAGCCTCAGACAATCACGATCGGTAATCAGTCAGACGTTACTGTTTCGCGGTCGCGCTCCCACATGGTCTCCGCTTCCGGAGTTATGCGCGTGGGATACTTCTCGTTCCAACAAGCCACGCACGCTGCGTCAGCGGAAATGCCAGTGGCTGCAATCATGCCTTCCAGCGAGAGATAACCCAGAGAATCCGCCTCGATAAATTTCCGTATTTCCTCAACCGACATTTGCGCGGCAATCAATTCTGATTTGTTTGGCGTATCGATTCCGTAATAACAAGGGCTGATTGTGGGAGGACAGCTGATTCGGAGGTGTATCTCCTTCGCGCCCGCCTCGCGAACCATCCTGACGATCTTCTTCGACGTAGTGCCTCGGACGATCGAGTCATCAATCAGCACGACTCGCTTGCCTTCAATCAGACCGCGAACCGGGTTGAGTTTGATGCGCACGCCAAAGGAACGGATCGACTGTCGTGGCTCGATGAACGTGCGGCCCACATAGTGATTTCGCACTAAACCAAAACGGAAACTGATCTCACTCTGTGCGGAGTAACCGATAGCAGCTGCAGTTCCAGAGTCGGGCACCGGAACTACGATGTCCGCATCAGCAGGTTGTTCGATAGCCAATTGCCGGCCCATTCGATGGCGCGATTCGTTGACCGACTGCCCGTAGATCAACGAATCGGGTCGCGCAAAATAAACGTGCTCGAAAAGACACATGGCATGTTTTTGAGCATTGAATGGATGTGAAGAGCGCAATCCTTCTTCACCAATGACAATCATTTCTCCTGGTTCAACGTCGCGCACGTAACGCGCGTCGATTAGATCAAAGGCACAAGTTTCAGAAGCTAATACCCAAGCGTCGCCCAAACGTCCGAGTGCCAAAGGTCGAAAGCCACGCGGATCACGTACAGCAATCAACTCGGACGGCGTTAGAAAGAGCATTGAGAATGCGCCTTCGGTGCGACGAAGCACTTCCGCAATCGCTTCGCGCACAGCGGCAGCGCGCGAACGAGCAACGCCGTGCAAGATTACTTCGGTATCAGAAGTTGCTGAGAAAATGGCGCCTTCTCTTTCCAACTTCCGCCGTTCTTCTCGAGCAAAAGGAAGATTGCCGTTGTGACAAACGGCGATTTGACCATGCTGGCACGTTACGAGGAACGGTTGAGCCTCGCGGATCGACACCTCGCCCGCGGTTGAATAACGAACGTGACCGATTGCACTCGCGCCAGGCAATCTGTCGAGGCTCGATTTATCGAACGCCTCAGCCACATGTCCCATTGCGCGCTCCTGCCGCAAATCGGTACCGTCCGACGTTACTATGCCGCAGGACTCCTGCCCGCGATGCTGTAACGCATACAGACCGAGGTACGTCAAACGAGCCGCATCAGGATGCCCGTGAATTCCAAAAACCCCGCACTCGTCCCGAAACTTATCTTCAACCATTGGCGCCCGTGTCTTCATACGAGTTGCTAAAACATTGAAGCTTACTTCTCATTCACATAGCTTTCAACTTCCGGCTTCCGTGGAGTACACTCACTCAATGAAGAAAATCGGATTAATCGCAGCAGTCGCTCTTGTCGCGACCGGTTTTTTCCTCTTGTTCAGCGTCGTTTCATCACACGCTTCATTGCAAAACAGTAATTCGAGTTCGACTGCGCAACCTTTCGCGGTGTCAGCAATCTACAATCGCCGATGTGCTTCGTGCCATGGCAAGGATGGCCGAGCCAAGACTTTTAAAGCCAAATTCAACGACGCGCGCGATCTAACAAATTCGCAATGGCAAGAGAGCGTCAGTGACGAGCAACTCTATAATTCGATAATGAATGGTCGAGGCAAAATGCCGCCATTTGGCAAGAAGCTTACGGAAGATCAAGTCGACGCTCTTGTTATGCATGTTCGCAGTCTTAAAAAGCAATAAATGAAAACGACAGGCATCATCTACAGGCTGGTTACGCTCGTTTTGCAAGCGGCGCTTGTAGTCGGTCTGTTCATGGCAGGCTGGTTGATCTACCAGCAGTTGCCGGCCACTGCCACGACTCATCCCTCCGAGGTGTCGCAGGAATCAACTGTCCATTTAATTATGCGGCCTGCGCCGGAGCTCTCGGGATTGCCGCTCGACATTCCCGTCGAGCTCTCTCCGGTGGATATCGTCGCCGTCCATCACGAATATTTTATCGAGCGGCGCGCCGGCAAACGCTTAGAGGATTTTGTTAACGAGCGAATGAACGGTCGTGCTCCCATCATGACCCGCCTGGATCGACAAGGCAGTGCGACGGTAGTTGTCCCTCCCGGCAACTGGTGGATACACGCTGTCCTTCCCGGTGATGAAAACCTGGAATGGCGCCTACCTATTCAAGTCACAGGTCCCACACTAACAATCGAATTAACTCCACAGAATGCATACGCTCGCACCAAGAGTTTCTAGCGTATGAAGGCCCTGCGAGTTGACAAAAGACGTCTTGCTCTGCGCGACATCGATATGCCAGAGCGCGGGAAAGAAACCTTGGTGCGCGTGCTGCTTTCCGGCATATGTAATACGGACCTTGAAATCGCGCGCGGTTATGCCGGCTTCAAGGGCACAATCGGTCACGAGTTCGTCGGCGTCGTCGAAGATGCTGCGGACGGCACATTAATCGGACACCGAGTTGTCGGCGAAATCAATGCCGGCTGCGGAGAGTGTTCACTTTGTCGCAGCGGCGATCCGCGACATTGTCCCAACCGTACCGTGCTTGGGATTGTCGGACGCGACGGAGCTCATGCCGAGTTTCTCCGCCTACCACCGCAAAACCTCTTGCGCGTTCCTGAAAAGCTTGCTGACGAACATGCTGTCTTTGTCGAGCCTCTGGCTGCGGCTTGCGGCATTCTCGAACGAACGTCCATAGCCAAAGAAATGCGCGTGGCGGTGATTGGTGACGGCAAGCTCGGTCTACTTTGCGCGCAGGTTCTGTCACTGACCGGAGCGCACGTTTTACTGGTTGGTAAGCATCTGAACAAACTGAGAATAGCCGAACGGCGTGGAATTGAGACGGCTATTGCTAAAAAGGCTGCTAAACGGAAGAAAGAATTTGACGTTGTCGTCGAAGCGTCAGGTTCTCCCCCGGCGTTCTTGATGGCCGTCGATCTGGTCCGTCCACGAGGAGTGCTGGTGCTCAAGTCGACATTTCATGGAACCACTGAGCTGAATGCGGCTCCAATTGTCGTCGATGAGATAAGCATTGTCGGCTCGCGCTGCGGACGGTTTGTTCCGGCGCTTGATCTACTGAGCAAAGGGGCGATTGATGTCGATAGTCTAATTAGTGAGGAATACCCTCTGGCAAAAGGTATTCATGCTATGGAACGGGCGGGGCAGAAGGGAGTTCTGAAAGTGTTGTTGCGACCGTGAGGAAGGAGCAGGAAGCCAGGAGCAGGAGCAGCAGGCAGGAGCAGGAGCAGCAGAAAGTATCCAGTACAGATGACAATTACCGATGACAACTGCTTACTGCTCCTGCGTCCTGCTCCTGCTCCTGCTCCTGCTTCTGCTTCCTGTTTCCTGCTCCTTCAATATTTTGCTCCCCGCGGTTATACTTTGGAGTCTCCGGTCGTGTCATAAACATCGTGACGTGACGTTCATGACACCGGAGTATTGTTTTCTCTCCTAAAGGTGGTGGCTATGTTCGAACTTCCAAAAGACCAAACAGTATCCCAAGAACGGTTGATCCTTCGAAAACTGCGGATTTGGATAGCCGCACTCGCCATCGCCTGCCTGGTGGCGGGAATGGGAATTGGTGCCATGCTTTCGGGCCGTCCAACTGTGGCCCAAAACGAGGCCCAGATTGCTCGCGCTCCTGAAGCTTTGTCCGCTTCGTTCGCCGAGATCGCACGCCGCGTTGAGCCCGCAGTCGTAAACATCGAGACCACCACCGCCGCACCTGAGATTGCTGAAAAAGATCCTGATCCCGATGAACCTTCTAATAATCCGCTGCTCGACATGTTCCGGCGACAGACCCGGCGGCCTTCTCGCGGGGTTGGAAGCGGATTCATCGTTACGAAAGATGGCTACATTCTCACTAACGAACACGTGGTAGAAGGAGCCAGCAGAATTACAGTGGGCCTCCAAAACGGCGACAAATATCGAGGCCGGATAGTAGGAATCGATGAAGAAACGGATGTTGCGGTAGTCAAGATTGACGCACCACGCGATTTGCCAACGGTAGTTCTCGGTGACTCAAACTCGGCACAGGTTGGTGATTGGGTTTTGGCGATGGGCTCGCCGTTTGGGCTCGACCAGACTGTGACGGCCGGCATCATCTCTAAAAAAGAAAGAGAGACACCTTACTTCACTAGTTTTCAACGCTTCTTGCAGACCGATGCTGCAATCAACCGCGGTAACAGTGGGGGGCCGCTCGTAAATATGCGTGGTGAAGTAATCGGAGTTAACTCTCAAATAGCCACATCTACTGGCGACTACAACGGGATCGGGTTTGCACTCCCTGCTAACGAAGCGAATTTTGTATACCGCCAGATCGTTTCGCAAGGTAAGGTGCGCCGCGGATACCTCGGCATCACACTCGATTCTGTCAAAGAGGAATTTGCCAAAGTTTACGGGTTGAGCGAAGCCAAAGGTGCTGTGGTGATGGACGTTCAGCAGACCAGAGACGGCCAGTTAACCCCGGCCGCAAAGGCGGGCATTCAAGCCAACGACATCATCGTTGAGTTCAATGGCCAGCCTGTCATCACGGCGCAAGATCTCATTCAAAAAGTCGCGAGCAGTCCAGTGGGCACAACAGTAACGCTGACTTTTCTACGCGATACGGAAGGCAAGCTCCAAAAGCAGACTGCGAATGTGGTGTTGGGAGAGAGACCTCCCACGCGAACCGCAACCGTAGTACCGACAAAAGCGACGGAAGAATCAAACGCGTCCAAGAAAAAAGAACCGGAAGCGAAAGCTCCACACCTGGGAATTACGCTTACAGAGATCACGCAGCAGTTGATGACTGAAAAACATTTGACTGGTGTTCGTGGCCTTTACATCAAGGACGTTGATCCGAACGGCCTCGTCGCAGAAGTTCGAATAGCCGGCCAGCCCGCGTTGAGTGAGGGCGACGTCATCACTCGCATCAATCGCATTCCAGTCACCACGCTCGGCGATTTTCAGCGCGTGCTGAATGGACTGAAGCCCGGCGACCCGATAGTCTTAAACGTTTCTCGTTATCAACGCGATCCCGATCGCGTTAACCAGCGAATCGTTCAGTTCACTTACCAATAGCAAGGTTTCGGGTTTCGAGTTCCGGGTTTCGAGTTTCCCGAACCCGAAACTCGGAACTCGAAACTCGAAACTCGGCTTATGGCTCAAGCAAAAAAAGCTCTCGTCAAAAACTCTCGAAAATCAACTACTCGCACCGCGTCACGCACCTCCGTACCGACTTACCACAACTTCATAGGCGGCGAATGGGTGCCAAGCGAATCCGGCGAGATCCTCGAGAACATTAATCCGGCTGACAATCGCGACGTAATCGGACGCTTTCCGCTGTCGACCAGTGCAGACGTCAACGCCGCTGTTAATGCTGCCAGCACTGCGTTCGAGCGATGGCGACGTACGCCGGCGCCACGACGCGCGGAAGTCCTCTTCAGGCTGGGTGAAATTCTGATTCACAATAAAGATCAGTTCACTGCGGACATGACTCGAGAGATGGGCAAGGTTCTGAAAGAGGCTGGTGGCGACGTGCAGGAGGCTATTGACTGCACGTACTATACGGCTGGCGAAGGACGTCGCTTACATGGCTTCACGACCCCGGCCGAAATGCCGGACAAGTTTGCGATGTGCGTGAGGCAGCCGGTCGGACTTTGCGGACTGATCACGCCGTGGAATTTTCCGATGGCTATTCCATCATGGAAACTGATTCCCGCTCTGGTCTGCGGCAATACGGTCGTAATTAAACCTGCAGAAGACACACCGCTCTCTACCTACAATTTGGTCAAAGCTTGCGAAGAGGCAGGTATTCCGCCGGGCGTCGTCAACCTTGTAACAGGAACGGGTGAAGCAGTCGGCTCGTCGATGACCAACCATCCGGCACTTCGCTTAATTTCTTTTACCGGATCAACTGAGACCGGCCGAGTGGTCGCGTCGGCTTGTGCCGAGCGCAATGCGATCTGTTCGCTGGAAATGGGTGGTAAGAACGCGATTATGGTCATGGACGACGCCGATATAGAGCTCGCTATCGAAGGCGCTCTGTGGGGAGCATTCGGCACATCAGGACAACGATGCACAGCCTCGTCACGGCTGGTAGTCCATAAAAAGGTTTACAAACAGTTCTCTCGTAAATTGATCGAGCGCACCGAGGAGTTGCGTGTCGGAAACGGTGCGGACCCGAAGACTGATGTCGGACCTGTGATCAATGCAGATGCTGTCGAGAAGATTATGGGATACATCGACGTCGGCCAGAACGAGGATGGAGCGACGCTGGCGTGCGGCGGCAATCGGCTCACACGCGGAGATTACGCGCGTGGTTATTTCATTGAGCCAACGGTGTTCACGGACGTCGCGCCGGACATGCGCATAGCCCAGGAAGAGATTTTTGGGCCCGTTACTTCCGTCATTCCAGCCGGATCTCTGGAAGAGGCGATCCAGATTACGAATGGCGTGCGCTATGGCCTATCGGCGTCAATCTACACCAGCAACGTTAATCGCGCGTTCGACGCGATGAATGAAATCTACACCGGCATCTTTTATGTGAACGCGTCAACGATCGGAGCTGAGGTTCATCTTCCTTTCGGCGGCACAAAGGCCACCGGCAACGGCCATCGCGAAGCCGGCACCCAGGTACTGGATATCTTTTCCGAATGGAAATCAGTTTACGTTGACTACAGCGGCAAACTTCAACGGGCACAGATCGACGAAGTTAAGCTCTGAGGTCTCAGATCTCAGATCTCAGATCTCAGGTCTCGGATCTCAGATCTCAGATCTCAGATCTATAATCAAAGTTCATTTCAAGCTCCGCATTTGACTCAAATCCTTGGAGGACTCCCCCTGTGATTGTCGGACTGCCTAAAGAAATCAAGGATAACGAGTATCGTGTCGGGCTGACGCCCGCGGGCGTTCGCGCGCTAACCGATGCCGGACACGAGGTAATCGTAGAAACTTCGGCTGGCGAAGGTTCAGGTTTCGACGATGGACTCTACCAAAAAGCGGGGGCGCGTATGCTGGGTTCCGCCGATGACGTCTGGGTGCAAGCCGAAATGATCGTCAAGGTCAAGGAACCAATAGAGCCCGAGTACCCTCGCATGCGTGAAGGTCAATTGCTTTTCACTTACCTGCATCTTGCTCCTGACAAGAAACTCACCGCCGAACTTCTGAAGCGCAAAGTCACAGGGATCGCATACGAAACAATCACTGACCGTCGCGGCGGATTGCCCTTGCTGACGCCTATGTCGGAGGTCGCCGGCAGGATGGCTATCCAAGTCGGGGCGCACTATCTTGAAAAAATGAGCGGTGGGCGCGGAATTCTTCTCGGCGGAGTGCCGGGAGTGCCCGCGGCGCGCGTTGTGATAATCGGCGGAGGAGTTGTAGGGACAAACGCGGCCAAGATTGCCGTCGGCATGGGCTCGCACGTCACGATCATCGACAATAACCTCGACCGCCTGCGCGAGCTCGACGATATTTTCCTTTCGAAGATTTCAACTTTGGCTTCCAGCGCTTACATGATTCACGATGCCGTCTCCCAAGCCGATCTGATCATCGGCGCGGTGCTCGTGCCAGGAGCGTCGGCTCCCCGGTTAGTTACTCGCAGTATGTTGAAGGATGTACCTAACGGAGCTGTGATAGTTGACGTAGCGGTAGACCAGGGCGGCTGCATTGAAACTACCCACCCCACAACGCACTCGAACCCGACGTACTATGTCGAAGGCGTCCTGCATTATTGCGTCGCCAATATGCCAGGCGCTGTTCCGCGTACGTCCACGTTCGCACTTACGAATGCGACTCTGCCTTATGCCTTAAAACTAGCCAACAAAGGGTTCCTGGTTGCGATCATGCAGGATGCTGGACTGAAGGCAGGCGTAAACACCTACGCCGGTCACTGTACCTATGAAGCTGTAGCGGTTTCACAGGGACTTGAGTACATGCCACTTGATAAGTTGCTGAGCAGTGGTACAGCTAAAGGAGCGTGACCTGCTCGTTTTATTTCGCCCGCGACAAAATCTCTTCTAAACAATTCGTTAGTTGATCTGCCGATAGTGGCTTCGAAAGAAACACGTCGACGAGATCATTGTCTGTGGCCGCGTGCTGCGGCTCTGAACCGCTAAGCATGACAATGGGTATTTGCGAAAGATTAGGACTGTTTTTCAGGAAACGGCAAAACTCATGACCGCTAAGGTGCGGCATCATCGCGTCGGTCACGACGATGTCGGCCTTTGCAGTCAGAGCCATCTTCATGCCCTCAAGCCCATCCGCCGCCAGGATAACCTCGTAGCCTGCATTACCGAGGGTCAATTCAAGATAACGACGCAATGCCTTGTCATCTTCTACCAGCAAGACAGTCGGGCGCCGCGATGTGCCTTCTGGATGTGATCGTCGGTCCAAGGGGTCCGAGCAAACAATTCGTTGTGTTTCTTCTGAAACCGGCATTTTTCACATGGAGAGTGAGGTTTTGGGATGCAGGCGGCGAAAGAAAACCGCCCAAGCAGAGTAAGACGGGTGAGCCCAGGGTGTCAATGATTTCTTGGGCAACGATTTCTTTAAGAATAAGTTTAGCGATGTCTTCAAGGATCTTTCCAAAAAAGTTGGCTTCTACGATGGCTCGGGGGTTATAGACACTCATGGTCTCGCCGAAATCCATAATGGTCGCCTGAGCATTGGCATTAACTTTTCCAGAGCAACGCGAAGATGCCGGGTTTACGATCGACCTCAACGGTGACGGAGACTCAGAGACTGTCAGCGCCTACATCTATAGTCCTGCAGCCAAGTACGACCAGCTCCGCTGCCACGAGTCGAAATAATGAACAGCGCCTGAGTGATCGAGAGTCGACTGTGCGAGGGGAAACTAGTTGCAACCCCAGAAGTACTATTAATTTTAATCAATAAACTGGCGGTGCCAGAGTTCGAGGTTCAATAACTGAAACACCTGTAGATTATTATCTTCGCGGCCGGAGAGGTTTGCTTTCACAATCCGCTTAATCTCCGATGCCCGGAACAAGCCCCGACGCTTTACGTTCTCCTCAGACAACAGATCCCCCACCAAAGGACGCAAGGGCCCTCTCAGCCATGACCGGATCGGCGCTCCAAAACCAGCCTTCTTTCGCCACACTACTTCCTTCGGCAACAACCGCTCGAGCGCGCGCTTCAGAATGTACTTGCGCTTAAATCCCCGCAGCTTCAAACGCGGCGGCATGCGAGCAGCCATCTCGATCATCTCGCGATTCAGAAAAGGCACGCGCACTTCCAGGTTAGCCGCCATGGAAGTTTTGTCCGTTGTAATCAGATTGAGACACGGCAGGAAAGTCTTTAGATCAACGTATAGCAAACGGTTAAGAGGAGCAGCCTCTTGCACATGCCGAAAATAGCGTCGATGAGCTGCATAAGCGTCGACGTTCTGCGTCGCCTGCCTTAAATCGTCCGTATAGAGTCGCCGCTTCGCCTCGTCCGTAAAATAAGTTCCGTAACCCAGGTAACGATTTTCAAAATCCAACGCCGCGCTGCGAGCAAATTTTTTCGCATTGCGCAGCGGCGCCGTAAGCTTCCCCGGCAAGCCTCCCGGCAGCGTCCGCTCGATAGTCTTCATCAACGGCCGTCGCAGCAACCCCGGCACGGGATCGAACGCGCCGGCAATCTTCATGGCCAACTGCCGCGGGTAACCCGCGAAGACTTCATCACCACCCATCCCACTCAACATGACGGTCAGTGTCTCACGAGCCGCACGCGAAACCAGATAGCTGGGGATGGCCATGTCGATTGCGGGCTCGTCCATGTGATAGACGAGTTTCGGCAGCAGCTCGGCTACCGATGGTTGCAATGTGATCTCGTGAAAGTCGGTGTCCAGATGGCGATTCACATGACGCGCCCACCGCACGTCATCAGGAATAATGTCGTAACGGAGGTCGTGGCTTTCAATACCGACCGTGTAAGTCCCGACCCGCCTGCCGTTGCTGTGGTTTTTCATCATCGCGACGATGCCGGACGAATCGATCCCTCCTGACAAGAAGGATCCTAATGGAACATCGGCCACCATCTCCATTTTCACCACTCGATCGAGCGTTTCCAGCACGCGCTCCTGCCACCATGCTTCGCTGCGCCCCTCCTCGACCTCAGCAAAAGAAACATTCCACCACTCATCTGTCTTCACGACGTCATCGCGGAACGTGAGTACGTGCGCGGGTGGAACGGTTTTGATTCCTTCAAACAACGTGTTGGGATCCGGTGCCCAGAGAAATGTGAGAAATTGGTGCAGTGATTCGAGATCTAGAGCTCGTCGGACCAGACCTGTCGCCAAAATAGCTTTAATTTCCGAGGCGAAGATGAAAGCGCCACCGTTTTCTGCAGGCTGGTGAACATAGTAGAGAGGCTTGATGCCGGCGTGATCTCGCGCGAGAGTGAGTGTGCGTTCCCGGTTATCCCACACTGCAAACGCAAACATGCCGTTCAAGTGCGGCAAGCATTCCGAGCCCCATTCTGCAAATGCTGCGAGTAGTACTTCAGTGTCGGAATCAGTTTTGAAGTTGTGACCGCGCGATTTCAAGTCTTCGCGCAGCTCGCGGTAGTTATAGATCTCGCCGTTGAAGGTGATGACGAAGCGCCCATCAGGCGAGAGCATCGGTTGATGACCTGCAGTGGAAGTGTCGATGATGGCGAGGCGGCGATGGCCTAAGCAAACTTGGCGGCCGGAGTTGTCGATAGGTTCGGAGGTCCAAACGCCCTCATCGTCGCGACCCCGATGCTCAATGCGGCGAAGCATTGAACCGATGTAGTGCCTTGGCTCCTTTGCAACGATTCCAGCAATACCGCACATGAACTAAATCTTCACCGGCTGTCCGGTCCGCAATGAATCCAGGATTCGAAACGTGAGTCGAGTGGTCGCAGCCAGTTCAGTCAACTCTATAGGCTGTGGTTTCGCGTGTTGAATAACATCGCAAACTGCCTGAACGCATTGACTCTGTCCTTTGTCCTGGCGGCGCAACTTGATGTTTTCTTCACGTCCATTCCGGTAGCCAACCGCGTCCCGGAAATCATCAAGTACAAACGTCTTTCCCTCACCAAAAATCTCCACACGCTCTTTGGCAAGTGCCTTATCGCCTTCCGCGAGATAAGCAATGCAACCGTTTGAACCGTCGGCGAACCGCAACGTTATAAAAACAGAGTCGGCATTCTCGGTGTCGGCATTGTTTCCGGCGATGGGTTCAGCAAACGCGGACACTGGCGGCGCTTCAATCCAATATTGCATCAGATCGATAAAGTGACAGACCTCCCCAACGATCCGGCCGCCACCTTCCTGCTCGTTCTGCGTCCAATGCGTTTTCGGGATTCGCCCGGCATTTACGCGGTAAAGAATAGAAAGTGGCGCACGTCTACCCTCAAAGAAGTCCTTGGCTTTTACCGCGAGGTTAGAGAACCGGCGATTGAATCCAACCATCAAAGAACCGCGCGCACCTTCTGCCACTTCCAACAGCGCGTCCAATTCTTCATCGGAAAGGGCAAGCGGCTTCTCGACGAAAACATGCTTGCCGCTCTCGAGCGCTCGTCGTGCAAGTTGCGCGTGTAAGTCATGTCGAGTACCGATCACAACGAGGTTAACGTCTCGATCGTTAATGACCGTATCCGTCTCTGACACGGCTCGAGCGAAACCGAACCTTTGGCCCACATCATGAGCCGACACTCCTGATGCTGTCGCGATTGAGCAAAACGATGCACCCACTTCTTGAAAGTGGGGCAGCAACACGCTGCGGACGTAGTCTCCCGCGCCGATTAATCCGATGCGAACCTGCTTCTCCGGCATCCGAGTCGAAGCGGGACGCGCGGCAAACGTAATTTCACTTTTGAGCTCGCTTTCAGGATCGTACTGAAGCAAAACTCCCAGGTATGGTTCTTTGATTTCACCTGAGATCAATTCGTAAGCCTGTTCAGCATTGGCAATCGGAATGCGATGAGTAATCAGCTTCTTCACATCGATCTTTCCACTCGCAACCAGCTCGAGAAAAGCCTCGATGTTGCGCTGTGCGGTCCAGCGAACGTAGCCGAACGGATAATCGTGCCCGCGCTCTTCGTATTCAGGATCATAACGACCGGGCCCGTAAGCCATCGAGATCATGAGCGCCAGCTCCCGCGTGAAAAATGCATGACGCGGCACGTCAAGGTTTGTTGCGCCGACTACTATGACGCGGCCCTTCAGCCGCGAGATTTCTGCTGCCAGCTCGATCGGTTGATTGGATTCGCTTGCTGCGGTAATCAACACCGCGTCCGCACCGCGACCTTGAGTCCATTTAAGAACTGCATCCTTGCATTTTTCATCAGAGATACAACCTGCATCGGCGCCGAGTTCGGAGGCCAAATCAATTTTGCTTTGATCGAGATCGATTCCCAACACACGACACCCGTTGGCCTTTAGAAGCTGCACGGTGAGTTGACCAACCAAACCGAGACCGATGACTACGACCGATTCGCCGAGGGTGGGTTCCGCCAACCGCACCCCTTGCAGAGCAATCGCTCCCAAAGTTCCGAAAGCCCCAGCATCAAAATCGACCTTGTTAGGAAGGCGAACGCAAAAATGCTTGGGAACTGAAATCGCCTCTGCGTGAGAGGCAAAACCGAGTCCCGAGCAGGCCACGCGGTCACCGACGCTAAATTCGGTTATCTCACTACCCACTGCCACAACAAGACCTGAAGCGCTGTAGCCAAGCACTTGGGACGTGTCGAGTTTGTCGCGCACCGCGCCGAACGTGCGAAGTAGACCGTCGGAACGAGCTTTTTCTACTACCGTCCTCACAAGGTCAGGACGCTCGCGTGCTTTTTGAGCGAGACCTTTGCGTCCCTCTTCGACCGCAACGCGTTCCGTACCTGGGCTGATTAGGGATGCAACAGTCCGGACCAGAACGCGCCCACGCTGCACTGCCGGCACCGGCACGTCGGTTACTGTTACTTTTCCCGATTTTCGATTTTGAAGAACCTGCTTCATTCCGACGAAATCACACTAAAGATTTTTTTGCGCTAGCTTTGCTTCAATCAACTGACTCACCCACTCAGCACGCGCATCCCACGTCCCTTCTTTGACCGCATCTTGACGTCTACGCGCGGCTTCAGGATCCCGTTCCTCGAGCGCGTCACCAACGAGCCGAAAGAAATCGTCGCGCGATCGAGCAATGCGCAGGACCCCCGACATCGGCTCATACTCCGGAAGCGGCGCGATCACAACCGGCTTACCTGTGGCTAAATATTCCCTAACCTTTATAGCAGAGCCGTAACTCGTAAACGTCTGTTCAGTTTCCCACGGCAGCACGCACACGTCGAACCCAACGGCATACCGGGGCAACTCCTGATAAGGCACCGCGGGCAAAAAATGAGTGTTCGGCAAGCTCTCGATGTCCAAGCCGCGTGATCGATTTCCAATGAAGACCCACTGCCATGAAGGATGCTCGCGAGCTGCGCGACGAATTAATTCCTGATCGACCAGCCACGGCTCAATCGCACCAAAATATCCCAAACGAGGTCGGGGAATGCCGGCAATCTCCGAAGCTACTTCAAGCTCTCCGTTCGCTACTTTGGACCAGTGAGCAAAATCAACGGCCTGCTCGAGAAGAAAAGAGCGGTCTCTGCCACGCGTCGCTTCCTCAAGCAGTTTGCGACCCGAATAAAAAATTATATCCGCCGCATTGATAGCGCGCTCATGCAACCTGCGAATGAGAGCAGGATCCGTAGCATGGTCCATCGTGTTGGCATCGTACTTGTCAGAAACTTGATACACAACTAACGATTCGCCAAAGCGGCCAATCATATCGACCGCGGTGGGAATGGCAATCCACAAAATCGGGTTAGCCATATCACGATTCCTCGCCAACGGTCCAACTTGCGCACCAAGCAATCTGCGATTTGCAGCTCGCGCAGCGGCACTGCCAAAGAACGGCAGCGCTACAGGAGAGACGACAGTTATTCCTTCATCGGTGGTGCGAGCGAGCTTGGCGTAACTCCGTAGTTTGCGGGTGACACGGGGTAGAAAATCTTTGTTGCCCACCGAAGTTAAACCCATTGAGATCGAGTTAACAAAGATGATCTTGTTGCCGGCTCGAGCAAACCGCCTCATCAGGTGGTTCTTGGAATGCGGATGGTGATACCACCAATCTTCTCCACCAAAACAAATGATTGAATGTTCCTGAATCAAATCAACTTTGTATAATGCCGCTCAGTGGCCCAGCGAATCGTCATCATCAGTTTGATCTTTGTCGCGGCCTTCAGCGTCAGACTGATGGTTTGGAACAACAAGCATGCTGAAGCCCCGCAAGTGCAGAGTGGAGTCGCTGAGAATTACAAACATCTCGCACGGCTCTTGACGGCGAATGGCTTAACGTCGTTTTTCGACCCGTCGTCGACTACGAGCAATCCAGATTTGCTGGGGCACCCGCCGGGTTATTCAATCGTTCTTGCATTCATTTATAAACTTGCCGGCGAATCCGATACGGCCGCACAGCTATTTCAGATCTTTTGTGATTCGCTTTGTGCGGTACTGATCTTTCTCATAGCAATTGAATTGCTGCCACTCGGCGTGGGAGCGATTGCCGGCTTCATGGCCGCGTTCGCCCCACAGTTCAGCTGGAATTCTATCCTGCTTTTACCGGACACGCTCGCGGCCCTGCCGATTCTCGCAGGTATCCTGGTGATCGCCCGCGCCTTTAAGCGGCCGTCACTCGTGAGCGTGCTCGGCGCCGGTGCGTGCATCGGCGTCTCTTGTTGGCTGAGAGCAAATGGTCTATTGCTCGGGCCGTTCCTGGCGTTTCTTGTGGTCTTGATCTTTCCACGAGAGTTGAAAATGAGAATGGCACTCGCGTTGGTGGCGGGATTCGTGGTCGTCGTTGCGCCCTTGACCATCCGCAATGCGATAGTTTTTGGCCACTTCATTCCTGTTTCGCTTGGCGGGGGGCAAACCTTACTGGAAGGAATCGCCGATTACGATGAAGCCGGACGATTCGGCGTGCCCGCTACAGACATAGAGTTGATCAAGCAAGAGGCCCACGCAAAAAACCGTCCGGACTATGCCACAACGTTGTTTGGTCCGGACGCAATTCGTCGCGACCGGGAACGACTGGCTCGAGGCTTCGCGATCATTCGCGCCAATCCACTTTGGTTTTTCTCTGTGGTAGTTCGTCGAGCGATGAATATGTGGAGACTGGAAAGAGTGCCACTTATCTCGACCACGAATCTGCCTTCCGGCTGGACCCGTTACATTTATCTGGTTGTGCGCTTAGTCCAAAGACTCTTCATTACTGCGGTAGTTCTGCCATTCGTCTTGATTGGGTTAATGATCTTGATCTGGCAGCGCCGCTTTCACGTCGTTGCTATTTTGCTTGGAGTGCCTGTTTATTATTTTTGCGTGCAGTCGATTTTGCATACCGAATATCGCTATGTGCTAGCTCTTCATTATTTTCTTTTTGTGTTGGCTGGCGTGGGAGTTTACAGAATAGGATGGTGGGTTCATTCATCCAGGCCCAAGTTTCTTAGCAAGCGCTCTAAATTATCTTCAGCCTCTTTTTGATAGAGTGTAGCCCAATCTTTTACCTCCTGAGACCGCTCAGTGAACAATGCTAACTTCAATTGCTGAACTAACTCGTCCACATTTCCAAAATCATAAAGCATCATCCCCCGTGTTTCACCGGTCCGAGTCGCCACCACTGGCAACCCGCACCACAGGGCCTCGACGCGCGAGATGCCGTACCCTTCGCGGGCAACAGCGCGGATGAACGCGTCGCTGGCGCGCATGACCTTGTACACGTCCGGGTTCGGCAGCTGCTCCAGGACGGTAATCCATTCGCGCCCCGCCAGCACCTCCGAGCGGTAGCTGTCCTCGCGCGCAAACGCTCCATCCAGCAGGGCAAGACCGATGTCCTCTCCGGTCTCGGCTCGCAACCGCTCGACCGCACGGGCCACGTCCATGAAGCCGTAGTCGTGGATGAAGGCGCCGACTGAGCAGACGTGTCTTGTGCGTCGCAAGTACGGTTGTAGTGCCGCTTCCGTGGGCGCGGTGAGTTCTTCGTCCAGGTACCGGGCCGGGATTGGCACGAGGCAGGGGATCACCGTTACCTTCTGTCTCACTTTGAGATCGTCCCGCAGCCAGCGCTTCAACTCTTCGCTCACGACGACGAACTCGTCTGCCTCGCGCAACGCCCAGCGGAAAAGCAGACGTCGCAGCGGATTAAACTCACGGTGCCGTGCTGGGAGAGTCCCATCGAGAATGTTCTTGTGCCAACGAAAGCGCAATACCAGTTTGCAGACGAGCCACGCAGGAAGCAGCAGTAGGTTGGGGTGTTCGAGATGAAAGTGCGTCACGTCGAGCACGCGCGCGCCGCGCCCCTGCCTGAAGGCGAGCGGAACAAGACCGAGCCTGCGATGGCGGAAGTGGTGCACACCAGCCTCGCCTTTAGACGACTCGCCGAAGTAGGCCCACACGCCGACGCCCCGCGGCCTCAAGTGTTCAAGCAGGAAACTCATATAGATCGAGACGCCGCCGAACGGCGGGGGCAACGGGCCTAATAGGAGAACTCGGCGACTCATGAGAGTCGCCATCATGCCACAATGAGGCAATAGATAATTAATCGTCGATGTGCCACACCGCTCCTCTCAGATGCACGCGCAGTTGTTGGTGATAGAATCGCTTCATGACGGCCCCCGCCACGCTCCCTCAACATCCACAGCAGTCCAGCTTTGCTTTAAGTAAGTGGTTGGAGCGCGCTACTGTTGCGTGCCTCGTCCTACTTGCTGCGGCGGCCCCTATTTCGATTGCCGCAACGCAAACAGCATGGCTGCTGTCGATGCTCTTTTGGGTCGCGAGATTCTTCTTTCGACCGCGCCCTCCGCTGTACCGCACGGCCGTCGATTACGCGCTGCTCGGATTTTTCATACTCTCGCTCATCTCCGCGCTCTGCTCCTACGAGCCTGACCTCTCCATCGGTAAGCTGCCCGCAGCGAGTCTCTTCACCATCGTTTACGTCGTGGCACAGAACGTCTCGTCCCATCGCGTGTTGCGCACACTCGTGATCGTACTCGTCGCGTCTTGTGCGGTGAGCGCAGTCTACACCTTCGGCGTCTTCGCCTGGGGCCGGGGCGTGAAGGTGCGAGAGTTACCCGCCGGGAGCCCACTCGCCGCTGTGGGAGTGCGAGCGGGCGATACCATCTTGTCGGTTGATGGAGTCGCGATGAACACACCCGAGGAAGTGGAGCACGCGATTGCGACCGAGCGTCCAGCGACCGAGAAGGTGTACCGGTGGCCAGACGGAAAAGTGGCGTGCGTCTGGGATGAGCGCTCGGCGTGCGTACGCGTCTACCGGTCGGAGTTCGTGCCGACCTTCAACTTCCCGCGCCAGGCTTTCGCGAGCGGTGCCACTTCCGCTCAGCGGCTTGGCATTGGAAGCTGGTCACGTGGTCGCGACGAGCGAGCCTCTGGATTCTATGGACAGTACCAGACGTACTCGGAGGTGTTACAGCTCATCGCGTCGCTTGCACTCGGGCTGCTCGTGGCGCACGGTAACCGGCTGAGTTGGGGCGCGCTGCTGTGCGCCGCGGTGTTCGCGAGTTTGTGCGGCGCGTTGTTGCTGACTGTAACGCGCGCATCGTGGGCCGGGCTGTTACTTTCGTCCCTTACCATCACCATCCTGGGCGCGCGCCGGCGACGCATGGTGCTCGTTTTCGCTGCTATTGCCCTGCCGCTCGTCATCGCGGGCGCACTCGTGCTGCAACAGAAGCGTGGCGTGGGCTTTCTGGACCGGCGCGACCAATCAACCACCTGGCGCGAGACGGTTTGGCGCGAGGGCGTGCTTCTGCTCATGTCGAAGCCGCGACACCTTCTAGTCGGCGTTGGAATGGACACGCTCAAGCGGCGCTGGCCCGAGTGGGGTATGTTCGATGGCGGTCGTCTGCCGTGGGGGCATCTGCACTCGACGCCGTTGCAGATCGCTTTCGAGCGCGGACTATTAGCGCTGGCGGCGTGGCTCGTGCTGCTTTTTGCCTACGCGCGCGCCTGCTGGCGGCTCGCCCGACAAGCTCATCACGACTGGATTGCCCGTGGTTTGGCGCTTGGAGCGCTCGGCGGCATGATCGGCTTCTTCGCGAGCGGACTTGTCCACTACAACGTCGGCGACTCGGAAGTAGCGATGGTCTTCTACCTCATCATGGGTCTCGCACTGGCCGCCGAGCGGTTGCACAGCGACGGCCACGTTGGGACTTCTATTCCGAATCGAATGATGCCTGTCGGCGAGCGCCAATGATTCACTCCACCCACGACTCGAACGAGGTCGACGAAGCGCAAGCTCCAGACGGTGCGGTGCCGCTCCCGGAGATTCACGACACGGTCTCGGTCGCGGTTCCATCGTTCAACCATGCGCGCTTCGTCGAACGAACATTGCGCTCCGTGTTCGCGCAGACGCTGAGGCCCGCTGAGCTTCTCGTCATCGACGATGGTTCAACGGACGGCTCACCAAAAATCATTGAGCGCGCGCTCGCCGAGTGCCCTTTTCCGTGCGAGCTGATCGCTCGTGAGAATCGTGGACTCGCGAAGACGCTGAACGAAGCGCTGGCGTCCGCCACGCGCGGGCGTCTCTTCGCCTACCTCGGCTCGGACGATATCTGGCTTCCCGAATTTTTGGCTGAGCGTTCGCGACTTTTGGAAGAGCGGCCGCACGCGGTGATCGCCTACGGCCACGTCTACTACATCGACGCGGAGGATCGAATCATCGACTGCACGGACAAGTGGGCCGATTATACCGACGGCGACGTGCGGGCTATGCTATGGCGCGGCGTCGCACCGCATAGTCCGGCGGTCGTGTACCGGCGCGCGGCGCTCGCGCGCTACGGTTGGAGTGAGCGCGCGCGGCTCGAAGACTACGGTCTCTACCTACGGCTCGCCGAGGAAGGAGAGTTTGCGTTCGATCCGCGCTTGCTTGCCGCGTGGCGCATACACGCAGCAAACACAAGCCGCGACTTCGCTTTTATGATGGACGAATGGCTGGACGCTCAGCGCATCGTGGCCGCCGAGATCGGTCTAGCGAGCGACGAACTGGCGCGGGCGCAAGCTCAAATCGGCTGGAGTTGCGCCGAAAACTTCGCGCGGCGCGGTGGCAAGCGAGAGGCTCTGCGGCTCGCGTTCGAGCACCGCCACGGCGCACCATCGGCGGGGGCAGTCGCAAAAATGATGCTGCGCCTTGCTATCCCTCACGCATTGCTGCGTGCTCGCAGGGTGAGAAGCGAGGGTGAGACGACCGAGCGGCACGGGACGATTCAGCTCGGGGAAAGCAAGTGACCGTGTTGCATAGCTATCGCCTAAGCCGGAAGACGCTTTGAAGAATCTGAAAGATAATCTTTCGCCCGCGATGAAGCTTCGCCTCAGGCGTTGGCTGATCGGAGCCGCAAAACTATCCGTCACTCCGGCCGCCGCCTGCTACCGAATGGGCCGTCGCGTGCTCGACCGCCTTGTCGAGAATGGTCTTGACCTCCATCGGGCGTGGGACGTGACGTCTCGTTCGGAGCATGCTCATCAGCCGGAGCCGTGGGGCGTTCAAAACTTCCTCTCCTTAATGGATGCACGCGCGGGTCGGCGCTTGGCTAGCGATGCCGGAGGGGAGGTGCAAGCTTCGGTAGTTATTACGACGCGAAACAACGTCGAATTGACTTTCCAGTGCCTGCTCTCGCTATTCCGCGCGGTTGATTTCGAGCAAACAGAAGTGATCGTCGTCAACGATGGCTCGACCGACGAGACGAATAGGATGCTCGCTCACTTCCGAGACTTCATACGCGTTCTCGACAACGCGAACAGCCGCGGCTTAGTAGATGCCTGCATTCAGGCAGCTGAAGCGGCCCGCGGACGTTACCTCATCTTCCTCAACAACAAGACCGTCGTAGCCCCGGACTGGCTCAAATGCCTGATCGAAACAGTCGAGCAGGATGAGCACGTCGGTGCCGTCGGCTCGCTCATTGTCTATCCGGATGGACGCCTAAAGGAGGCAGGCGGAATCGTTTGGAAGGATGGCGTGGCGCTGCACTACGGACGGGGCCAATCACCCGAGGATCGCCGCTTCAACTTCGCGCGGCCAGTCGATTTTTGCTCGAGCACTTCGCTTCTTGTACAACGCGAGTTGTTTCAGCGGCTGGGCGGCTTCGACGGGAGTAACACTCCCGATTACGAGGATGTCGACTTTTGTTTCGGCGTCCGCAGGCTCGGCTACCGCGTCGTATACCAGCCGCTCTCTCGCGTTACGCATTATGAGAGCGCAACGCCTCGACAAGAAGATACCACGTCGAACTTAAAGCCGTCCCAGATCGCCAACCGCGAGAAGTTTCGTGCGAAGTGGCGTGAGACACTGGAGCGCGAGCACCACGAGAACCGGCCAACGAATGTCGAGCGCGCCTCCGCGCACGGCGATGCGCCGCGTGTTCTCGTTTTCGACGACCACCTGCCCGCGCCCGATCGCGACGCCGGTAGCGCTCGCATGGCCTTCATCCTCCGCTCCCTCGCGCGTTGGAGCCGCCCCGTGTTCATCTCGCTCGGCAAGGGACGACCTGTCCACTACGAACGGCAGCTATGGTTCAACGGCATCGAAACCGCGAGCGCCGTCGATTACCTTCGTCTCATACGAGAGCGACGCTTCGTTGCGGCTATCCTGAGCCGCCCTGTCGTCGCCGAAACGTTCCTCGCCTCGATCCGCCGCGCCGACCTGCGGGTTCGCATCGTCTTCGACATGGTCGACGCTCACTTCCTACGGCTTGAGCGTGAGGCAAGCCTGACGGGCGACGCACGCGTGGCCAAGGCCGCGCGCCGGTTCCGCAAGTTAGAGACGCGGATCGCGCGTGCGAGCGATCTCGTCTGGTGCACGTCAGATGAAGATCGCGTAGCACTAGAGCGAGCGGCAGGTCCATTCAAAGCAGCCATCGTCCCAACCATCCACAGCGTCGGCGAGCGTGGTCTACCGTTCGGTGAGAGGCGCGATTTGCTCTTCGTCGGCAACTTCGTGCACGCGCCGAACAGGGACGCGATGCAATTCCTCACGCGCGAGATCATGCCGGCCCTGCGCGAGTCGCTTCCCCGCGTGAGTCTTTTAGTCGTCGGCGACAACGTGCCCGAAGAGATCGCCGCCTGCGCCTCCGCGGACGTGCGCGTGCTCGGCTTTGTGCCTGATATCAAGCCGCTCTACGCAAGCGCGCGCGTGATGGTTGCGCCCTTGCGCTTCGGTGCGGGCGTTAAGGGCAAGATCGGCGAGTCGCTCGCGCACGGTCTGCCCGTCGTTACGACCGAGGTTGGCGCGGAAGGTATGGGACTCTCGGACGGCGCCGAGGCGCTGATTGTGTCCGATGACCCACGAGAATTCGCCAGTGCCGTAGCGCGCGCTTACACTGACCCCGAGCTATGGCGGCAGCTCTCCGACAACGGTTATCGACACATCGCCATGAACTTCACGCCCGAAGTCATCGAAAGGATCGTGGCCAGCTCGCTCAAGAAACTCATCGGACTGCAGGAGAATTGATCCAGCGCTCGTACCACAGACTCAAGTTCAAGAGGGCCCACAGGTGGAATCCCCAATTGCGATCGCCCCGACGGTGCTCTTCAAACAAACGTGCGATAAACCCATAATCAAAAAAATCTCGCGCACGCAATCGCGACTCCATGACCTGACTCTGCAGTTCCTTGGCAAATCGACCCCGAAACCAACCTTCCACTGGCGCCCCGAACCCGCGTTTGGGCTTATACAAGACATCGGTCGGCAAAATTTCCTCGAGCGCGCGCTTCAGAATGTGCTTGCCACTCTTGCCCTCGACCTTTAACGCTCGCGGCAACGACAGCGCATATTCTACGAGCTTATGATCGAGAAACGGCACGCGCGCTTCCACCGAAGTAGCCATGGTCATCTTATCCACACGCATCAGCAACAACTCCGGCAAACGCAGCTTCAGCTCGAGATAAGTCATCTGCGTCAGAAAGTCTGAGTTCGGACGCTTGAGCGCAATTCGCTCCAAATATTCGCGCACAACCACGTACGACGAAGAACCGTCCCAACTTGGCCTCCGCTCACGACGAAACAAACTCTTCTTCAACGTTTCGTCGAAAACAATGGCTGCACCCCAGAACAGTGGTTCGCTCGCCCCCAAACGCCTGACGAGATCAACGGCTTCGGGTTTTCGCGTGGTCTTGCCGACGAACCCTGCCGCTGCACTCGCGGCGCGTCGAGCGAATTCCGGTGCGCGTTCAGCGTACCGCCAAAAGTTCTCGTACAGGCGGAGGTACTTTACGTATTTGTCGTAGCCGCTGAAGATCTCGTCGGATCCTTCGCCAACCTGAATCACGATTGTGCCTGACTCACGGGCGAGTTTGGCGACGTAATAAAGAGGGATACAGACGGGATCGGCAAGAGGCTCGTCCTGGTGGAAAACGAGATCCGGAAGAAAGTCGATCATCTCCTGCTCGCCGATCACGACCTCGTGATGATTCGCGCGAAAGCGTTTCGCAATCTGTTGCGCAGAGTCCAGCTCGTTCAGCTCTTCGTGATCGCGAAATCCGACCGTGAACGTGTCAACGGGACGCGTCATTTCTTGCGCCATCAACGCCACGTTGGCTGAAGAATCAACTCCACCGGATAAAAAAACTCCGAAAGGCACGTCCGCCATCATCCGTTTCTTAATCGACTCCTGTAGCAGTCGTAGAATCTCTGAGCGCTGCTCCGCGTCGCTCGAGTCGCTCACCGTCAGAGTTTCAGGAGGCAGCGCATCCCAATACTTCGTTGATTGAACCTCTCCCTGACGGTTGCAGACCAACAGATGGCCAGCAGGTATTTTGCGGATGTTCTTGAATAACGTTTGGGGAGCGGGCGTGGTTAGAAAAGAAAGATAGTGGTAGAGCGATTCTTCATCCAGCTCGGCCCGAACTGACGGATGGGCCAGAACAGCTTTGATTTCGGATGCGAACAGCAGCTTACCGTCTTGTTGAAAGATGTAGAGCGGCTTGACCCCGAGCCGATCGCGTACGAGCGTGAGTTGCTCGCGTGAGGAATCCCAAATAGCGATACCGAAATCTCCTTCTATCTCATGTACAAAATCGAGACCACGTTCTTCGTACAGGTGGAGGATTGTCTCGGTGTCGGTCGCGGATGAGTATTTGTGGCCGCGAGCTTCCAGCCCGCTGCGGAGCTCGGCGTGATTGTAGATCTCGCCGTTGAAGGCAATCCAGATGTCGTGTTGGCTGCAACCGCGCATCGGCTGATTGCCTGCGTGAGAAAGATCGACGATGGAGAGGCGGCGAAAGCCGAGACCTAGTCGGCCGTTGTCGAGAATTTTTGCGCCTAGGTCGTCGGGGCCACGATGCGACATCGTGTCGCGCATCTTTTCGATGAGGGATAGATCGACGTGCGCGCTAGTGATGCCGTATTCCCAAACTCCGCAAATGCCACACATAAGAAATTTCAGATTGCCGATTGCCGATTGCCGATTTGTTCGATCAACCTCAGTCGATTGGTGTCGGTGTCGCTCGCGCAAATCGGCAGAAGCAGCCAGCGGACAGTCAATGGGGCCTTTTCGCGAAGCGTCCAGCAACACGCCACAGACGGGAGTTTTGTTCCATAGTCCCGCGAAAATGAGCGTGGCTCAAGCATAGCAGCCCCAATAGGATTGACAGGAGCGATTACCAACAAGGCATGGTTTTGCTCGTCGAGAATCTCGACTGACGAGTCCGTGGTGGTGGTTTTGAGATTCGGAATAACATGAAAAAGAAAACGAAACACATGCGTTCCAGAGCCACTGAAGGCATCTTCAATCATCCAGTAACGGTCGCGCTTGTCAAAAGTGATTGACCGTCGGTGCGTGATTGGCCCACCAGCCAATTTCAAATAACCATAATGTTCAGCTTCGACATAGTCGCGCCGCTCACCAAATTCCCAACTCAGAACCTGTGGTCGTGCCTCATCGGCAATCCGAAAAGGCTTTGCCTCCTCTATCGTGTTCTGCTCCTGCGCATCGATTTCTACCGTCGAGTGATACCCAGTCGATCTAAACAGTTGACGCTGAGCATAGTCCCCCGTGTAAACAAAAGTTCCCGGATCTCCGATGAAGTTAGTCCCACACGCTGAGACTTCAATGCTCAGGGCATCGTTATGAGCATGGGATCCACGTCCGTTCAAGCCCACACCACTCGCATTGAACAGCAGATATAAATCATCATGCCGCATCAAAAGGACTCCCGCTTCGCTGAATGCCGATGATTGTTCGCTGTGTATGCTCGGAGAATCTAAAGCAGCAAATGTTTTCAAACCGTCCGGACCCAAAAGCCAAAACAACTCCTGAGGTGGATTAGCTTCGACTCTGAAGCGTGGCTCATTGAAAAGTACTGCACCGATCGAGAGTACATGGGAATGCTCGCTAGCGCTTCGACGGACAACCGGCAGCACCTGGCCGCTGTCCGTATCGCCGATGAGTGGCGCGCGTCCGTCTGGCCGTAAATAACCACGCGCATAGTTGAGCATGAATCGAAGACGCCGCCAATACCTTTCTTCAATCTCGATTGAATTTGATCGGCATAGGATAAAGGAGAGCATCAGCAACTCGAGCACAAACCGGTGATAACCAGTGGAGGCTTCGTAATGAGCTCCATCGCCCAGCACCTGTTTATCCATTTCGTGAAGCGTCTCACGGAGTCCGAAGCTCCTCCACTCATCAGCCGCTTGAAGTTCAGGCAACCCGATGCCCAGCCAAAGCAGACCTACAACATTCGTCAGGTAGTGATTGCTGGTTGCGATATAAGAAAACTCGAGATGCCGCCTGATATATTCGCCGTGCTGTTCAAATAAGCGAAGCATGAACCCGAGCCGCTGAGGCGTTAGACAGCGAGCTCGCCGAAACAACTGGAACGCGGCCAGCAGATTCATTGCTCGCAGGGCCACCTCCATCGCGCAACTCCAATTCGGACCGATGCCGAAAGGGTTCTGACTGTTCCAACTCTCAACCTGGTTGAAGAACTCTTCCGCTGACACTTCTTCGCCGCTCAGAGTGTAAGCACGTCCGAGCGTTATCAAATGGCCCATCCGATTCAATTCCCAAAGCACTCGAATGTCCCCACGATCCCGCAGCCAGTCAATCTCACTTCCAAACTCCAACTCGCCCAAACCTAGCAGCGGCCAACAATGCTCAGTCGCAATCCGATGAGCATTCTGCATCAGCGACTCATGCTCTCCGGGAAAATATTTGGTGTAAGCGTTTGCGACTACTTCAGGGTCTTGTTCAAATCCGTCAAAGAACTTGGGAGTCGAGCGTGAACGAAAATGATCGAGCAACTCTCCGGCACTCATGCGCGCATACTGAGGACTCAGCTGCAGGGCACGGTGCGAATTTTTTTCAAAGGAGCGTGTAAGTCGCTCGTAACGTTCCTGCACCGCCACACGCGCTCGTCTGCCGGCCTCCAAGAGGGCAGCGGTAGGCTTAACCTGGCCGCGCAACGCATCTTTGACTCTCCGAACGGCAGCCATATATGCAGTAAATAATACTTTTAATCCATGCTAGACTGAGAACTCGCGCTGCAAAAACCTTGGACGTAAGACTCTTTACGCGCTTCTAACTTGCCAAACGATTCAAGCAGAGCTAGCCGAAATTTTTCGCTGACCCCGCATGTGCTGATTCGATCTGAAGAGTCAGGGGTGCAGTTGAATCTTCGGGATCTCTGGGCCTACCGCGAGCTACTGTACTTTCTTACTCTGCGGGATATCAAAGTACGCTACAAGCAGACGCTGATGGGCGCCGCCTGGGTCATCATTCAACCATTGATGACCATGCTTATCTTCACGCTCATCTTCAATAGATTTGTACGACTTGACACAAAGGATATTCCGTACCCTCTGTTCGCTTATTCAGGCCTGTTGCTTTGGACCTTCTTCGCCAACGCTGTCACCAGCGGTACATATAGCCTGATTAACAATTCACACCTCGTCACGAAAGTTTACTTTCCTCGAGTGTTCATTCCGACGGCGTCTGTTGGCGCGGGCCTGGTCGATTTCGCAATTGCGTTTCTATTACTGATTGCACTCGCATTTTATTTCAAAGTGCAACTTTCGTGGACGCTCGTGCTGCTGCCGCTGTTCGTCTTCTTAGCAGCAGTGCTGGCGCTGGCAACTGGAATCCTGGTTTCAGCCTTAACTGTCAAGTATCGAGACCTGCGTCACGCGCTGCCTTTCATTATGCAGTTCTGGATGTTTGCATCGCCTGTCATTTACCCAACCAGCATTGTTCCCGAAAATTGGCGATGGATTTTGCTCATTAACCCGATGACGGGAGTTATCGAAGGCTTTCGTACATCACTTACGGGACATGAATTCGATTGGAACTTGATTGTAATTTCGGCTGTGAGTGGAGTGTTATTGCTGGCGATTGCCTATTACGTCTTTCGAGCACTGGAAGACACTTTTGCCGACGTCATTTGAGCACGGATGGACCAGCCTGTCGTCAAAATTCAAAACGTAAGTAAGAAGTATCGCATCGGCGGATTGCACCCGGGCTACATGACATTTCGCGAAATGATCGGCGACGTAGTTGCTGCGCCTTTACGCCGTTTACGGGGTGGTAGTGACTCTTACCAGGAGCTTTGGGCATTGAGCGACGTGAGCCTCGAAGTGCAACAGGGCGAACCAATCGGCATCATCGGCCACAATGGCGCGGGCAAAAGCACTCTCTTGAAGATCCTCTCGCGCATAACTAAACCCACCACGGGACAAGTCGAGATATTCGGTCGAATCGGATCGCTGCTTGAAGTCGGAACCGGTTTTCATCCCGATCTGACCGGTCGCGAGAATGTGTACTTGAGCGGCGCCATACTCGGAATGCGAAGAACGGAGATCAATCGTAAGTTCGATGAGATAGTTGCGTTCGCGGAACTGGAGAAGTTTATCGAGACGCCGGTCAAGTTCTATTCTTCGGGTATGTACGTGAGGCTAGCGTTTTCGGTCGCAGCTCATCTCGAACCCGAAATTCTAATCATGGACGAAGTTCTTGCCGTGGGCGATGCAGCTTTCCAGCAAAAATGCCTGGACAAGATGCATTCGATTCGACAACGGGGACACACGATTTTCTTCGTATCTCATAACATGCCGGCGATCACTCGGTTGTGTAAGCGGGTGATCTTACTCGAAGGCGGGCGCGTAAAAGCTGACGGCGATCCCCAATCCGTAGTTAACGAATACATCCGATCTACGAGGAAGACTGGCGCCGCGCGGGAATGGGACGACGCGCAAGCGCCAGGCGATTCGGTCGTGCGCTTGCGCAGCATTCGCGTGTGCGATGAACACGGCCAAACGACAGCAGCCGTCGATGTCCGGCGCCCGCTTCGAGTTGAAGTAACTTATGACGTGTTGGAAGCGGGACACGTGCTTTTACCAACTATCGAGTTTTACAACGAAGATGGGACTGAGGTTTTCAGCACGCACGACACTGGTGAAGAGTGGCGCCGTCGCGAGCGTCCGGTCGGTCGATACACGAGCTCTGTTAGTGTCCCAGGTAACTTGCTCGCTGAGGGCAGTCTCATAGCGCATGTTTCAGTGATGTCACACTTTCCCGCTACAATCCTCCACGCACGTGAAACAAATGCAGTCGCATTTCAGGTAATCGACAGCCAGGAAGGCGATACCGCCCGGGGCGACTACGTCGGCCCGATGCCGGGCGTAGTCCGACCACTGCTGCAATGGAATACGCGCTCCGACTTAGGATAAATAGTCGGAGAGTGCGTCGAGGATGCGATCCGCGGTATGTCCGTCCCAAAGCGGAGGCACGCGGCGATCGCTGGTGATTGAACCGTTCAGAGCGGCAAATGCGGCAGTCGTAATTTTCTCTCGATCAGTTCCTACGACGGTGTTTATTCCCATCTCAACGGTGATTGGGCGTTCGGTATTCTCACGCAAGGTTAGGCAGGGAATGCCCAACACCGTAGTCTCCTCCTGAAGCCCGCCTGAGTCAGTCATGACCAACCTTGCGCGGCTATAAAGCCCAAGGAAATCCAAATATCCAAGTGGCTCGATCAGCCGCAAACTGCTGCTACCGTTGACTCGTTCAGACAGACCCAGTTCGCCAATTGTCTTTCTCGTTCGAGGATGAACCGGAAAAACAATTGGCAGACTCTGCCCAATCTCTTCGAGGGCATCAAGAATTCGCGAGAAGGTCTCGCGCTCATCAACATTAGTCGGCCGATGCAGTGTGAGGACTGCGTAATCCTGATCGCCGAGTCCTAGTTCTTGTCTGATTGTTGACTCTTTGGCTCGAGCAAGGTGTTGAAAGAGCGAGTCGATCATGATGTTGCCGACCAGTCGGATGCGTTCAGCGGGAATGCCTTCGGCCAGCAGATTTTTATCCGCATCCTCAGATGGCGTGAATAATAGATCAGCAATTTGATCGGTAAGCACCCGATTGATCTCTTCGGGCATTGAGCGGTCGCGGCTGCGAAGGCCGGCTTCAACATGGCCCACCTTCACTCCCAATTTCGCGCAGACCAAAGCGCACGCCAGGGTGGAGTTGACATCTCCCACAACCAGCACCCAGTCCGGCTTCTCCCGCAGCACCACCGGTTCAAATCGCTCCATTACCGCAGCGGTCTGAGCGGCGTGCGAGGCGGAACCAACATCCAGGTAGCTGTCAGGTTTAGGTAAGTCCAGGTCATGGAAGAAAGCTTCGGACATCGTCGGGTCGTAGTGCTGTCCCGTATGAACAATAAGCGGCGAGAACTCGCGTTCGCGCCGCTTCATGGCTTCGACAATTGGGGCGACCTTCATGAAGTTCGGCCGCGCCCCAACAACATTGATGACTTTCAGCATTACAACCGAATGATGCGGGCGGCGCTGTCGCGTCTCAAATCACCGTTGAGCGCATTTCGTGTATCCACGATCAACTGCGCCAAACGACAAACGCGTCCGTAATCAATCTCACTGTGGTCCGTGACGATGACAATACAATCCGAACTCCGCAGCACCTCGTCAGTCAACTGCTCGGACATCAACGGCTCTCCACTTCCTTCAATATGCGCGTCGTCAAATCGAATCTCTTTTACGAAAGGATCGTGATAGCGCACGTTCGCGCCTTTCGCGCGCAGCCGGTCGATGATCGAGAGTGCGGGACTCTCGCGCACGTCGTCGATATTCTTCTTGTACGCGACCCCCAAAAGCAGGATCTCCGCGCCTTTCAGTGCTTTGCGCTCGTCGTTCAATCCGTCCGCGACTAGCTGCACTACGTGTTCGGGCATCCGCGAATTGACTTCTTCCGCGAGCCCGATGAACCGCGAATCGAACCCGTGTTGTCGTGCCTTCCAAGATAGGTAGTGCGGATCGAGTGGAATGCAGTGTCCGCCGATACCCGGCCCGGGATAGAAGGGCATAAAACCAAACGGCTTTGTCGCTGCCGCCCGGATTACCTCCCAGGTATCGATGTTCAGCGCATAACAAAGTCGCGCCATCTCGTTAGCCATCCCAATGTTTACGGCACGAAACGTGTTCTCCAGCAACTTAGCCGCCTCTGCCACGCGAGCTGAGCTAACGGCATGAACGTCTTTTACGATTTGCGAATAAAGATGCGCGGCCACGACTGTTGAATCGTCAGTGACCCCACCGACGACTTTGGGAATGTTGTTCGTCTGAAACTGTTTGTTTCCTGGATCGACTCGCTCAGGCGAAAAGGCTAGCAGGAAATCTTCGTCGAGCTTTAATTGAGTCTCCTCAAACATCGGCAACAGCACTTCGTCAGTCGTGCCCGGATAAGTAGTCGATTCCAGAATTATTAACTGACCTCTGCGCAACCGTTGCTTGATCTGCTCTGCCGCACCGAGGATGTATGAGACATCGGGTTCTTTAGTTTTCCGCAGTGGAGTCGGGACACAGATGATGATGGCATCACAGTCTTTGAGATGATCGAAATCGGTGGTGGCTTCTAATCGTTTGTCCTTTACTAGCTTTCCTAACACCGAAGAACTCACGTCACCGATATAGGAATCTCCGGAGTTAATTCCCTCCGCTTTCCGGGTGTCGACTTCAAAACCGGTTGATTTAAATCCGTGGCTCGCGAACTCGGTGAGCAATGGCAGCCCGACGTAGCCCAAACCTATCACACCCACGTGTGCTTGTTTCTCAGTTATCCGCGAGATGATCTGTTCCTTGACCATTCAAAAACGATTCCTTTTCTGCAGGGTGTAGTTGGGCGGGTTTGGGGCACTATTCACATTCAAGCTATGCAAAAGACTATTTGAGCGTTGCTCGGAGTGTCAAGCAGTGTTTTTGATTAATTCCAGCAACTTTCTCTTGACAGCATGGCCGGTGCACAACTATACCCACACGAACCCATGCCTGAGAGAGCAAATAATTCCGATCCGAAGCTCGTTCGTGGATTGGGCCAGCTTGACGCAACCATGATCGTGGTCGGCTCGATGATCGGCTCGGGCATCTTCATCACGAGCGCCGAGTCGGCTCGACTCGTAGGCTCTCCGGGATGGCTACTGATGGCGTGGGCGTTGGCAGGACTCCTGACCATCACGGGCGCCCTGTGTTGCGCGGAACTTGCAGCGATGATGCCTCGCGCGGGAGGACAGTATGTGTTCCTGCGCGAAGCGTACAGTCCCGGTCTTGGGTTCCTCTTCGGGTGGTCCCTGTTTCTAGTCATTCAGACGGGAACTATTGCAGCGGTCGCCGTTGCCTTCGCACGTTTTTTCGGCGTACTGTGGCCGACGATTTCCGAAGCTAACTACCTCATTGCACCAGTTCACATCGGAGGTGGCTACGCTGTCAGCCTCTCGACTGCACAACTCGTGGCCGTTCTGCTAATTCTTTTTCTTAGCTTGACCAATATCACCGGACTAAAAACAGGCAAGCTGATTCAGAACACTTTTACTTTTACTAAGACCGCGGCGCTTGCAGGTCTGATCCTTGCAGGACTTATTTTGGGTTGGAACAGCAGCAGTGCAGCTTACACGTCAGCGTGGTGGAACTCGTGGGCCAACGGCTGGAATCCACAAGTCGCACAGCCGGGGCTCGAGGCGGCAGGAGCGTTGGCGTTGGTGATGCTGTTGGGACGTGCGATGACTGGCCCTCTGTTCGCGCAATCGGCTTGGAACAACGTAACCTTTGCTGGCGGCGAAATACGCGATCCGGGGCGGACTCTTCCACGTGCGCTCTTGATCGGTTGTGCTCTGGTGGTCGCTTTCTACTTACTCGCTAATCTTGCTTATGTAGTGACTCTGCCTCTTACCGTGATTCAGCGACCGCCAAACAGCGTGGCTACGGCAACCATGGAAGCCGCCCTTGGTTCTGTTGGTACTGTGTTAATGGCAATCGCCATCATGATTTCGACTTTTGGTTGCAACAACGGCCTGATTCTCGCTGGTGCTCGCGTTTATTACGCCATGGCGTGCGATCGACTATTCTTCGCGAGCGTTGGAAAACTTAACAGCCGTCACGTGCCCGCAGTAGCGCTGGTAATACAAGGCATTTGGGCTTCGCTACTAACTTTGCCGCGCACTGTCACAACTGATGCAAACACGGGCGCCACTAATTACGGCAACGTCTATACTCAACTACTCGAGTACATTATTCCCGCCGACCTGGTGTTCTACGTCCTCATGGTTGGGGCTGTGATTGTGATGCGCTGGAAAAGGCCAGACGCTGAACGTCCCTATCGCACTTTTGGATATCCCGTCGTGCCGCTTATTTATATCGTGCTTGCATCACTGCTAACGTTTGATCTGGTTTATCTGGCGCCGCGCACGTCCGGCATTGGTTTCGTGCTGGTGCTTACAGGGCTGGTGGTCTATTTCTTCTGGCGCCGCGGCGGCAACAAGGCGGTTATTGATTGAAACCGGGCCTCGGTCCGCCTGGACCGCTCGGATGGCCCATCATTTTTCTGAGCTCATTTAGTTTCGCCTGCTGCTCTGTAGTGAGCCTGTTTTTGATGTGAATGGCCAACTCCAAATGCAACTTCTTGATTTCCCGTTCGGTGTCCAGGATTTTCTCAAGTTGGGCCAACGCCTGTTGTTCGTTGACTGAACTTTCTTTCATTATTCCCTGAAGACCTTCCATCGCGTCTTGTAACTGCCACTGAAGATCGGTGAAACGCGAAGTTACTCTTTGTATCTCACCTCGCAGGAAAGTCTTCTGTTCAACAGTCAGGTTGATTTCGCGCTGATGCTGCATTACCAATTCCGGCGGAAATACAAAATGCGCCAGCGGATCATTGTGGTGAGGCGGTTGATGCGGCGGTCCCTGGGCATACGCGACGGTCAATGCAATGGCTGGCAATAATATTATTGCTAATCCGATTTTGGTTTTCATAAAGCCTCCATTCAGTTCACATGAGAAAGAAAAGTTCGTAATTCAGGCGCCGATTGAATGACGGCAGGACCCGTTCTGAGCAATTCATCGCCGGGAAATCGCAGTAGTCCAGCCGTAGGCGACTGCCAACGTGAAAGGTCACTCGATTGAATTTTGCGCAAGCCTGGCCTGGCGATGGTTCTTTTGGTAGCCATGGTTCGCAGCCGGATCGAATCATTTCTTCGTTTCGCTTTCGGTTTTACGGGGTTGGGGTCACCACTTTTAGCCACCGCAGTGGGCTTGAAAACAACATCAGCGTCGTTCCGAAACTGCGTGTTGGTCTGAGCGTGTTGGACGGGACGCAAATGTACTGACCACAAAAAGATCGCCACTCCAAGAACGCACATTAAGACCGCGGCTGATAGTAATGCCGGCAAAGTCAAAAGACTCTTTTGGATTTCAAATCTCAAATTTGAGATCTGAAACCCCGCCTGTGAGCGACCAAGCCTGCCTTGGGCGATGTTCCACGTCCGTGCAAATGAGGGCGCAATACGCTCGTCGTGAGACCTCAGCTCATGAAACAGCGCTTGGATTCTTTTCTCTTCGCCATTCAATTCCATAGTTTTTTTCGTGTGCCAGTAAATCGCGCAAACGTTTCTTCGCCCGAGCGTAATGTTGGCAAACTGCCCCAATCGAAATTCCAATTACCTTTGCCGTTTCCTGCAACGTAAGCTCCTGATATAGGACGAGGTGTAGTGTTTCCCGCTGCTTGGCGGGCAACTTATCGAGGGCCTTTCTTAGTCGCGATTGATCTTCAGAGCACTCAAATTCTGTGACCGGATCCACAATCCGAACCGGGGCCAATCGATCAGCAGTGACGGCTGATACGAGATTTCGCAATATTTTTCTGCGGCGCTCTTCCGCCGCTGTCTTTCGAATCACCGCAAACAGCCACGTCTTGAAGCTCGCCGTGCCACCGTATCGAGCTTTTCCTTCAAGGATCTTCAGGTAGACGAGTTGGAGCACTTCCTCTGCATCGTCCCGATTGCGCCCACAACAATTCATCGCCCAACCAAAACTTGAGCCATGATGCTCCTCTAACAGGCGCCTAACATCGGGCAGTTCCATCAAAGTCGGCTCCCTCGGAGGGCTCCGTTTCTGAACTATTAGTCGTGTGAGGATTCAGAATATATGACGTGAACGTGAGGGGAATTGTTTCAGAGACTTACTTAACCCATTCGTCGGCGATCTCAGTTTCAACCTTTACCGGCACAGTCTTCAGATACTCTTCGCCTGCGGCGCACATCGCCCGTTCAACTTTTCGCGCAATCTCCTGAGCTTCCGACGCATTGACTTCGACAACAATTTCATCGTGAATGATGTTGACAATTTGCGCCGAAGTGCCGCGCAACTCATCTCTGAGAAGACGAAGCGCGCGTTTGAGGATGTCTGCGCTGGTGCCTTGGATCGGAGTGTTCTTACCGTTGCGCTGCGTCATCGACACCTGCTGCCGATCCTGCTCGTCAAATCGAAAACGAACGAGACGTCCGGATGCAGTTCGCGCCTGGCGTTCAGAGACTGCGCGATTGGCTGCTTCACGCAGGTAATTGTCCAGCCCGCGATAAGTCGCAAAGTATTTACGCAGAATATTCTCAGCTTCAGCGACACTCAGCCCCGTCAACATCGAAAAGCGCTGGGCGCCAATGCCATATACCACTCCAAAGTTCAATCGCTTGGCGAAATCCCGCTGCTCTTTTGAGACTTGGTCCAACGCAAGATTAAACACCTGCGCTGCTGTTACTCGATGCAGATCAGCTCCGGAATTAAAGGCATCAATGAAGCCGTGGTCTCCAGAGAACTCCGCCAAAATTCGCAATTCGATTTGCGAATAATCGGCGATCACAAGTCT
>DATEDU010000153.1:0-12495 GCA_035281525.1 Pyrinomonadaceae bacterium | reverse complement strand
TCGATGGGCGGACTATGGGTCGACTTCAATCAACGCACCAACATACCGGGCTTGCTCGCTGCCGGTGAGTGTGACTATTCAATTCATGGCGCCAATCGCCTTGGAGCGAACTCGCTAGTGAGTTGTGTGTTCGGCGGTTTTGTCGCGGCGCCTGCTGCAGTTGAGTACGCAAAGAATGTCGATCGTAAGAATCTTGACGGTGGGCATATTTACGAACAGGAAGTTCAACGGCAGCAGGAAATCAATGACAGCTTGATCAAGCAAAGCGGTAACGAGAATCAGTATCTACTGCATCAGGAGATGGGAAAGTGGATGACTGACAATGTGACCGTGGTTCGCTACAACGACAAACTCCAGGCGACAGACAATAAGCTGCTCGAGCTGACGGATCGCTATCGCAATATCTCGATCAACGATTCAAATCTCTGGGCGACAATGGCGCTACCGCACGCGCGTCACTTGCACAACATGCTCGAGTTGGCGCGAGTCATCACGCTGGGGGCGCTAAACCGTAACGAATCACGCGGCGCGCATTACAAGCCTGATTTTCCGGATCGAGACGATGACAATTTTCTGAAAACAACAATTGCCGAACACTCTGGTGAAGGACCGGTGATATCTTACGAGCCCGTGGACGTATCGCTGATCACGCCGCGCAGGAGAGACTACAGCAAGGTAAAGGCCACAAAGGTTTAGTTTCAAAATAAATAGGTCGGATTTGTCCTATAGGACTAATGGCTACCTCTTCAAAAACAGTAGAAATTCACATTAAGCGTCGAGCCAATCCCGACGCAGAACAGTACTGGGAGCGATTTGAGATCCCCTACCGGCCAAATCTCAACATCATCTCCTGCCTGATGGAGATCCAAAAGAACCCAATCACCAAAGAAGGCAATCCTACGACGCCACCGGTCTGGAGTATGAACTGTCTCGAGCAGGTCTGCGGCATCTGCACGATGATCGTCAACGGCCGTGTGCGCCAGTCATGTTCCGCTCTGATAGATAAGCTCGATCAACCGATCCGGCTCGAGCCCATGACGAAATTCCCGAACGTCCGCGACCTGGTGGTCGATCGTTCACGGATGTTTGAGCACCTGAAGCAGGTGCACGCCTGGATTGACCTCGATGGCACGTACGATCTCGGCCCTGGCCCAAAGATGGATCAGGACGATGTTCAGGAGCGCTATGCGTATTCGCGCTGCATGACGTGCGGTTGTTGTCTTGAAGCTTGCCCGCAGTACGAGGGTGATCAGTACATCGGGCCGCAGGCGATTGCACAGGTTAGGCTATTCAATTTGCATCCCACCGGCAAGATGTCACGTGAAGAAAGGCTGAACGGAATCCTGGGAGACGACGGAATTACGATGTGCGGTAATGCTCAGAACTGCGTGAAAGCCTGTCCCATGGACATTCCGTTGACGAGGGCCATCTACGAGGAAAACCGAGAGACAGTTCTTCACGGTCTCCTCGGCTGGCTCAGAAAATAGCCCACAAAGCGGGCGGCAGCTTTTAATCAGCTGTCGCCCGCTCCCTGGCTCACATGTTTTGGCCGGCTATTCCGTACCGATTGGCGGCTGAATCGTGTGGAATGTTCCCCGTCTCGATCAGACTCTTCATTCGCATTAGATCCGCATCCATCAATGTCTTGGGATCGGAACCTAACAACGACGCGACGCCATGACCCAATGCACCAGCCGGAGGATTATAGGAAAGCTTGATATCGATCGACGTCTGACCGTTATTCGGAATGAAACGAACGATGCCCGCACTCTGCACGGCCGATCCGGGAACGCTTTTCCAAGCCAGCAACTCGTTTGGAACCTGTCGCGTTATCACGGCGTCCCATTCGAATCGAACGCCGCCCGGGCCTTCAACTACCCAATGCGATTGGCCATTCCCAAGGTCTCGGACCTCTATCACTTTTGACATGAACAGCGGGAAGTTTCCCACATCACTCCAAAAGTCATAGACAGTTTCAACTGGCGCTGCGACATTGATTTGCTTTTGCAGGTCTACTGCTCTTCTTCCGCCACCGAAGCCGACGAGCCGTTCAATTTCCACGTTCGTCACGCCGCGAGCACAAAGCAGCGCGCCGCCAACTCCCATGCCAACGCCCAGTGCATCGCGCCTCTTTAAACCAACACCAGCAAGAGCAGATCCGGCGAGCGCAGCGAGAAGGCGAGCCGTCGGTGACCAATTCTCCTGCATGAACTCAGGGCGATAGCCGGGTCGTGGGCGTCCTCCCTGCAAAGCAGGTATGTCACCCGCCTGCTTGTGCTCTTCGAGTTGGTTCACAACGTCTTTCACACCAGTGACCGCTTTAATGCACGACACTAACTCGGGAACCTCATGCGCTAGGATTGGTCCACTCAACGTCACTTGTCCTCGATTGGCTGTAACCTGAATCGCGTGAGGGTGCGAAACTACTCTACCGAGTTTCGACCTGACACGTGCTTCCACCACTTGATCTGTAGGTGGCTCGCCGGACGAAAGTTTTGAACGTGCCCCGGCTGCCAGACCTTGAGCGCGATTTCTGAAGTCTCTAGCCGTGGCGCTCATGGCATCAGGTACCTTGTTCGCCGCAGCTGCAAGTTTGTCGCGAAGCAACGCGCGGCGCCTGCTACCGCGATCGGGATCGAACAGATACATGAACGCGGCACCGACACCAACGCCGCCAAGAGCTACTAATTGTTTTCGCATAACCCCACCCCTTCACGTTTTCTTCGATGTTGACAACCACATTTATTGCTTCCATTACAGAAGTCTCCCTTTTCTGTTAGGCAAAACTGATTCCGGCATTAACGTTGCCATAAGCCCTTAACACGTATCGGAATATAAGGTCGACTATTTAAAAATTAGACAGAACACTGACCTGATGTACGGCTGCGATACACTTATTTTTCGGTGAGGTATTGATACAAAATGAACTTAAATGACCAATTTCGCCGGTTAGCACGAAAGTCCGCTGAGGCTCTGGGTTCACCCTGGCTGTTTGTCGCAAACGTCCTTTTGATCCTCATCTGGTTGGCCGCTGGGCCGTTCGCTGATTTCTCAGACACCTGGCAACTGATCGTCAATACCGCCACCACAGTATTTACATATCTGGCTGTTTTTCTAATTCAGAATACACAGAACCGTGACGCGAAGGCTGTCCACATCAAGCTTGATGAGTTGATTAGCAGTACTGCGGGAGCACGAAATCGTCTCGTCTTTCTGGAAAGTCTTTCTGATGAGGAGCTCGAACTACTTCAGAAGCAGTTCGAACACCTGCAGCGGCGAGCAAAAACTAATGAAACGGATGCGGTGAGAGCAATAGAGGATGATTTGGACAAGTCAGACCTTTCTCTAGTCGCTGAGAAAGACTAAAAGCATATTTGAGATTCAGCGGCCAGCCTTCGGCCGCTTAGGATTACGCGGCGGTTCCGCAAAAGAACGCGCCGCTTCTTCGTCTTCAGCGGTTCCTACATTCTGTCGTGCTCCCGCAGCTTGCAACACCTCAGAGCGTTTGCTCAATTTGTTTGCCGCGCCTGGACGCGGACTTTGCTTCTTTCCTTCACCAGTCGGCGGCTGATTCTTTCGATTGCGACTCTTATTAGCCATCTTCTACCTCACTTTTCGAAATTCAAATCTCTATTACAGAAGCTAAGAGAGGGTTAAGGTATAGAAAGATCTTTTTTTTCGGGGCCAGGCTCAGTATCCGTCAGGTTTGAAACATCTTTAGCTTGTTGCCGCGGGCGCGCCTCCTGCTGCCGCGGATTCTCGTGCTCTCTCATTGCTTTGTTTTTCTTATCGGTTCGTTTGTGATCTTTCTTCTGACGATCCTTGTCTGACATGAGTCTCCCTCCTTGCCCGTAAACATCTTAAACTTGCGTCATCGCTCGCGAACGCGGTGCCGAGTCGGCTTGTTCATAAGGTGCCGCATTCTCCGCTGAGATTCGGTATCGCAGCAGTGCGCCAACTCCACCCACTTGCGCCAGACGTTCAGCGCTTTCGATGAAAGTAACTCGCGCGGAAGATAATTGATTCGCACGCCGCACCAATTCATCCGCCACTGTGCGCTGATCCAGCTCGGGCGCTTGTTCTCCTTCGCGCCCGTAAATCTCCAGCACTTTTGCCACCTCGGACTGATCGTACTGAATACTTTCCGGAGTTGCGGCGATGAGCAACTCTTCCACCTGACCGTTGGATAAAGCGGCGAGCGTGTCAGGAACGCCCGTCACCGCCAATTCGTCGGCGCGAAATTCGTTCAGCAGGCGTTGTACCTTTTGCATGTCCGTTAACGTGTCGTGGCGGCGGAAAACCTTGAGCGATTCCTCCAATAACTCATGCTCAGGAGTGTCAATGCCAAGTCTAATCACGTCGATTACTTTCTCAGCCAGTGCCTTCGGCAGCTGTTCCTTGAGAATCGGGATTACAGTTTCTTCGTCGCCGGCCAGGACGATGATCTCGATTCCTTCCTCTCGAACGGTACGCTCAAGCACGTCGACAACTTCTTTCGCGTGATGCAAGTGATAGTTCTCTTCGTGTCGCTGGTACCGAGCCTGTGACCAGCCGCCGACTTTCGCGTGTTTGGTTTTGACGTTCTCAATTCCTTGTTGGTCGACTGCCCGGCCTGCTGCAAAGATAAAAATTTGCGCGCGATTGGTATCTGCCAGTACCACCGCGTAGCGCCGGTATTGATCGATCAGTCTCGCGAGCGGATATACATGGGGACGATCAGAGACTGTTATTCGATTTCGCTCGAAAGGTGCGTCGAAGTTCGCGGCTTCGAAAAAGTCGCTCGCCCCCGAGCAAGCGAATATCGCTATTCCTTGTGCGGCAGCCGGCGCTCCTTGCTCGAGGTAACGACCAATCCTGACGAAATCCTCTTCGAAACTCGCACGCTCCTCTGATTGTTGCGGATACGACTTGCTACGCTTGGTTAATTCCTTACGTACGAACGGAAGAAAATTGTCGCGGCCATGTTCATTCACGCGCGCATCGAGATACATGCTGATTACGGGTAATGAAACAGCCTCAAATTCCAACAGGCGCTCCATCACCTGTTCAGGAACACTTCGTTGGGCCTCATCTGACGGACGTTCAACAGTTGTATCTGATTTCATGATTTGTTCCTCGATTTAGCGTCTTAAATACGTACGTCTGACTGCCTGCCGAACAGCATGATCACTCCATGCCGCAATCACAATGCCAGCAATACCGCAGATGCACGATGAGATGCGAAGTACTTGAAAACGGAGCAGAAGTTGCTGTGATAGCGAGAATGACTCAGAACAAAGGAACTAATCTCATCAAAGCCGGCGCAATTACTGCCGCGGGGTTTTTAGCGGCTCGATCACTTCTCCGAAAAGCTTTTGAAGCTGATCTCAAGGACAAGACAGTACTAATTACAGGCGGGTCTCGTGGACTGGGCTTGGTGCTCGCTCGAGAATTCGCGGGTGAAGGAGCTCGAGTCGCGATCTGCGCGCGCGACGAAGAGGAACTCGACCGCGCGCGAGTCGATCTGCAGCAACTTGCGCAAGAAGTCATGGTCGTTAAATGCGACGTAACGAACAAACTCGATGTTGCAAATATGGTCAGCCAGATTCATAACCGTTTCGACCGAATCGATGTTCTTGTGAACAACGCCGGTGTAATCCAGGTGGGTCCGGTCGAAGTGATGAATCGCGAGGACTATGAGCAGGCAATGGATACCCACTTCTGGGGACCACTCAACACGATTCTCGCGGTACTGCCGGAGATGCGGCAGCGAAAAGAAGGCCGCATCGTAAATATCTCGTCAATCGGCGGCAAAATAAGCATTCCTCATTTAGTCCCATACTGTGCGAGCAAATTCGCGCTCGTAGGTCTGTCGAAGGGACTGAGAGCTGAACTGCGCAAGGACGGAATCGTCGTGACTACGGTTTGCCCGGGCCTGATGCGCACTGGCAGTCCTCGCAACGCCGATTTCAAGGGACAACACCGCAGCGAGTACGCATGGTTCAGCATCAGTGATGCGCTCCCGCTAACATCAATAAAGGCCGAGCGGGCGGCGCGTCAGATTGTCGGCGCATGTAAACAGGGCCGAGCCGAGCTGGTCATTTCAGTTCAGGCGAAGATGGCAGTTTACTTTGATGCGCTGTTTCCGGAACTTTCTGCCGAAATGTTGAGTCTTGTGAATCGAGTACTGCCTGAGGCGGGTGGAATCGGAGATCGATCGGTCAAAGGAAAAGACAGCGAGTCTTCATGGTCGCCGTCGTGGCTAACGACTTTGAATGAAGCTGCGGCTGTAAAAAACAATGAGATGGTAGCTTGATGGCTCCTTTTGTCGTTCGTGTAAAATACGCCGCATGACAAACCGCGGCGTCAGCGAATTGTTCGCGGTTAAAAGAACCCGCACAGGGCTTGGACTCGTCGCGCAAAAGCCAATACCCAAAGGCAAGCGAATTGTTGAATATTTCGGACCGCTGATTACGAACGAAGAGGTCGATCGCCACCCGTACGGAAAGTATTTCTTCGGCCTAAACACGAAATGGTCACTCGACGGAAGTTCGCGCGACAACATCGCGCGGTACGCTAACCACTCCTGCAAACCTAACGCTGAAGCGATTATTTCCCACCGATATAGAGTGTGGATCTATGCACTTAAAAGAATTAAGCCCGGTGAAGAAATAACTTATGACTATGGTGAGGAATACTTTGAAGGAGTGATTAAGCCTCGGGGTTGCGGGTGTTTGGATTGCGCCTCGAAACGCCGCAACCGCAGGAGTCGGCCTAAGTCAAACGCGCATCGCGCTGACACCGGTCCCACAGCTAATTCAGATCCCTAGCACGTTTATCAATTCCTGCACTGCGGCAGCGCTCTTCTGCAAAGCAATCCGCTCCTCAGCAGTCAGGTTTATCTCAATTATCTGCTCCAGGCCGCGTGCGCCAAGCTTGCATGGTACGCCAACGTACAACCCGGTGATGCCATATTCCCCTTCCAGGTAAGCGGCACACGGCAGAATCTTCTTCTTATCTTTTAAGATGGACTCAGTCATCTCTACTGCGGCTGCGGACGGAGCGTAGTAAGCCGAACCGGTTTTGAGTAGACCTACGATCTCTGCACCACCGTTCGCTGTGCGTTTTACGATCGCATCGATCTGGTCCTTAGGTAACAACTCAGTGATTGGTATTCCCGCGCACGTTGAGAAACGTGGAAGTGGGACCATGGTGTCTCCGTGCCCTCCCAATACAAAAGCTGTAACGTTCTCGACGGATACATCCAGGGCTTCGGCAAGAAAACAACGCATGCGCGCGGAATCGAGTACGCCGGCCATCCCGATTACACGATGTTTCGGAAAACCGGAGCGACGTAGAGCAACCTGGCACATCGCATCCAGCGGATTCGATACAACTATCAGAATCGAGTCGGGTGAACGCTTTACCACTTCGTCGACAACCTTCGAAACGATGTCTGCGTTCGTCCTTAAAAGATCGTCCCGGCTCATTCCGGGTTTGCGTGGCAATCCCGCGGTGATAATTACGACATCGGAATTTTCAGTCCCCTCGTAACTATTAAGGCCTGCTAGCCGAACGTCATAGCCTTCTACCGGTGCAGCCTGCGCGAGGTCCAACGATTTTCCCTGCGGCACGCCTTCGACAATGTCTACCAGGGCCACGTCACCTAACTCTTTTGCGGCTAACCAATGGGCCGCCGTCGCACCCACATTTCCGGCTCCGATAACCGTAATCTTTTTACGAGTACCCATGCTTTTTAGCTGTCCTTTCCGACGCGAGAAAGCGGAGAATGAAAACAGACATTCTCCTCGAGATCGCTGATAAGATTGCCTTGATTTGAAAGACCGCGAGTGTATATGCCCGCTCGCAACAGTGTCAAGAAACCCTTCCAATGAGTTTATTCAACTGGATTAGAACGATCATTCAACGCCAGCCGCCTGATTCGTCCGAAGTGATCGAAGGCGACGACAACGTCGATCCATACAATCCTTTTCCCGATCCAATCACGATAGAGATCACGGACGTGATTGATTTGCACACCATACCGCCTCGAGACGTCAAGCGCGTGGTCGAGGAATACCTGTGTGAAGCTCATGCTAAGGGTTTCCGAAGCGTTCGCATCATTCACGGCAAAGGCATTGGCGTTCAGCGAGAGATCGTGCGCAACGTGCTGGCGAAGACATCGTTTGTTGATGTTTGGACCGATGCTCCACCGGACGCGGGCGGGCTTGGCGCCACCCTAGTAAGGTTTGCAAGAGGAGCCCCTCAGAGGTTGGTTTAGATCAGCACACCGTGGTATAAAACAGCCAAACTAGCAATACCCCTTCCCCAAAGTGCGGTTTGCGGAAGTAGTTTATCCCCCGCCCTTGCCGGTTTATCGGAAAAGCATTTTTCTGAGCCCGTTTTAAAGACTGGGTGGTGGAACTTTCACTCTTTAGGGGGAGCCCCATGTACAAGTACTTGCCTTTGTTCGCTCTTCTTCTCGCAACTTTAACTAACGCTCAAATCTCGTCAGGTCAATCAAAACCTGATCAGACGCGCGTTCGAGAGACTCCATTTTCCACGAATTCCGGCGCGACGCGCGCTACGGGAGCTGATATAGATCGCGCTGTCTCAGCTAACTCACTTGCATTGGCCTTTGAGTGCCATCAAATGGGAGTCAAATACAACCGTGCGGGGCTGTTCAGGCAGGCGGCTGAGTCATTCGAGAAGGCGCTTCAGTATTATCCTGGCTACGCCGATGCTCACTATGGATTAGGAAGCTCCCATCTCACGCTCGGGCGTTTGCCGGAAGCTATTAAGCATCTTGAGCTCGCCCTCAAACTGAATCCCAATCATGCTGAGGCATACGCCAAGCTCGGCGAGGCGTACTTCAAATCAGGAACGCAGCGAAAGTTACCGAATTTGGGTTCGAACGATGCGGTCGGAATGGAGGTATCGTTAACTGCTTCCAATCCCTCGTCAGGAAAATTAAGAGACGATCTGACGAAGATTTACCGGGTTGGCGTCGGTGACATACTCGACGTTCGGCTTAGTGATACAAGCGCATCCAGTTTGTTTACCGTCACGAACGACGGCCTACTCGAACATCCTAATCTGGTCGAACCGCTGCCAGTAGCCGGCCTTACAGTTGAAGAAATAAAAACGAAATTGGAAGCCGATCTGAAGCGGAGAGCTATCAGCGAACAGCCTAAAGTTGCAGTCACAGTCCGTGAGTATCAGAGTCATGGAATTCTCATCAGTGGGCTGGTCAAAGAACCGGGCACGAAATTGTTACGGCGTGAAGCGATACCTCTCTACGTTGTGATTGCCGATGCCCAACCTCTAACGGAAGCCGGTCGGCTGACGCTCATCCAACATGAGACGCGTAAAGTCTTCAATATCGATTTGTCTGAGCCGGCTCAGATGAACGTACTAGTCCGTCCCGGTGACGTAATAACGGTTCACCGGAATCCGACGCAGTTCTTCTATCTTGGAGGTGAGGTGAAGAGTCCAGGTGAAAAACCATTTCGGCTGGGTTTGACGCTTACGCAGGCGATCCTGATCGCCGAAGGGCTTACGAAGAAAGGCAAGGAAGCGCAGTTGGCTCGCGAAAAGGCTGATGGATTTCTTCAAGTAACGCGTTACAAATTGAAAGACATAAACACAGGCAAGGTTGAAGATCCGTTGATTCAACCCGGCGACAGAATCACGATCGTTGACTAATGGCGAGGTGAGATAACGTGTCCGCAGCGATAAAAAAAGCCGAGTCTGACCAGGTTGGAGTACTCGTAAACGCGAACGGCATGACGCCGTTAATGGAAGCAGTTTGCGACGACTCGATAGATACCGTGCGGGCTCTGCTTGATTCAGGCGTCGATTTAAATGCAAAAAGAGAGGACGGTTTCACTGCTCTCTTGCTGGCTGCGTTCTTCGGCCGAAACGAAATTGTCGAACTTCTGTTAGAACGAGGCGCGGACATTCATGCAAAGACGCGCTTCGGAACATCAGCTTTGATGTGGGCCACAGCACGAGGATTTCCGAAAATTGTCAACGTGCTGCAAAAGGCCGAGACACGCACAGTCGTCGAGGCGAGAAAACTGAGAGTTGCCGAGGAGAAGAGTTGCAGCGAATCAAAGCCTAACGCTTCCAGGATACTGCCGGAAATCGTCGATCCACCGCCTGTAACGGCTGACGCGTTTCACCCTGGCCAAGTCTTTGTAGCTCGAGTGACATCCAGTCCGAAAACTCTCGCCGCACTGGCCGCAGTCATCATTGTCGTCGTGAGTTTCGGTATATTTGCGACTTATCGGATTACGGGAACGCGCGCCGACGACGCCACGCAGCCACCTGCGACAGCCAATGAACTGACGATGGAGTCGAACATTCCTGCGGAGCAACCTGCCGCCCGAGAGCCCGATCAACAACAACCAAGCGAACCACCAGAACCACCGCTTTATTCGAACCATACCGTTAAGCCGATCTCAAATCCACCGCCTGTCCGCTCGTCTGTTTCAAGACATAGAGGGGACACTGTTCGTCGCGAAGCAGAAGTCATACATGAGGAGTCAGACGTTGACTCGAAACCAGCTCCGATAACTGTTGAAGTAAGTCGTGAACGAAGACCTGCACCACCGTCAACTACGAATGCTGAGGACATTCCTCGAACTCAGCCGGCGCCAATGGGAATCACATCGAGTAAGCCTCAATCAAAAGTTATCCAGTGGCCATGAGCACTATGTTCTTTCTCGTTCACGATTTAAACGGCTGTGGTAGCCGCGAGTTCTAAGAACTCTTTCTAGTCGCGAAAATTTTCTTCAGTTCCAAAGGCGGAACAACCTCGAGCTGCGCATAAGTGCACTCACTCGGTTTTTTGTCCATACGCCACCTTCGAAACTGAGCTGTGTGACGGAACCGATCACCCTGCATGTGGTCGTAAGCGACTTCAACTACCAACTCAGGTCGCACTGGCTCCCACGACAGATCCTTTCCGTGACTCCAGCGGCTCTGGGCGCCTGGTAGGCGATGACTGTTTTCAAATTCGGCCCATTGTTTCCACGGGTGATTGGCCAGTGCGTTCTTCCTGTAAGGCGCTAAGAAGTCGACGAGTTCCAACCTTTTCTTATCCGTGAAACTCGCGCACACGCCAACGTGCTGTAACGCACCGCCGTCATCAAACAACCCAAGTAGCAGTGAACCTATTCCCGTGCTCTCGCCTTTCTTGTGCCAGCGGAAACCTGCGACCACACAATCGCACTCGCGTTCGTGCTTGACCTTGAGCATAACGCGCTTGTTCGATTCGTAAGTTCCCAATACAGGTTTCGCAACGACGCCGTCAAGACCAGCTCCTTCGAACCGACGAAACCAATCGGCGGCGACTCGTAATTCAGTTGTTGTCGGCGTCAAGTGGATGGGCGGCTTAGCGGACGAGAGGAAGGATTCCAGCATCTTACGCCGCTTCTGAAACGGCAGGCTTCGCAGATCGCGCTGACCTTCGCACAGCAGATCGAAGAAGACGATTGAAACCGGTATTTGTTGAGACAAGAGCTTGACTCGAGACGCGGCGGGATGAATACGCAGCTGGAGCGCGTCGAAGTCGAGCGCTCCATCCTTCATCAGGACGACCTCACCATCAAGGACGCAACGCTCAGGGAGTTGGGAGCAGAGCGGCTCTATTAATTCGGGAAAGTAACGGTTGAGTGACTTTTCGTCGCGGCTTTGGATCAGGACGTCATCACCATCGCGAAAGACCAAGGCTCGGAAGCCGTCCCACTTCGGTTCGAAAATCCAATCTCCGGCGGTAGGTAATTCGCCGACACGTTTTGCCAGCATCGGCAAAATCGGCGGATTCACGGGCAGCTGCATTCGCCAATTTTAGTTAAAAAATGGTCATCTGCAAAAATTTGCAGGTTGGGAAGGGGTCAAGCGAAGCGCGCCCCCGCTCCAGCTCAAACCATTGGACCAACTTATGAAAATTGACAGCCAGAGAAAATGGAGTCAGATAAGAATTGCAGCCAGAGGAAATTTGCAGGTTGGGAAGGGGTCAAGCGAAGCGCGCCCCCGCTCCTGCTTCACTACCTGATACAACTATGTTTCCTTCTTCCTCTTGGAATAGCTATACCAACCCAACTCCTTTTGAGCTTTCGACAGTTTTTCTGCATCATCCGGCCACCACCAATCTCGATCCACGGCTAACGGCTCAACGCTTTGCGAGTAGAACGAACGAAAACTTGACCAGTAGTAGTCTTTGGCAGATTTGACTAAGCGCGCTTTGAGCGGATTCCGGTGGATGTAATTGATTTTCTGCCAAATCATCCAAGCACTCCATAACGGCATGGCTTTGAAACTTTCCTGCCAAACTTGATATCCATCGTCGGTCTTGACGAACTGAATACCTGTGTCTGACTTCAAAATTGCTTTAGCAGCTGACCCTTTGAAATCACGTAGGAACTCTCTTACTCGGCCATCGCGCGGATTCACAATCAAGTGAAAGTGATCTGGCATCAGAACATACGCTATCAGTTTACAGGGCCACTT
>DATEDU010000152.1:0-2642 GCA_035281525.1 Pyrinomonadaceae bacterium | reverse complement strand
TAATCGCGGTGGTCCAAATTTGAATTGTGTGTAACTGAGTCCGTAGCCAAACGGGTAAAGCGGCGTCACAGGTACATCGAGGTACTTAGACGTGTATTTCTGATCCGTCGGCGGCCGGCCCGTACTTTTATGGTTGTAGTAAATCGGCACCTGCCCCAGGGTGCGCGGAAACGTGACTGGCAACTTTCCGCCCGGATTGACATCGCCGAAGAGCACGTCAGCGATCGCCGGACCAGCCTGCGTTCCGGCAAACCACGTTTCCAGAATCGCAGGGGAATTATCAGCCAGCCAGTTGATGGTCAAAGGCCTGCCATTCATCAACACAACGATGTACGGCTTGCCTAAGGCATGAATCGCGCGGATCAATTCCATCTGCCGTCCGGGAAGATCCAGTGAAGTGCGAGATGCCGCTTCCCCACTCATGTCCGCAGTTTCGCCGACAGCGAGGATAGCAACATCAGCCTGACGCGCGGCGTTCACCGCCTCTTCTATCGAGTTCGGTTCCACAGGCACGGTCGCGCTTCGGGCTGAACTCTCGGCAACAGCAGCAGGTGGCGCATGAAAGTTTCCGGTCACTCCGCGACCCTCGATCGCGACTCCTTTGGCGTAGAGAATTTTCGTCCCAGGCACTTTTTCTCTGATTCCCGCAAGCAACGTAACCGTATCCGAAGGTTTCCCATCGCCCGCCCACGAGCCGAGCATCGCTTTGGGATCATCAGCCAGCGGTCCAATGACGGCTATTGATCCAACGCTTTTATTGAGCGGTAGGGTGCCGCGTTCATTTTTTAGGAGTACCAGAGAGCGTGCGGCAATCTCACGCGCTGCCGCGACATTCGCCGCGTTGAGGACCACCGCGCGTTCACGGGCCTCGTCAGCGTAAGGTCTCTCAAACAAGCCGAGGCGAAACTTGATCCGCAGGATACGTCGTACCGCTTCGTCAATGGTCTGTTGCGTAACCTTGCCGGCCCGCAGTAACTCACTCGCATGCTTAGAATAAAATCGGCTTACCATCTCCATGTCGGTGCCGGCATTCAGTGCGTATTGGGCCGCTTCCGCCTCGGTTGCAGCCAGCCGGTGATTCATCAATTCCATTACCGCCGTGTAATCACTAACCACAAAACCATCAAACTTCCATTCGCCGCGCAACACCTCAGTTAGCGTGAACGGATTAGCTGTAGTTGGCACGCCATTGAGATCATTGAATGCACTCATAAACGTTCCCACGCCGGCGTCAACGGCCGCTTTGAATGGAGGAAAGTAAATCTCCCGCAGAGTCCTCTCAGACATTTCGGTCGTGTTGTAATCGCGCCCCGCCTCAGCGGCGCCGTAAGCTACCCAATGTTTCGCGCACGAAACAATCTTGTCAGGCTGGCTGTAATCGGCACCCTGAAATCCGCGGACTCGCGCAGTTGCCATGATTGAACCAAGGTAGGGATCCTCGCCTGAACCTTCGACGATGCGCCCCCAGCGTGCATCGCGGGCGATGTCAACCATTGGTGCAAAGGTCCAGTGCAGACCGCTGGCTCGCGATTCCGCTGCCGCGATGCTTGCCGCACGCTCAACCGCGACTGGGTCCCAACTGGCAGCTTCACCAAGCGGAACTGGGAAGATCGTGCGGTAGCCGTGGATTACATCGAAGCCGAATATCATAGGAATCTTCAAACGCGACTGCTCCACCGCAACTCTTTGCAGCTCATTTGTCTGTTTGGCGCCACGTACATTTAAAGTGGATCCAAGCAGCCCTTTGCGGACAAGTTCGAGATGTTCTGGTCGATACTTTCCATCGGCATGTCCATCAAGTTGCTGAAGTTGCCCCAGCTTTTCTTCGAGAGTCATCTGCGCGAGCAGTGCATCGATCCTCTTTTCAACCTCACTTTGCTGCGGCGGCGCTGCGACAGCTGAGAACACGAAGATCAAAATACCAATGAGCGGTAATAGACGCTCTTGTCTTAAAATTCTCATACGGAACTCTCCTTGATCGCACTGAGAAGCATTATTCAATTACGATCTCCGCCAGGACTGGTAAATGGTCTGAAGGAAACCTTCCATCCCACGTATCCGACGCTGCTCCATGTTGAAGTACTCGTATTCTTCCTTTCACGAACACATAATCGATCTTCATCCCGGGAACAAGAGCCTTGAACTCGTTGAAGGTGGAAGTTGGCCCATGGTGGTCATGCTGAGAGGCATATCGAGTATCTCGCAGCGCTAAGTGCGAGCTCACTGATTTTTCCGAGTTCTTGTCGGTCAGAAGCTGGTAGCCGTCCGATGACTCCGTGAAATTGAAATCACCGGTTACGACGACAGGAAGATCTGCGACGGTCTGGCGGATCCGATCGAGCAAGAGTCGCGCACTTTCTTTCCGCGCCAGCACTCCACGATGATCGAAGTGAGTATTGAAGTGGAAAAAGACCTTGCCAGTTTTCGTATCTTTAAGCTTTACCCAGGTTACGATTCGCGGATATGAGGCATCCCATCCCTTGCTTGGGACGTTTGGAGTCTCCGACAACCAGAACGTTGAGCTTCCAAGACTCGTGAACCGAGACTTGCGGTACAAAATCGCCGAAAACTCTCCGCCAGCTTTGCCATCAGCGCGGCCGACTCCGACCCAGGAATACTCCGGAAGAAGAACGTCAAGATCA
>DATEDU010000151.1:0-2567 GCA_035281525.1 Pyrinomonadaceae bacterium | reverse complement strand
TTCGGCGATTTTGTACCGCAAGTCTCGGTTCACGAGTCTTGGAAGCTCAACGTTCTGGTTGTCGGAAACTCCAAACGTCCCAAGCAAGGGATGGGATGCCTCGTATCCGCGAATCGTAACCTGGGTAAAGCTTAAAGATACGAAAACTGGCAAGGTCTTTTTCCACTTCAATACTCACTTCGATCATCGTGGAGTGCTGGCGCGAAAAGAAAGTGCGCGAGTCTTGCTCGATCGGATCCGCCAGACAGTCGCAGATCTTCCTGTCGTCGTAACCGGTGACTTCAATTTCACCGAGTCATCGGACGGCTACCAGCTTCTGACCGGCAAAAACTCGGAAAAATCAGTGAGCTCGCACTTAGCGCTGCGAGATACTCGATATGCCTCTCAGCATGACCACCATGGGCCAACGTCCACCTTCAACGAATTCAAGGCTCTTGTTCCCGAGATGAAGATCGATTATGTGTTCGTGAAAGGAAGAATACGAGTACTTCAACATGGAGTGGCGTCGGATACGTGGGATGGAAGGTTTCCTTCAGACCATTTACCAGTCGTGGCGGAGATCGTAATTGAATAGTGCTTCTCGGTGCGATCAAGGAGAGTTCCGTATGAGAATTTTAAGACAAGAGCGTCTGTTACCGCTCATTGGTGTTTTGATCTTCGTGTTCTCAGCTGTCGCAGCGCCGCCGCAGCGAACTGAGGTTGAAAAGAGGATCGATGCACTGCTCGCGCAGATGACTCTCGAAGAAAAGCTTGGGCAACTTCAGCAACTCGATGGACATGCCGATGGAAAGTATCGACCAGAACACGTCGAACTTGTCCGCAAAGGGCTGCTTGGGTCTACTTTAAATGTACGTGGCGCCAAACAGACAAATGAGTTGCAAAGAGTTGCGGTGGAGCAGTCGCGTTTGAAGATTCCTATGATATTCGGCTTCGACGTAATCCACGGCTACCGCACGATCTTCCCAGTTCCGCTTGGTGAAGCTGCCAGTTGGGACCCAGTCGCGGTTGAGCGTGCGGCAAGCATCGCGGCAGCGGAGTCGCGAGCGAGCGGTCTGCACTGGACCTTTGCGCCAATGGTCGACATCGCGCGCGACGCACGCTGGGGACGGATCGTCGAAGGTTCAGGCGAGGATCCCTACCTTGGTTCAATTATGGCAACTGCGCGAGTTCGCGGATTTCAGGGTGCCGATTACAGCCAGCCGGACAAGATTGTTTCGTGCGCGAAACATTGGGTGGCTTACGGCGCGGCTGAGGCGGGGCGCGATTACAACACGACCGACATGTCTGAGAGGACTCTGCGGGAGATTTACTTTCCTCCATTCAAAGCGGCCGTTGACGCCGGCGTGGGAACGTTTATGAGTGCCTTCAATGATCTCAATGGCGTGCCAACTACAGCTAACCCGTTCACGCTAACTGAGGTGTTGCGCGGCGAATGGAAGTTCGATGGTTTTGTGGTTAGTGATTACACGGCGGTAATGGAATTGATGAATCACCGGCTGGCTGCAACCGAGGCGGAAGCGGCCCAATACGCGCTGAATGCCGGCACCGACATGGAGATGGTAAGCCGATTTTATTCTAAGCATACAAGTGAGCTACTGCGGGCCGGCAAGGTTACGCAACAGACGATTGACGAAGCGGTACGACGCATCCTGCGGATCAAGTTTCGCCTCGGCTTGTTTGAGAGACCTTACGCTGACGAGGCCCGTGAACGGGCGGTGGTCCTCAACGCGGCAAATGTCGCGGCAGCGCGTGAGATTGCCGCACGATCTCTGGTACTCCTAAAAAATGAACGCGGTACCCTACCGCTCAATAAAAGCGTCGGATCAATAGCCGTCATTGGACCACTGGCTGATGATCCTAAAGCAATGCTCGGCTCTTGGGCGGGCGATGGGAAACCTTCGGATACGGTTACGTTGCTTGCAGGAATCAGAGAAAAAGTGCCCGGAGCGAAAATTCTCTACGCCAAGGGAGTGGGGATTGAAGGTCGCGGAGTGACCGGAAACTTTGATGCGCCACCTGCTGGTGTTGCCGAGAGTTCAGCCCGCAGCGCGACCGTACCTGCAGGACCGAATTCGATACAAGAAGCGGTGAATGCTGCGCGTGATGCTGATGTTGCTATCCTCGCTGTCGGCGAGACTGCTGATATGAGTGGTGAGGCGGCATCGCGTACTTCACTCGATCTTCCCGGCCGGCAGATGGAGTTGATCCAGGCTATTCACGCATTAGGCAAGCCTTACGTGATTGTTTTGATGAATGGCAGGCCTTTGACCATCAACTGGCTGGCTGATAATTCCCCTGCCATTCTGGAAACATGGTTTGCCGGAACGCAGGGTGGTCCGGCGATCGCTGACGTGCTCTTCGGCGACGTCAATCCGGGCGGAAAGTTGCCGGTGACGTTTCCGCGCACCCTGGGGCAGGTGCCGATCTACTACAACCATAAAAGTACGGGCCGGCCGCCGACGGATCAGAAATACACGTCTAAGTACCTCGATGTACCTGTGACGCCGCTTTACCCGTTTGGCTACGGACTCAGTTACACACAATTCAAATTTGGACCACCGCGATTA
>DATEDU010000150.1:0-7708 GCA_035281525.1 Pyrinomonadaceae bacterium | reverse complement strand
GAGACCGTCGAGTTGTCCCGCTGCTTCGAAATTAAGAAGCCGGCTGATCGGACCTGCGCCTCGTTGATCCGGAACCACATAGGCGACCAACCGTTTGCTACCAGTGCTCTCTTCACGAGCTACGAACACCGCCTGCTGCACCGCCGGATGCTCATTCAACGCCGATTCGATTTCTCCCAACTCAATCCGGAAACCTCGCAGCTTCACCTGATGATCCGTGCGACCAAGGTATTCAACATTTCCATCCGCCAGATACCGAGCCAGATCTCCCGTCCGATAAATTCGCGCTCCCTTTTCACCAAATGGATCCGGGAGAAATCGCTCCGCCGTCAGATCCGCTCGCTGCAGATATCCTCGCGCCAACCCAACTCCACCGATGTACAACTCCCCTGCCACTCCCACCGGCACCGGCTGCAACTCTTTGTCCAGCACATAGATTTGCGTGTTCGCGATCGGACGTCCGATAGGCACCACCGGCCGATCCATCTCGCTCCCACAGTGCCAATACGTTACGTCTACCGAGGCTTCAGTCGGCCCATACAAGTTATGTAACTCCGTCGGCAGCCGCTTCCTGAATCTTTCCTTCAACTCGTATGTCAAAGCTTCACCGCTGCAGATTACTCGTTTCAAACTCCGGCACTCGCTGACTCCACCATCTTCCAGAAACGCCGCTAACATCGACGGCACAAAGTGAATCGTCGTGATTTCCTGTTGCTTGATCGTTTCCACCAAGTACCGGCTGTCGCCGTGACTGCCAGGCTTGGCCATCACCAGCCGAGCACCAGTGATCAAAGGCCAGAAAAACTCCCACACCGACACATCGAACGTGAACGGTGTCTTCTGCAGCACGCGATCTGATTCCGTCAGGTGATAAGCATCCTGCATCCACAGCAAGCGGTTGCAGATCCCTTCGTGCGGAATCATTGAACCTTTCGGCTTGCCCGTTGAGCCGGATGTGTAGATCACGTACGCCAAATTGCCGGGAACGGTATTAGGCTCAGGATTCTCCGTGCTCTCCCGAGCTACATCCGTCCAGTCGGCATCAAGCGATATCGACCTCACTGCATCTTGGGGAAAAATGTCGCGGACGCGTTGCTCGGTTAGGACAACTGAAATCCCTGACTCCTCGACGATCAAACGAAGCCGCTCATCTGGATATGTTGGATCCAACGGCACGTAGGCAGCGCCTGCTTTCAGTATTCCCAGGAGACCGATCACCATCTCGAGTGAGCGCTCCAGACAAATTCCCACCAGCGTTTCAGCTCCTACACCAACACGACGCAGATAATGCGCGACCTGATTTGCACGTTGATTCAGCTCGCGATAATTGAGCTGAGCTTCCTCGTAAACAAGCGCGACATTCTCCGGGTTCTTCTCCACTTGTCGTTGAAACAACTCATGCAAACAAGTGCGATGATTCTCCACGAGCTCTCCGCCCCGGCTCATTGCTATGACTTCGGAAAGCTCCGCGGGCGTGAGCATAGGCAGCTTACCAATTCGTTGGTCAGGGTTGGAGACGATGCTCTGCAATAGATTTTCAAAATGGCCGAGCATGCGGCGGATGGTCGTATCCTGAAAAAGATCGGTATCGTACTCGAGCAGACAGGAGAGGCCATCTGCTGTCTCGGATACGAAGAGCGCAAGATCAAACTTCGAACTACCTCGGTCTACTTCCATCCAGCTGAGCTTCAGGCCAGGTAGGTTGAGCGTTGATTCAAGGCCCTTTTGTAACGCAAATGCGACTTGAAATAACGGCGAGTAACTGAGACTGCGTTCCGGCTTTAGTTCCTCAACGAGTTTGTCGAAAGGCACATCCTGGTGAGCGTAAGCTTCGAGCCCAACTTCTCGTACCCGCCGCAGTAACTCGGAAAAAGTCGGATTACCGGAACAATCTGTACGCAACACCAGGATGTTGACAAAGAATCCGATGAGGCCTTCCAACTCTGAGCGATTTCGGTTAGCAATGGGTGAGCCGACAACGATATCTTCAACCCCACTGTAACGATGGAGCAGTACCTGGAACGCCGCCAACAATGTCATGAACAGCGTGACACCCTGACTCCGACTCAACTCTTCGAGCTGGCGACTTAAACCGCCGGACAAAAGCGCTGTTTGTCTGGCACCGCGAAATGTCTGAACTTGGGGACGTGGCTGATCCGTCGGCAGTTCGATAACGGCAGGAGCACCCTCAAGATGTTTGCGCCAATAAGCAATTTGCTTCTCGAGAAACTCGCCTTGCAATAATTCGCGCTGCCATTCGGCAAAGTCGGCATACTGAATTGGAAGTTCGGGAAGGCTTGCAGGGCGACCATCAACGAAACCCTGGTAAAGGCTCGTTAACTCTCTAAGTAAGATTCCACTCGACCAGCCATCGCTAATAATGTGGTGCATTGTTAACAGCAGAAGGTGCTGTTCGACATCAAGTCTTATTAACTGTGCACGCAGGAGTGGGCCTCGAGCTAAATCAAAAGGAGTTTCCACCTCTTGTTTCGCGAGCCTCTGGGCGGTGGCTTCTTTTTCATCGTCGTGGACGCCGCTTAAGTCGATCGTTGCGAGGCGCACGTCAGCTTCCGGTGCAATGACCTGGACGAGGTTGCCATTCTCCGTCGCGAATCGTGTACGCAAAACTTCATGGCGCTCCACCATGGTAGTTAGCGCCTGCTGCAGCAACTCCGTCTGCAGCCGCCCGCTAAGCCGCACTATTCGCGAGATGTTATAGAAAGGGCTGCTGGGCTCGAGCTGATTCAAAAACCAAAGTCGTTGTTGCCCAAATGAGGCTGGAAAGACGTACACGTCACCTTCAGGTTCGGATGTATCGCTATTAAGGGTCTGATCGTTTTCGTAGATCATCAAATCTTTATGCTCACGAACAGCAGCTCATTGTTCTTCTACGGCGTGTTGCACAGAGGACCTCGTGCGTCGCTGGCGTGGTATCGCTTTGATTGCTGGTCCCGTGTGATCGAGCCCCTGCTCTGCTGCCTCGCTGATCCAACGAGACAGTCCCGCCACGGTAGGGGTTTCGAAAACACGGCGCAACGGAAGCTCTACCTTAAAGTCATCACGAACGCGTGATATTAGCTGGAAGGCCAGCAAAGAATGTCCTCCGAGATTGAAGAAGTTGTCATGAACCCCGACGCGTTCCAGTTTTAGAATGCTGGCCCACATTGCCGCTAACTTTTCTTCGTTTGCCGTCCGAGGAGCTTCAAAAACGATATCGGACATCGGCGCATCGGGCTGAGGAAGTGCTCTCCGATTTATCTTGCCGCTGGAAGTCAACGGCATCTGCTCGAGAAAAACAAAACTCATGGGCACCATATAATCCGGCAGTGTTCGTTTCAAGGCTGCTTGCAATTCGCCGGCAGTTGCGTCAGAGCTCTGAGTCCGAACACAGTAAGCGACCAGACGTGGATCTTGATTGTTGGTGCTGGAAATAGTTACCACCGCCTGCTGCACCGCCGGATGCTCATTCAGCGCCGACTCGATTTCTCCCAACTCAATCCGGAAACCTCGCAGCTTCACCTGATGATCCGTGCGACCGAGGTATTCAACATTTCCATCCGCCAGGTACCGAGCCAGATCTCCCGTCCGATAAATTCGCGCTCCCTTTTCACCAAATGGATCCGGGAGAAATCGCTCCGCCGTCAGATCTGCTCGCTGCAGATAACCCCGCGCCAACCCAACTCCACCGATGTACAACTCCCCTGCCACTCCCACCGGCACCGGCTGCAACTCTTTGTCCAGCACATAGATTTGCGTGTTCGCGATCGGACGTCCGATAGGCACCACCGGCCGATCCATCTCGCTCCCGCAATCCCAATACGTTACGTCTACCGAGGCTTCCGTCGGCCCATACAAGTTATGCAACTCCGTCGGCAGCCGCTTCCTGAATCTTTCCTTCAACTCGTACGTCAACGCTTCACCGCTGCAGATCACTCGTCTCAAACTCCGGCACTCGCTGACTCCACCATCTTCCAGAAACGCCGCTAACATCGACGGCACAAAGTGCATCGTCGTGATCTCCTGTTGCTTGATCGTTTCCACCAAGTACCGGCTGTCGCCGTGACTGTCAGGCTTGGCCATCACCAGCCGAGCCCCAGTGATCAAAGGCCAGAAAAACTCCCACACCGACACATCGAACGTGAACGGTGTCTTCTGCAGCACGCGATCTGATTCCGTCAGCTGGTAGGTATCCTGCATCCACAATAAGCGGTTGCAGATCCCTTCGTGCGGAATCATTGAACCTTTCGGCTTGCCCGTTGAACCGGATGTGTAGATCACGTACGCCAGATTTTGCGCGGTAATCTTACTCTGCGGATTGTCATCAGGCTCCTGTGCAATACGTTCCCACATCGTGTCAAGACAAACTACTTGTGCACTCGCCGAGCTGCTATCGCCTAACCCGCTGACGGTGAGCAAAACCGGCGCACCCGCATCCTGCAGCATGAATCGCAACCGCTCACTGGGGTACGCAGGATCTAAAGGCAGATATGCTCCGCCTGCTTTCAGTATCCCAAGCAGGCCGACCACCATTAGCGCCGATCGCTCGATGCAGATTCCGACCAGGACATCTGGGCCGACGCCGAGCTTTTGAAGATAGTGCGCGAGCTGATTCGCTCTGGCGTTGAGTTCGCTGTAAGTGAACGTCTGTTCGTCAGAGACTAATGCTGTTGCATTCGGACTGCGCTCGACTTGTTGTTCGAACAGTTCATGGAGGTGGGAATCGCTTGGAAACTTAGTTACTGGCCCTTGCCACTCATCTAACAATTCTCGCTTCTCACCCTCTGTGAGCAAGGGGAGATCGCTGAGTCGACGCTGAGGACCATCAACCATGCCCTGAAGCAAAGTCGTCAGATGATCGAGCATTCGCTCAATCGCAGAAAGCTCAAAGCGGCTTTGGTCATATTCTAACTTCAGCAATAACTGCTTACCGCCATACCCATTTAGCACCAGCGAATAATTAGTTTGTTCGATCAGGCGGAACTTTCGATGTTTCCAGTCGCCACCTTGCGACTGGAGGACCTCATTCAATTGCTGATTCTCAAAAATCACTATGCTCTCAAACAGTGGTGTTCCGCGCGAAATTTCAGACCACTCCTGGACCATCGCCAGCGGGGTGTGCTCATAGTGGCGGACGGCAACTTGAGAGGCCCGTAATCGTTGGAGCCATGGTACTACCAACTCCTCTGAAGCTACTCGAACACGCACTGGCAGCGTATTAATGAAGAGCCCAACCATCGATCCAGCATCCGCAATCGAAGAACGGCGACAAGCGCGCGTTGCTCCAAACACAATTTCTTCTTCTCCGGTGTAGCGGCTCATCATCAAAGCCCAGCTTGCCTGCACGAGGGTGTTCAGCGTCACTCCCGCACTCTCAGCCAACTCTTTCATCGAGCTTGTCAGGCGTTCAGATAAGTATGTTTCAGCCGTCGCGTGAGAGATCCTCTCATCGTCTTTCAAAGGCCGGCTTCCGCCCAGGTTCACGATCGCCGGTGTGACAAAGCCCCGGAGTTCGTCTCGCCAAAATTTCTCGGCGGCATCGAGGTCGTACTGCTTTAACCATTCGATGTAGTCGCTATACGGCCGTGGCTGCGCTAGTTCCAGATTGGCTCCGTCACCGTACGCGTCATATAAAGAGAAAAGCTCTCTTAATACCAATAGTCGACTTCGACCATCCATGAGAGCGTGATGAGAGGTCCAGACCATTTCGTAATGTGCCTGGGCCATGCGAAAGAGTGCGATGCGAGTTAAGGGTGCTTCGGTGGGCTCAAAGCTGCGCTGCCGATCATTCGCGAGATATGTGGCCAGCGCACGTTCCTGATCGCTCGCCGTCATGCCGGTCCAGTCTTCCTTTGCGATGCTCAACGTGACCTGCGAATGAACGCGTTGAAATGGTGGGGAAGCAACGATGTGGAAACTTGTCCTGAAGATCGAATGGCGGCTCACGATCTCTTGCCACGCTTTTTCCAATGCCGGCAGATTTAAATCTTCTCGTAGTGAGCACAGCATCTGTTGGATGTAGGCTCCGGAGTCACGATCAGAGCCGTGAATCAACATCCCAAGCTGCGTCGGCGACAAGTCGTATTTATCCGCGACCATAAAGTAGATAAAACTGGAAATACAGCCGTATTCCCCAGAAACGCGTCTAATCAATCATCCGTAAGCTGGACTTTCTCCAGGCAGGGTTTCAGCTTTTCCACTAACACAGCAACGTTCGGTTCCTCTCTCATAGAAGTGTGTGTTCCCGGCACGTCGTACACTTCAACTCCGCCCTGGGCGAGGTTACGCCAGCCAAGACGATTGTCGTGAAAGTCCTGCTTGGTGTCGATCGCGCGAAATAAAGTTACTTTCCCAGGATAAAGCCTGCCCGTGGGATCATAGACTTCTTCAGCGCGCAATATCGCAGACACAGTCCGCACTAAAGCTTCGTCACGATCGCGATCCGCTTCAAGCACCTGCCTGATTTCCAGTTCCCGAGGTAGCCCGTTTCCACTTGGACCAGATGTTGGAACGGGTACATACCTATTAATACGGCGCGTCAGACCCTTGATGACAGCGCTCCCATAGTAGCGTGGACCATGCTCCCTCAAATGAACAACATGGCTGGCGATTCGTTTGCCCAGCGTGTACACAGGACAATTTGTATTCAACATCCCCACTAAACCAACCTTCTGATTTTGGCGGCTGAGTTGATACGCCATTTCATAGATAACGAGGCCGCCAAAAGACGCGCCTAACAGATGATAAGGACCCTCCGGCTGAAACACTCGCATCTCTTTGATGTAATGAGCTGCCATCTCTTCAACCGTCTTGAGCGGCTGACTACCGTCAAGTCCCTGCGCCTGGAGGGCGTACACGGGTTGGTCATTGCCGAGGTGACGAGAAAGCGGCCGGTAGATCAACACGTTCGCGCCTGCAGCGTGAATGCAGAAAAGACGTTGCCTGGAACCTTCGGGTTGAATGGCGACCAGTGAAGACCATGACCTTTCCCGTGAATCCCGCAGCACGGTCGCTAACTGCTCGATCGTTGGCGACTGAAACAGGGTGGCGAGCGGAACGTGCTTACCGAACCGGTTCTCGATCTGTGCAAAGAGTCGTGCTGCCAGCAACGAGTGACCACCAAGCTCAAAAAAGTTGTCGTGCACGCCTACTGATTTCAACTTCAGCAGGTGGGCCCACAGCGTTGCGAGTTGTTCTTCGACACGGTCTCGCGGAGCCACATAAGCTTGTTGTAAATCAGGTCTCGCTTGATCGGGAGTTGGAAGTTTTCGACGGTCAACTTTGCCACTGGAGGTCAACGGCAAGGCGTCGAGCTCGACAAAAATGGCAGGCAACATGTACTCGGGGAGTCTCGATTTAATAAGGTTTCGCAGCTCGCTCCAGAGTTTCGCACGATCGCTTGACTGTTCTTCTGTAGCGACCACGTATGCGACTAACTTTCCTTCTCTTTCCACGACGACGACGTTGCGAACGGAACCGTGCTCTCGCAGCACCGTCTCGATTTCACCGAGCTCAATTCTAAAACCACGAATCTTTACCTGGTCATCGAGACGACCGATGTACTCAATATTTCCGTCAGCGCGGTAGCGCACCAAGTCACCTGTCTTGTAAAGCCGCTGCCCGTCCGAATAAGGATCGGGGATAAACTTCTCCGCTGTCAGGTCTGAGCGATTCAGGTGCCCACGCCCGAGTCCTTTGCCCCCAATGTGCA
>DATEDU010000149.1:0-4494 GCA_035281525.1 Pyrinomonadaceae bacterium | reverse complement strand
TGCACTCGTTTTCGAGATCGTTCGCTTAGATCCTCACGCAACAGAAGTTGCGCCTGGCCCAACACGCCGGTGAGCGGGTTGTTAATTTCGTGACGGATCCGCGCCACGAGGTCGGCAGTCTCCTCGAGTTTCAAGCGATACTTCGCAATCTCATCTTGCTTATCGTGTTCAGCCATCAAGTCTCCGTAATTGATTCCGGAAAATGAAGAGTAAAGGCAATTGTCTTTGTTTTACTTCAGGTGTGTGCCGCAAACGAGCAACTCGCGCACATTGTGCCTCGTGCCCGCACTCAATTCAAGCATTTTAATCTGTGTTGATAAGTGGTCCACTGAGTGAAGGTTTGACAAGAGGTGGGCCTCGCCCGTAAATTTTCAAGTCCCTTTGCTGGGAGGTCGTCCAATGGTAGGACTCCAGACTCTGGATCTGGCTATCGGGGTTCGAGTCCCTGCCTCCCAGCCAATACGAATCAAACACACTTACGGGCGGCTCAAATTTCGAGTCGCCCGTTTTTGTGTAGATGCCAGTAACGTCTGTCAAATGAGTTCGGTGATTTGTGCAAACCACCCGAACACGTTGCGCCGTGCGCTGGCTTGTAGAAAAGTAAAGGACGCGCCCGTGTTGACGCGTACCACACCTGCCAATGTTACGACGACGTCCTGTCCTGGTTCCGGAGTTATCGGTGTTCGGAATGCGTACCCCTCGAACAGTATGACGCTTTGCTCGCCAAGGGGGAGCCCGAAGCTAACCGATTGCGAGGCTTCATTCCAAAAACCTCTGAACGTTAACCCAGCGTCAGCCAAAGTTGCGGTGAACAACTCGCCTTGCGTCGGCTGGATCTGAAGATCCGTGAGGAACCCGTTTACGTTCATCTTCCAAGTCCCACTTGGTAATGGCATTTTTACACTCCTTCACTATCAGCCAGGATCGAGAACGGCAGGCTTATACCACACTGTATTCTTCTTAAGGAACTCTGATGGACGCGTTCCGCGTATTACCGAACGGCTGAAAATTCAGTCACCCTATTAACTGACACTCCCGCCGTAACCCAACGGTGTCGACACGAGTTCTGCGTACTTACTACGATCAATTGACACGCGTCGTCCTGCGGGTGTAGGCTCCGCGCGTTCGCAAATCCGCACTAACTGACAATAGATTTACCTACAGTAGTCCTCTCACTACCACTCTTTATAAGGAGTACTCCCGATGTCACGAAAGCGAAGCTCAAAAACACGGCAGGCCCTTTCGGCTCTGCAAATAATCACTCTCCTCACTTTTATGTTTGCTGGCTTCCCTGGTGCGACTTATTCAGCACCGCCTGGACCTAAGGCAATCTCCATAGCCCAGGCCCGTAGCTTGCCACTGGGAACAGTGGTAACCGTCGATGGGCTGGTTACCGTAGCTTCCGGCACGTTTAGCTCGAGCACCTTCGATCAAGGCTTCGCGATTCAAGACAGCACCGGTGGCATTTATGTCAGCGTTGGCGTCAATCATTCGTTGGCGCCACGGCAACAGGTTCGCGTGACAGGTACGCTCGCCGATACCTTCGGGCTGCTCGTGCTAACCGATGTGACTGCAATCAAAGTTCAAGGGAGAGGACCGAGCGTGCGGCCGCTTTCCGTCGCAACCGGAGATGTGGGCGAGGGTACCGAAGGGACAATCGTCAGAATAACGGGAACGATCACTCAGCCCGTTGTGAATGATCTACCATTCGGGTTCATCATCGTTGTGAACGATGGGTCTGGTGAAGTCAATGTGTTCGTGTGCGTCTCGACCGGCATCGATGTCAGCGGATTTAGCCAGGGACAGACCATCGACGTGACGGGATTCAGCGGCCAGTTCGCCGATCATTTTGAAGTCGATCCCCGCACGCAGGACGATATCCGGACTGTCACGAACTAACTACGACTGACGTCTTAACCGGGACCCATGCGTTACTTCCCGCTTCATTTGATCTTTCTCGTTCTGCTCGCTGCCGGAACTTCCCACGCGCAAGAGCCAATCTCAGCGGATGATTTTGCCCAACGCGGTATCACCCGTTTTGAAAAGCACGATTTCGAAGGTGCCGTCGCCGATTTCACAAAGGCGATCGAGTTGAATGGCCAAAGCCTGGAGTTCTGCTTCTATTTCCGCGGCATTGCGCTGTACCAATTGAGCCGGCTTGATGAAGCGATATCCGATCTAAGCAAAGCCATAACTCTTAAACAACATCCACGTTTCTATAACGATCGCGCAAACCTGCTGGCGCAAAAGGGTGAGCTCGATCGGGCCATGGTTGATCTCAACAGAGCGATCGAGATCGAACCCAAGTCCGCTAAGGCTTATGGCGATCGAGGCATTGTTCGTCTGATGCGCGGCGAGGACTCGGCTGCTGAGTTGGATTTCAAAAAATGTTTTGAACTCGATTCACGACTTGAGGTTCACTTCAAAGCCGCCGTCAATCAAATCCAGCAGCAGGCGGTGTTGCGGACAGAGCATCAAATGCCTCCTGACGTGGAGATCGTAAAATTCAGTTGGAAAGAAACGACGTCAAATGCTCTGAATGTTCCTTCGTCGGCACCGGTTTCTGTTTCTACAACACCCGTTAGTCGAACCGGCCTTCGTGTACTTGGAGCTGGAACAGAGAAAGGTGAACCCGGTCCTCCTTTACCGGGAAACCAACCTGGTCCTGATCCATTCGACCCATTGAGTCCACCTCGCACTAATACGCCTGGCACGTATATTCGCAGCATCGACCACAAATTTTCAGCGTCGATAAAAAACACCGGGACCAGGACAATAGCGACTGTGCATTGGGCTTACTTGTTGTACCGGCAAGATCAGCACGATGGATTTGCTTACGTGTTCACGACGAAAACCAATCTACCGCCGGGAAAGGAAAAGAACTTACAAGATCAAAGTCCGGCGAATTCTAAGAGTCAGGGTAAAGAGCCGGGTGCGCATAATCGTGCTTTGTTCAAGGAACGTGTTGTTATACTCCGCCTCGATTATGTGGACGGAAGTTCATGGCGAAGTTCCGGAAAGACTGGGCGGCCTTAGAGGAGATTCGATTGCATGTTCCGATTTAGACGGAATCAAGTAGCGGTTTCGAGCGCGTTTCTTCTGATGATATCCGTGGTTCTCTTCGGATCGAGTGGTTCATGGGCGCAGCAAAATTCACCGCTCTACGCCGACGTCACCAAGCCAATTGACGCGCGCGTTGAAGATCTTCTTTCCCGAATGACTCTCGAGGAAAAGATCGCGCTCGTTCACGCCGATTCGAAATTCTCAACTGCCGCAATCCCGCGCTTTGGTCTGCCACAGCGGTGGCTGTCAGACGGACCACACGGCGTGCGCGAAGACGTCGGCCCACACACCTGGGCGCCGGCTGGCCGCACGGATGATTTTGCCACTCTAATGCCGGCGCTGATTGGACTAGCCGCAACATGGAATTCCCATCTTGCGTCCGCGTACGGAACAGTCATTGGTGAAGAAGCTCGACAACGTGGTAAGCAAATCATGCTTGGACCAGGCATGAACATTATGCGGACGCCCTTGAACGGTCGGAACTTCGAATATCCCGGCGAAGACCCGTTTCTCACTTCGCGAATGGTCGTGAACTACATTCGCGCCGTGCAGGCAGAAGACGTCGCCTCATGCGCCAAGCACTTTGTCGCCAACGATCAGGAGTGGCAACGCAACACGATCAACGTTGAAATGGATGAACGCACGCTGCGAGAGATCTACTTGCCCCCGTTTCAGGCCGCAGTGCAGGAAGCGGGTGTGCGCACTGTCATGAGCGGTTACAACAAATTTCGCGGCTACTGGTGTGCCGAGAACGATTACCTGCTCAATAAGATTTTGAAAGAGGAGTGGGGATTCAAAGGCCTGGTGGTGTCTGACTGGAATGGTACTCACAGCACGCGCGGCTCAGTGCTCAATGGACTTGATCTGGAAATGGGAACAGAGGTGTCGCCATACGAAAAGTTCTTTCTGGCCGATGCTTTTCGCGAGGGAGTGAAGAGCGGTGAGTTTCCGATGAGCGTGCTCGACGACAAAGCACGACGCAATCTCTGGCAGATGCTGACCACAAAAGCTCTCGAAAAGCGCAAACCCGGAGCCATTAACACGAAGGAGCACCAGGCAGCAGCTCGCCAGGTTGCGGAAGAGAGCTTTGTGCTTTTGAAAAACGACAACGAAGCTTTGCCTTTGGATGCAAACAAGATCAAGTCGATAGCGGTCATCGGGGAAAACGCCGTGCTCCTGCAAGCGTACGGAGGCGGCAGTGCACGCATTAAGACGTTTTACGAAATCACACCACTTCAAGGCATAGTTCGGAAGGTTGGCGATCGCGCGAACATCTCCTTCGCGATGGGATATAACGAGAAAGAGAACGAAGAGTTGGCGAATCAGGCTGTGCGTGCGGCCAGTCAGGCCGACGCGGTGATTTATGTGGGTGGTCTAAACCATCGAGCTAATTTCGATGCTGAGAGTTTTGATCGAAAGGACATGAAGTTG
>DATEDU010000148.1:0-5918 GCA_035281525.1 Pyrinomonadaceae bacterium | reverse complement strand
GAGCCCATGCATCCACGCAGTTGCCCATCGACATAGATCGTCAAGTAGAGAGACTCCGCATCGCGTGGAAGCAGCTCGTTACTCAACTCGACCGTCTTTTCCGTGCAACCAAACAGTCGAGCCAAAACAAGATCACGCGCCCGCTCAGCAACGCTGCCACACACCGCTCGATCCTCATTCCAACCGACAGACGAAGCCTTAGCCACACCAGTCGGCTGCCAGATCTTTTCAGGCTCGACCGCCTTAACGACTTCGTGCCTGAAGAGCTCGTAAGGCTCGAACGATATCAATTGCGCATTCTTTATCCGGGCGTGATGAAATTGTTCCCATTCGTTCCTGATGCCCGGCATACGCGGCAGCGCCCCGCCAATCCTTCCCGCGCGTTCCAAACTGCGAACCACGATCCCGTAGCGATCATTGTCGAGCTGTCCCGGAGTGCACTTCTCCAACCTACTGAAAAAAGTAACTGCAACCCCGCTCTGATCGAGCGCTGCCACACCGTCGTCACCCTTTGGTAACTCAACAGCAGTCCGCAGAGAAGCCATCACAACATCTTCCGCAGCCGATCCCTGTACTTCACCAGGGAAATGCCAAAAACCGTCGCGAGCATGTCGTCGATGAATATCTGTTTGCGATCGGATGCTAACCCATGCTCCACCTGACGAGTCGTACTCGTGGTCCAACTGAGCAGGAGAGCGCAACAGTTTTCCCGAACACAAGTATTCTGAGATCACCATTCGAGCGAGCTTCGCGGGATGAAGTTGTTCCGGCGCCTGATGTTCGGTCCAGCTGTACTCAGGAAACCACTTCGTTGGATTCGCCAATGGAAGCTCTTCATCTTCCATCTGGCTCATGAAGTCATCCCAAATATCGTAAACAGCCTCCATGTGATAACCGCGCTCCTGCATGCGCGCATAACCACCGTGCCAGCCGAACCGCACAAGGCAGATCCCTCCCTCGACTCGCAAGCCCGCGCTTTGCAATCGATCGATGGCTTCTCCCATGCACGTGCCCGAACTGATAGAGTCGTCAATCACGATCACCGGCGCGCGCAAATTAATTTCTCCTTCGATCAACTTAAGAGAGCCATGTTGCTTTTGCTCTTTTCGGATAAGGAGGCCGTGATAGCGTCCCTCTGACTGAAGCACGCAGGATTGAAGAATGGGAACGCCTGTGAGGCCGTAAGTAGCTATTTGACAGCCGTCAAAACGCTCGAGGAGTTTCAGGATACAGCGACCGGCTAGTTCAGCTCCTCGAGGTGTAAGAGTGACCGCCAGAGAGTTGAGCATCCAGCGCGACGATGTGCCGTCGCGCGACAGGATTGGTTGAGTCGGCGATTGATAAAGAATGCCGCGGCGCAGCAGAATGTCGAGCAGCTCGGTGCGAGCCGAATGGAAGTTCTCCGGCAACGATGCGAGCGTAGTGGAAAGTGCTTCGCGCATTATTAGATATTGAGGTGAAGTACTTCACCCCGGAGGGGTGAGATGTTTATAGACTTGAAAAATCACACACTTAGCCGCCGTTCGGAGCGGAAACGAGGTTGGACATGTACCTTTCAGCTTGGACTTCCGCTCCGAACGGCGGATGTTTTGTGGTCATGTTCAGGTCTATAAACATCTCACTCCTAACGGAGTGAAAACCTTTTTGCAATTGCCCACTTTTAGAAGTATGGGTTTTCAGGCAGCGCCAAACTAAGATACTTATTATCCAGGTAGACCATCAGACTGCGATCAACGAACTCCTGTAAAGCGCCGTCTACCCAATCAGCGTCTTCGAAGTGTGCCGCGATTTCTTTGGGACTACGCGCATCAGCGCAGTATTCGTACAGATTCGCGTAAGTGTCGGAGTAAGTCGTAGTGTGAGGCCCCCCGTTACGTCCATCGTCAATCAGGATGGTGCCCAAACCTTTCCGATAACGAAGGTAAGGGCGCGGTCCCTGCCGCCAACGCTCCTGCCACCGATCTACTGCATCGAAAATCTCATCGTACTGACGACTCTCGAGTGTATTGCCCATTTCGTGCTCAAAGTAATACGAGACACGCTGCAGATTGAAACGATCTTTGGGAAACAAGTAGTCGTAGCAAGGCGACGGAACCAGTTTACTGATCGATTGAGACTCAGGCTCCGTGTACATTGGAGAACCACGATCTGCCCTGGCTGTGGCACATGCCCACGGCGCTTGCCAATGAGGGATTTTTGCGATGACGTCACACTGCAGGCGATAGTCTTCCAGTGTCTCGCCAGGAAATCTCAACAACACGTTATAGAGATTATTAATGCCGTAATAGGTCGTCCACTTCACGAGCTCAAGATTCCGCATTCCCGTCGTATGCTTCCTCATGAGTTTAAGAATGTGAGTTGAGAAGCTTTCGACGCCTGGTTGAATGGAAAAGAGCCCACCGCGACGCATGTGTTTCAGCTGAGCGCGCGTCAGGCTCGGCCGAACCTCGTAATGCAAGCGAATGTCGGTGTTCGCTTCCGCCAGTTGATTAAAAAGTTTGTCGATGTATTCGGGCGCAATGATGTTGTCGATGGCATTGAAGTGAAACAGTTCATAGCGTCGCGACAGAACATCGAGTTGATCGATTACCTGATCTACGCTTTTTGCTCTGAATTCCATTCCGGCGCGGTTTAGTCCGCAGAACGTGCAATGGTTTTTCATTCCCCACCAGCAGCCGCGCGCCGTTTCAATGGGAAGTAAAACCTCTTGCGCTTCTGGCCAGTGTTCGTAGCCGCCTTCTTTCCGTGCATAGAAGTACTCATCAAAGTCCGGCACGGGAGTCTTGTTCATGTCAGACAGGTTGGGCGCTCGTCCCGCGAACATCACGTGGCCGTTGTCGCGCCACATGAGCCCGGGCATTCCCTTCATCGATTCTCCGTTATAAACGCGTCGAATGATTCGTGGGAAAGTTTCATCCGCATCTCCACAGTGAATGTAGTCCACCTGCGGACAACCACGCATAATCTCGTCGGCAATATCATCTTCAAAGCTGGCTCCGCCCATGATCATTGGAATGTGCGGATACCGCTCCTTAAGCGCGCGCGCCAGGGCGATGCTGGCCAGAGTTTGCTGAAAGACAACTGAAAAACCAATCAAGCCGAACCGCCTCCAATCAATCGAGTTAAGACAGAAATCAATGAAGGCAGGAGCCTCAACTTCTCTGATTCGTTGCAAATCCTCGAGTGAGCAGCCGGCTTGGCGGCAGATACTATTCAGATTGTGTTTGTAGATCTCGAAGTATTCCGCATCGTGGGCAAACTCACCAAAGGCAGCTTTGGTCCAAATCCACTCTCCCACCATGGCCGGATAGACATCGGATAACGTTTCATTGATACGCCACCCGACCTGAGTCCCGAAGTACATGAAGAGCGAGAACGGTTGAAGTGGTATCCCTTCGCGCTCGAGAGTGGATTTGAGCAAAGCAAGCTGAAAAGATGGGAAACGCGCCGACAACGTCGGCATGCTCACGAGTGCGACCGGTTTGTACGGCTGGCTTGTCATAAACTTAGAGCAGACACCCCATCACACCCGGCTTACAAAAGCCGGATGTGAATGAGATGCGATGTTTTGAGCAAAGCTAATCAACGGTCACTTCGAGGTCTTGTCCGGCGCTACTTTGGAGCGACTTCGGGTTTTGGCCTTGATCTAGGTGCTTGCTCCGGAATTGGACCACGACGCTCGGGTGCTATCTCAGGCGCGATTTCTGGTATCGGCCTTGGCGCTTTAGGCGCCTGCTCTGGAATAGGACCACGCTGTGGTGCGATTTCCGGAGCGACTTCAGGAACTGCTCTTCCGGGAGCCACTTCGGGTATCGGTCTTGACGGAGCTATCTCGGGTATCGGCCGATAAGGTTCTGGAGCCACCTCAGGAATCGGCGCAACTTCCGGTCGAATCTCTGGCTTTATTTCAGGCGCCACTTCCGGTCGAATCTCCGGCTTCACTTCTGGTGCCACTTCAGGTATGGGCCTCGGTTGATCTTTCATGATTTTTCTCCCGAAAAGATGTATTTGCTCGAGTCGCATCGACGTGAGCAGAGACTCTTGTGAGGCCAACAAAAATAGCAGTTGACGGCTAAGAGTAATTCTAAGCTTGCGAGGGGGAACGAACAGAAACGAACAGGCGAAGCGTAGTCCTATCCTGCGGGACTGTCAACCAAATCAGGTTCGTGGCCCAAAAAATCTTATCTGAACCAGCTGATGATCGTGAAACGTCCGCCGCGAGTGACTGGAGCCACCTCGTGAACCGTGTCCGCCGTGAATGCCACCATCAATCCAGTCTCGCCGAAAAGACTGAAGGCCGGGAGATCGTTTGCTGAGCTGTCCTGGTTATAAAAGTTGAGTGGACCACCGGAAAATGTATTCTCTTTTGGTTTTTCGGAAGAATCGTTTAAAAACACCACGACCGAGATTCTGCGGATTCGCAAATGATCGAATTCGAGCTGGTCGGTGTTGCCGTCCTGATGCCGAATGAAAAAATCACCGGGTTGATAATGGAGAAATTGCGGCGGCTCGCAGTCAGTTAGACTGATGCCAAAGTGGTTTTCCAGCGCTGATTTTTGCACGGACAGTCTTTCATGGATGGCCGTGACGGTTTCCGCGGGCGGATGAAAGCTGGTGGTTTTGCGAACGTTCTCATGAACGTTTTCGGGTGAGCCTTCCATGTAGACCGGAGCCTTTGTCGTAGGTGAGGTAAAGGCTGCTTCGCACACGTAGGCGCACGTTTCCGGATCCAAAAAGTTCCGGAGCAAGAACAGAGAGGCTTCGATAGATTGATCTGACTTTCTGACGACTTGCATGTATTCCTTCTCATTCACACCCGGCTTCAGCCGGGTGTGAATACCGAGGGCAGTATTGGAACCGTTTCAACGGTTTCTTGAATAGCGTCGCATTCAGTTTTCAAACAGAAACCGTTAAAACGGTTCACGTCGACGTGCCAATTTCTACACCCGGCTGAAGCCGGGTGTGAATGAGATAATTCTCACCCTTTGAAAACGATTCTGTCTTCAAATACGCAGCAATCCAATTCTGTATCGAGAAGGCAAGCCAGCGCATCTGCCGGAGTTTCCACGATCGGCTGTCCGGCGGTGTTAAATGACGTGTTCAGGATCATTGGTACACCAGTTTTGTCGTAGAACTTTTTGACTAACTCATAAAACCTTCCATTGGCCTCGCGCGTGAGCGTTTGCAGTCGTCCGGTGCCATCGACGTGAACAATCGCAGGTACGGCGTCTTTGCGATCTGCCTTCAATTTGCACACGCGCAGCATGAACGGACTTTCACTCGAAGTATTTCCCAACTCAAACCAGTTCTCAGCTTCTTCGAGCAGAACCGCAGGCGCAAAAGGACGAAACGCTTCACGCTTTTTGACTCGGCTATTGAGCACTGCCTTGCCATCCTGACGGCGAGGATCGCACAAGATGCTGCGCTGTCCCAGGGCTCTCGGCCCCAACTCAGAGCGGCCGTCGAACCATCCGATTATCTTGCCGTCGCACAACAAATCTGCCGCTTCCGAGATGATGTCGCCCGAATTCATTGTCTTCAATCCGGGAGTCTCGTTGATTGTTGTTGACACGCACAAAGACGAATACGGTCGTCCCACCGAGTCGTGCAGCAGTCTTCGTTGTGAATTGTGACGGGTGAACTGCCACCATCCATAATATGCCGCTCCTATAGCAGGACCACTGTCTTCTGCCGCCGGCATGATGTAAACGTTTTCAAATCCCGCTTCGTTTATGATTCTTTCATTGGCTACGCTGTTGAGCGCCACGCCTCCTGCATAACACAGATTTCGGCTCTTCGAAGAATTGCGGAGTCGCCGAAGCAAGTGCAACAGTGCGTCTTCAAGGGCGGATTGAACTGAAGCTGCAAGCACCTCGTACTCGTCCTTTCGCGCCGGCCATCGTCCATCGTGTTTGAAC
>DATEDU010000147.1:0-4267 GCA_035281525.1 Pyrinomonadaceae bacterium | reverse complement strand
TAAGTTCTGCAATGAAAGCCTTTTTTTCCTTTTATTCTGACGCCCTGAAGATTGCGCTTCAGTCAATTTTTGCCCATAAACTGCGGGCTTTTTTGACTTTGATCGGCATCATCATCGGCGTCGCCTCGGTCGTAGTCGTGGGGGCCTCGATTAGCGGCCTCAATACGTACGTTGTCGAACGTGTGACCAAGGTTCTGGGTAGCAATCATTTCATGATGGCGCGGATGGCTTACCACGGGCGCATGTCAGATGACGAATTTGAACGCCGGAATCGCCGCAACAAGGAACTGACGTGGGACGACTACGAATGGGTTCGCGACCATTGCACGACCTGCGCGGAAGTTGGAGCTCAGTTTAACGCCGGGGCAGATCTGAAACAGGACGGGATTGAATTTCCCGGAGTTCGGGTTATCGGCGTCAGCGCCAACATGGTCGACATAGAGGATAAAACGATTGAGGAGGGCAGGTTCGTTTCGGCCGATGAAGTGGAGCGTTCAGCTCTTGTGTGTGTGCTTGGTTACGATGTCAAAGAGAAATTTTTTCCTAACACGGACGCGATTGGCAAGCTCTTGAAGATCCGCGGACGGCCGATGCGGGTTGTGGGAGTTGAAGAAAAGCGTGGCTCATTCTTCGGTGACTCATTCGATCGTCAGGTTTACATCCCGGCGACGACACATTTTCAGGTCTTTAATCGACAGGGTCTACAGATTCACGGCAAGGCACGCGAGCGTGCCCACTTTCAGGATGCAATCGAAGACGCGCGTATCGCCTTAAGAAACAAACATGGCCTTAAAGGAAACGAAGAAGACGATTTCGGAGTTGTGAACGTCGAAGAGCTGAATAATCAGATCGACGAATTCACTGGCAGTATTGCTATGGTTGTCGTTCCCATTACGCTAATCACGTTAGTCGTAGGCGGCATCGTAGTCATGAATATTATGTTGGTGAGCGTGACGGAGAGGACTTTCGAGGTCGGGTTGCGGAAGGCCGTCGGCGCCACGCGCCAACAGATCCTGCTTCAGTTTCTAATTGAATCGGCAATTCTCTGCGCGCTGGGAGGAATACTAGGTTTGATACTGGCCTGGGGAGTCACACAAGCGATTACGACGCTGGCCGAGATCACTATGACAATTACCATTGGCTATATCATTCTGGCGATTGTTGTCTCGACAGTAATCGGAATGATTGCTGGAATATATCCGGCGTTTAAAGCAGCCCGCCTCGATCCAATCCTGGCATTAACGCAAGCAGCTTAAGAAGTGAAAGTAAAACTTCCAAAGAGTGTATTTCCTAAGAGTGTGTTACGCGAGACACTGGCGATGGCGCTGGATAGCGTGCGCGCGCACAAGTTCCGCAGCTTTCTTACCGTGTTAGGAATCGTGATCGGTGTGATGACGGCGATCGTGATCGCGTCGATTCTCACCGGGCTGAGGCAGAGCATAGTCTCGATCATTGAGGAGTACGGCACGAACAATATTTACGCGTTCCATCTTTCTACTGGCCCGCGCTTGAATGAAGACCGTTCGGAACGGATGCGAAAACCTCTCACGGTCGCCGACGCCGAAGCTATTAAAGCTCAGGCGAGCGCAGTTGAAGAGGTGGCGCACGTCGCGCCCAACGTAGGTTATTGGGGCGGCGCATTCGACGACAACATCACGTACCAGGGTCGCAATTACCGTTGGGGCAACACTCAGGGAGTATCGCCAAACTACGACGGCATTACGAACATAGCGATGAAAGAAGGCCGGTTCATCACTGAGATGGATGATCAGCAACGGGCCAATGTAATGGTGATCGGCGTCAACGCAGCTGATGCGCTCTTTCAGGGACAGGAACAGATAGCCGGCTCAAAAGTGCGCATGGGTGGATACAACTTCGAAGTCGTTGGCGTGTTGGAGAAGCGCAAAGCCGGCTTTTTTGGCGAGAACGAGGAAGACAACGCGGTTTTTATTCCGTTTCGAACAGCTCAAAAGATCGCTCCCGCGCGCGGCTATCTGCTGTTAATAATCCAGGGCCGGTCTGGACAGGTAAGTGAGGCATTAACGCAGTCTGAGGAAATACTGCGGCGACGTCGCAACGTGAAGTTTGAAGAACCGAACAACTTTGACATTAAGACGGCAGATAAGTTCATCGAACAATTCGACAGCATCACTGCCATGGTGGGATTGATCGCCATTGCCATTTCAAGTTTAGGACTCCTCGTCGGCGGGATTGGCGTGATGAATATCATGCTCGTCAGTGTTACCGAGCGTACGAAAGAAATTGGAGTACGCAAGGCTCTGGGGGCGCGTCGCAAGGATATAGTTCGCCAGTTCCTCTTCGAGGCAATGACGCTGACTTTCCTCGGCGGCATCCTGGGAGTCGTGTTGGCAGTCGGAATTAGCAAGCTCGTAATGTTGCTCGTTCCCAGTCTGCCGGCGTCGATACCGACATGGGCAGTAGTCACCGGGCTCACAGTATCGATCGGTGTTGGTCTGCTGTTTGGCGTTTGGCCGGCTCGCAAGGCTTCACGTCTCGATCCGATCGAATGCCTCAGGTACGAATAGCTGATCGAGCCTGACATTTTCCGCTTATAATCGCGCCGTGCAGCGCGATCTCATCAAAGAGTTCCTTACTTATATTCAGGTGGAGAAGGGACTTGCTCGTAGCACACTTGAAAGCTACGCCAGGGACCTCGCCGCCCTGGATCAATGGGCCAACAAATCATCGAAGCCTGTTCACGAATTATCGCGGCAGGATCTGCGCGGGTGGATTGCAGAACTTTCGCGTAAGGGTCTGGCGCCTTCGTCGGTGGCTCGATCTGTCAGCGCCGTGCGTGGGTTTTTTAACTTCCTAATGCTTGACGGTCACATCAAATCCCACCCGACTGATGACCTGGACACTCCTCAGCGATTTGCATATCTGCCCCAGTTCTTAACTGAGGATGAGATCAACCAGTTGTTCGCAGCACCCGATGTGTCGACGCATGATGGTATTCGCGATCGAGCTCTGCTCGAGTTGATGTATGCGGCGGGTTTGCGTGTTTCGGAATCGATCTCCTTAAAAGAGTCCGACGTGGATCTGCATGCGGGTTTGATAACTTGCTACGGTAAGGGAAGCAAGCAACGGCGCGTGCCGATCGGCAAGAGTGCGATTCACTGGCTGCAACAGTATCTCGCGAGCAAGGCTTCGTTTGGTAGATCCAGTTCGCCCTTTTTATTTACCAGCAGGGGGAAAGGGCTGACCCGGCAATTTGCGTGGGCCATGATCAAGCGCTACGCGACCCAGGCGAAGATAAAAGATATTTCGCCGCACACGCTGCGTCATAGCTTTGCCACTCACCTGCTGCAGCATGGTGCCGACTCGCGATCGGTCCAGGCACTGCTGGGGCACAGCGATATTTCGACTACGCAGATTTACACTCACATCACGGATCGTTATCTGCGTTCGGCGTACGACAAGCACCACCCCCGCGCCCGCGTAACTGCCAGGCGTGAGGACCCAGACAGCGGCGACGCGTAGCGTCGCTTGAACTTCAGTCAAATCCCGGCGCCAATAGGCGAGTCATTGCTTCAGGATTCTTGATTTGGCGTTTCCGCATCCACGCGTCGGCCTCGTTAATATCTCGCTGCCCGCGATCTCCGGCCATATCTCGCTGACCGCGGTCGCCGGCAATCAATTCACCCAATCGTCTGCGAGCAACCGCCTCATACAGATCCATGTCCGCCAAATCAAAGGCTTCTGCTGCCCGAGACAGCAGATTCATAGCTTTCGTTTTTTCACCACGCTGATGCGCTACCGCAGCACTCACCAAATGCGCAAGCGGCGCCGCCCACGAAACTCGCTCCCGTAAGAGATCCTCGGCCAAATGCTCAGCCATGCTTAAATGGCCTTCTACATCACCACTCTCCTTTGCCCACGCGAGAGTTGCGCGGGCCAACAGGTGCAGTGCATCGATTCGCACAATCTGAATCCGCATCAGCATTGAGTTCTTGAGATCCTTCCACTGGTTGTGAATGTGACGCCACCCAACCTCGCAGTCGCCAGTGTAAAGTTCGATTTGGACCAGCGCCTGCAACGATGTGTAATGCTGAAGATGAAAGCCTTCATGGGACCACGCTTGAAGTGCTTCGATTACTTCCGCGCGGGCACGGACCGGATTGTCCGCGGCTAACCAGATCAAGTTAAGCCGAGTACGCAGGTCGGCCGCGAAAAGATTTCCCTGGTCCAAAGCGGCCGAGAGTAGTGACGGAACTCTGCGCGAGATTTCCCCGATCTCTCCCATATA
>DATEDU010000146.1:0-27387 GCA_035281525.1 Pyrinomonadaceae bacterium | reverse complement strand
GATGCTGGCATTTACGCCACCTCCAAGTTGCCCGACAATTGCTAACCCATCAGGCCTGTTCAGACTCACCGTAGGAATAGTCACAAAAGGCCCATGGACGGGGTCATTCGCCATTCCTGGAGCTGCCGCGCCGGCGTTGGCAGCATTGTTGTAAATGATCGCACCAACAGCTCCAGCATCTGTCGCATTACGCGCCTTTTGAGCGAAGGTGCAAGTTCCACGTTCAATCAAGGCGATGTTACCGGCAACAGCAGCAGCGTTGTCGAATGGGCTACAGCCGTCCGTTGTGGTCGGACCTGCATCGTTGGCGGCGTCCACTGCTGCTATAACTGCGGCAGTAACATTTGGACTTCCTACCGGTGGACCAAAAGCGGCAGTTCCAAACTGGTAAAGGCCAGCGATTGCCGCCGGTGAATTAACCCGTAGCTCAGGACTCCCAAAAATCAGAACGCTCGGAACATTTGCTGTCACAGTGGCACCATCCCAAACGATTTTGCCCCACTTCGTAGTCGCCGCCTGACGTTCAGCATCTGTCATCTCATTCCAATGCAGGCCGTTGGTAGTGTCCAACAGGTGCCGGGCATAGATGTCTGTAAATCCGGCAAAATTCGCGCCAGACGTCGGGCTGACGAAGGTCTGAAAATTGAGACCATGACCAAACTCGTGCAGGAGTACTACTACGAGGTCCGGCTGCGCGCCATGGTTATTATCGAGGCCGAGATAAAAGTTGAAGTTGCTGCTGAATCTCGCCCGAATGTCGGTAAAGCCAGGATTTAGTTCAGTTCCCGCACGCTTGTCCGCGAGTGCCGCGCCATACCACGTCGCCGGAAATTCCGCACCCGGAAAAAGTCCTACGCCACCGAAATCCCTGAAAACGAAAGTTGCGCCAGCAGAACCCAGGACGCCCGGTCCGAGCGGATCAAACGAAGCGCCGATTGCGATTGTGACGTTACTGTCGAGTTCGGCGCCCCATATATTAGCCGCGTGTTGAAATGCAATTAATCGCTGCTGGCCTAGAGTGGTTCCTGGGTTGCCACCTACCGGAGCCGCTGGCGTTGGATCGTTGAAGCCTTCACCTGGTCCATCCAGATTAACAATCGTAATCGTAGCTCCCGCGAACGCGGTGCTTGAGCAGGCGAGAACCACGATGAGAGCGAAAAGAGATAGTAAGCTCTTAGCATTAGTAATATTTTTTCGCATGTGGTCCTCCCTTACTGACTTATTTCTACCAAGCCGAGGAAGTCCGCTGCTTCTTCCATGCTCATGACGCAGCGAAGCTCCGTTGAACCGTCGGCATTTGCTCTACCCAACATCACGCCATTAAAGCGGCCTTCCAAGTCGACCTTTACGCCACCGTTCGCTAGCGGAATTGAGGTTAGGCCCTCGCTGGAACGATTCGTTAAAGCCGTGACTTGGTCAACGATCGCTTGGGTCTCTTCGGCCGTGGGCTTGCGGAGCCTTCCGGTGGCCTCATCGCGGACGATCTCTTGGGTTGCAACGTATTTTTTTCCTTGGGGAGAATTATTCGCCTTCGAAATACTGCGCGAGAATGCGAGTGTTCCCACCACCAGTGACAGCACCACCAGGGTGAGAATTATTCCAATTTGAGTTCTTTTAGCCTTGCCACCTGTGGGCTTGGCAGTGGTGCGGGTACCGCCGGGTACAGCTTTTGGTCTCATGTTTTACTCCTTACGTGATGGATTTGAAACGCAGCCACGTTGCCGGCGAGATCGGGGTGATGCTGACGGCAAGGGTGGCGGAACTGGGAAGGGGGAAATTGAGCGCTAAAAACGGACTAAGTTAAATTAGGCGGCGGAAGTTTATAGGCAGCGCGTGAGGGTGTCAATTTATTTTGGAGAATTTTCCATTTTTTTGGATATGTGCCGCTGGGAGTTTATGAGAACTTTTCAGTTTTTTGGGGGAGTCTTTGGCGGGGAAGACGCGGCGGCCACGTTCGTCATTTGGGAGGCGACGAGTTGCCAAATGCCCGCCCGGCGGACGAATACCTTCATAAACCGTTCTTTATCGGTGAAATCCGGCGGTGGCAACTGGCCTAAACCGGGTGCGACTTGATATTCCATGTGCTGGTATTTCGTAGTCCGAAGTCCAACGAACACCGCGACGCTACCGTGAACGTGCACCTTAGTTTCGTTCAGTGAAACCTCTGGGCCTGCCGCAACTGCTTTTGGAGCGGATGCCCTGGCGCGGACAATAGCCATGATGTCTGACTTGTTTCGCACCAATCCCTGTGAGGTGATTTCGATGTAATCAGGGCCGACTAATTGATCGACGAGAGCCACGTCACCTTTGGTGATAGCGTCTACGATCGCGCGATCAATATCCATTACAATCTTGTCCGTCACCGGCCCTCCGTTGGTCTGAGGAAACACTGCGAACGCGCTAACCACGATAATTAAAAACACCACCATTATCTTCATCGGTGATCCTTCCTATAGTACTCCTAGGGTTTCAAATCAGCTTCTCCGTGTTCTCCGTGGTTATAAATCGAGAGGCATAAGATTTACCACGGAGAACACGGAGAACATGAATCTAAAACCGCACCGATAGACAACTCAATCCGCCGTCCATCTTCCGAAACTCCGACATGTCTAGCGACAGCGGTTCATACCCCCAATGGCGTAACGAAGTCTCCAAAGCCGGATAGCCCGCAGCAATAAGAACATGGTCGTTTACGCGAACACAGTTCGCCGCATACTTCTCACTTTCAGGTACGAAAAGGACGTTGTAATCGCAAAATCCTTCCTCGTGAGCGAGTATGTCGATAGCGACCAATCGATTGCCTCCGAGATATGCCATTCCGCTCTTAAGATGCAGCAGACCATTGAGATGTCTTATATCCATGAAGCTCGCGCTGTAATTGAAGGACGCTACCACTTCCGATAGCTGCTGCGCTCCGGCTTCATTCGTTCGTGCTGAAATGCCGATGAAGAAATGATTTCCGGCTTGGCAAACGTCACCACCGTCCAACGTACCAGGCTCGTCAATTGAATACACCGTGGAATAGAAAGCAGCCAACGCATCGTTCATGGATGACACTTCACCTAAACGGCTCGGAGCACCTGGGCGAGCGACAACGGCAAACCGCTCTGTCACTATTGCCGTATCTTCAACGAAGGTAGAATCAGGATGAATTTCGTCAAGCGGCAGGTACGTGAGTTTCAATCCACACTGCTCCAAAGCAGAGCAGTAGTCTGCATGTTGTGCGAGAGCACGAGTGTAGTACGGTGATCCCAGTCCGGCGGTGGTTAAGCCATTTTCAAAATTAGCGCTCGGCCGCCGGACAATTGCTTGACTAAACATTTACCACCTTTACGGAAGAGTTCGACAAGCCTTCTTCGAGTATAGCTCACGCAGGCGTGTCGGTGATTTCGTAAAGGTGGCCCAGAAAGCAGCGCCCCCGACGGGCAAATCCGGCGGGGGCATAGTTAACGCAGTGTAAATGGCCTTTAGACCACAGGCCTACGGCCGCTAATTACGTTGATCAGCAATACGACCAGCGCAATCACCAACAGAATGTGGATGAAACCGCCGATGGCGTAACCGCTCACCATGCCCAGCAACCATAGAACCAAAAGAATTACAAAGATTGTCCACAGCATTTCCTATGTCCTCCTTTGTGCACGACCAATTCTTCGTGCTTTTCAGTGACCCGGTATATCGATTGGCAAGGTGTGTGCCAACTGGGGGTCTCAGAGGAGGCAAATCGTTGTGCGGCAGCCGTTTGTCCAGTTATCCACAGTTTGGGCGCTGATTTTGGGAGGGGAAAGACGTACGGAAACATGGCAGTTTTCTACGGTAAACGATTTTTCGATTCAAATCGTTACAATGGCTAGACATGATTGGAGTAAGGCTGCTAAATTAGGGAAGCGTTTCGCGTACTCCCTACGGCCGAACGCTACTCAGCTAAAAAGCGCATCGGGTTTTGCACAAGCGCGGTAGACGCCCCGGCACTCCGTCGCATCCAATCCTGATTTTTAGTTAATCGAATACTCGCATTAGGCGAAGCCTTAAGCGAAAGACAGTGGAGATTTTATGCCTTCCCCCATGAATAAAAGAGTTTCGCGGACGCAAAGAACTCAACGAGTCCTGCTGACCGCAGCCGCAGTAGCTGCGCTCATCCTCGTGCCTGTGACCACGGTCATCGTCTACCAGTCCCGCACGCCCGCGATTAAGACAATCAACTACTCCGAACTTTATCGAATTGCTGAAACTGGCGCCGCTGTTTCGCTCATCGTCGAGAGCGACACCTTAACGGTTCAAAATCGCGAAGGACTGTTGTTACAAGCAACGGTTACGAGTGAGCCCTTTCGTCAAGGTGTTGTCGAGCAGTTCAGAAAGAACAATGTCGCGATTGAGTTCCGGCAAATACAACCAGGCGTGGCGGGCACATTGTTACCATGGCTGGCTCCGATAATCACTTGTTTGTTATTAGGAGTAGTCGGATGGCGTCTTTACGTTGGCATGAACGGACGCAGCGGCTTCAGCCTCATAGACCACGCGGGGAAACAAAACGTGACGTTCGATGACGTTGCGGGAGTGGATGAAGCGACTGCTGAGCTGGCTGAGACTATCGAGTTCTTAAAAGATCCCATTCGCTTCGGCCGATTGGGTGGCCGAGCCCCACGCGGGATCCTGCTTTATGGACCACCGGGATCGGGCAAAACGCTGCTGGCTCGAGCCGCCGCTGCCGAAGCCGGCGTTCCTTTCCTGTCGGTCTCAGGTTCAAGTTTTCAGGAAAAGTTTGCGGGCGTGGGTGCGTCACGCGTGCGGCGCCTCTTTGCTGAAGGCAAAAAGCTTTCGCCCTGCATAATCTTCATTGACGAAATTGACGCGCTTGGTCGTCAAAGAGGACGCAGTAATGACTCGGCGGCTGCCGATCAGGATCAGACGCTCAATCAACTGCTGATTGAAATGGACGGGTTCGATCAATCGTCAAGCATCGTGGTCATCGGATCGACGAATCGCCCTGATGTGCTTGATCGCGCGCTGATGCGGCCGGGTCGGTTCGATCGCGAAATCGCAGTCAACCTTCCTGATGTGCGTGGACGCGAGGCGATCTTGAGAGTCCATGCACGCCGTCTACAGCTCGCTTCCGAACTCGATCTTGGTTGGGTAGCGAGAGGCACGCCTGGCTTCTCCGGCGCCGACCTTGCCAACCTTCTGAATGAAGCCGCGATCAAAGCAACACGCGACAATTCCGACGCAGTCGCTCGTGAACACATTGAGTTCGCGCGAGATCGCATCCTGATGGGTGCTGAGCGGGCGTTCCTGATGGATGAAGACGAGCGATACGCAACCGCAGTTCATGAAGCTGGTCACGTCGCGGTGGGGTTGGCGGTGGAGAACGGCGATCCAATCCACAAAGTTTCGATCCTGCCCCGCGGACGCGCACTGGGCGTAACTCAGTCACTGCCGGAGCGTGATCGGTTGATGAAGAGGCGTGAGTATCTTGAGGATCAAATCGCAGTGCTGCTGGGGGGGCGCGCTGCCGAGCAAGTCTTGCTTTCCACCATGACTGCTGGTGCTTCAAACGACATTCAACGTGCGGTCGAAATCGCTCGGAGTATGGTTAGCGAGTTTGGCATGAGCCCGCTGGGCCCGATTTACCTTGGTGACGAACTACAAAGTCAGGGGTTGTTAGACCGGGTTGAGGACGAGGTGAACGCAATCATCAACGCTCAGCTCGAGAAGGCTTGCAAGGTAGTGAGCGGAGAGAGGGAGTCAATTGGGCGGCTGGTTGAAATGTTGCTCGAGCACGACACGGTTGAAGCCGCCGACATCCAGCAGTGCTTCCACCCCGCTGCGGTTAGTTTATTGCCACCGAGTGTGCAGCCTCCTCAACCGGCAATGGTGTGAGTAATGAGGTCAGTACCACCCGCGGTAGCGGGTGGGTCGGTGTTCGTATTGCCATGTGCCGGTGCGCCCGAACCCACCCGCTACCACGGGTGGTACTGACCTCTTGACGCAAGCGCCAATCACTCCGACTTCGCACTGGCACCACTGAAGCCGCGCTTCTTCATCAACGCCTCAATCTTCGGGTCGCGGCCTCGGAACGCACGAAACCCTTCAGCCGGATCGACCGTGTTCCCCACCGAAAAAATGTGCTTGCGCAGCCGCTCGGCAACCTTCCGATCGTACGGCCCACCACCCTCGACAAAAGCTCCGTACGCATCCGCAGTCAACACATCCGACCACAGATAGCTGTAATATCCAGCCGAATAAGCATCGCTCGAAAACACATGCAGGAACTGAGGCGTCCGGTGACGCATGACGATCTCGTTGGGCATACCCAGCTCAGCCAGCGTCTCCCTTTCAAACGCATCCGCATCGATCTTGCGATCGCCCGCTAGATGTAACTTCATATCAACCAACGCCGCTGCCAGATACTCAACTGTCGCGAATCCCTGGTTGAAAGTAGATGAGCGTTTGATCCGGTCAACTAGAGCCTGCGGAATCGGTTTACCAGTCTGATAATGAAGTGCGAAGCGTTGCAACACCTCAGGAGTAGTGAGCCAGTGCTCCAGCAACTGAGACGGAAACTCGACGTAATCGCGAGCGACCGCGGTTCCCGCTACTGAAGGATAAGTCACATCTGAGTTCAAACCATGCAGCGCGTGGCCAAACTCATGGAACATGGTGGTGGCGTCATCCCAGGAGATCAGCACAGGCTCGCCCGGTTTGCCTTTAACGAAGTTTGAGTTGTTGGAAACGATCGTGGTGACGACACCGTCAACGCGTTGTTGACTTCGATAAGCGCTCATCCACGCGCCTGAGCGCTTACCCGGCCGCGCGTAAGGATCGAAGAACCACAATCCGATGTGCTTCTTCGTCGCTTTGTCAGTCACTTCCCAAACGCGAACATCCGGGTGATAAACAGGAACATTTGTGACCGGCGTAAAGTTGAATCCGAAGAGTTCTCCAGCCACCCAGAAGATTCCTTCGCGCAACTTTTCGAGCTGGAGATATTGTTTGACTTCGTTCTGGTCCAAATCGTAGCGAGCCTTCCGCACCTTCTCCTGGTAGTAGCGATAATCCCACGGCTCGATCTTGATCTTCGCGCCTTCCTTATCGGCGAGCGCCTGCTGGTCGGCAACTTCCTCTTTGACGCGACCGACGGCGGGCTTCCAAACCGCTTCCATTAACTGCATGGCGCGCTCGGGAGTCTTAGCCATCGCGTTCTCGAGTCGCCAGTGGGCATGTGTCGGATAGCCCAGGAGTTTGGCTCGCTCTGCTCGGAGTTGCAGGATCTCGGTAATGATCGCGTTGTTATCGTGCGCGTCATCGTTATCGCCTCGATTCACAAACATGCGCCACGCCTTTTCGCGCAGGTCGCGTCTATCTGAATACGTCAGGAACGGATCGATGGAGGAGCGCGTGTTGGATATCACCCAGGACTCGGGCAGTTTCTTAGCTGCTGCGGCAGCGGCGGCTGCATCGCGGACTGACTGTGGCAAGCCCGCGAGATCTGCCTCCGTCTTTAGCACAAGAAATCGATCCGTCTCATCGGCTAGTACGTTTTGACTAAACTTCGTGTAGAGACCGGCGAGCTTTTGATTGATTTCTGACAAGCGTGCTTTGGCTTGCGCGTCAAGACGAGCTCCCGCTCGGACAAAGTTGGTGTAGTACAGCCACGCCAGGCGTTGTTGTTCGGGCGTCAAACGCTTCGTTTCAGGCGAGTTGTAAACGGCCTCGATGCGTTTGAAGAGTGCTGCGTTTTGCGTAATCTTATCGTTGAAGGCGGCCAACTTTGGTGCCATCTCGCGCTGCACCGCCTGGAACTCGGGACCTGCCATCGTGCCACCCCAAACAGCGTAAACGGCGACAACGCGCGTCAGAGTTCGTCCGCCTCGTTCCAGGGCAACGATAGTGTTGTCGAAAGTCGGTGCGGCAGTATTGTTCGCGATGGCCTCAATCTCAGCGAGTTGTTCTGCCATGGCCTCTTCCAGCGCTGGCTTGAAGAGGGCGACTTCGACGCGATCGAAAGCCGGCACCCCGCCGAACGGTCCTTCCCATTTTGCTAGGAGCGGGTTTGGGTCCGCCGTTGTAGAATCGTGTGCGTGTGAGCGCTCGCGTGCGGACGCTGCGGTAATGATCGGAACCCAACTAATCAGGGTAGTAGCTATAAGCAGCACCAGGCTGCGAGTTGTAACATCGCGCATAGATTGAGCCATCCTTTTTATGAGCTTCGGCGCCGGTAGCCGGCGCGGGAGATATCGAGTGCAGGTTAGTATATTTGCGGGACCCGAGGGTTGTACAGCGTGCGATACTTAGCGTTGGAGAGGACCTACTCAATGAAACGTGTGTTGATTGGAATAGCGGTAGTAATCGTCGTGCTAATACTTGCCGTTCTGGCAGTTGGGTTTATGCTACCTGAAGAGCATCACGCGTCGCGTACACTTACGACGAAGCAGTCCCCACAAACAATCTGGGACACCATCAACGATCACCCGAACGAACAGAGCTGGCGCTCGGAGGTTCAAAGTGTAAACAGCCTGGGTGATCGAAACGGAAAGCCCGTTTGGCAGGAGATTTACAAAGACGGCAATAAGGTGACGTTAATAACCACTGAGTCGAAGCCACCTACCCGCATAGTCCGAGAACTGACTGACTTAGAGGGACCTTTCAGCGGGCGCTGGGAGATAGACATCAAGCCAGCAGCTGGCGGCAGCACTATCACGATCACTGAAATAGGAAAAGTATCGAATCCATTTTTCCGGTTTGTCTCGAAGTACGTGATTGGCCACACTACATTTATGGAAAGATATTTAAAGGGACTCGCCGGAAAGTTTGGCGAGTCTGGAGATCAGATAAGCACCAAAAAGCCGCCGATGTCACCCGGTCGCTTCGCTCCCGGTTCTGTTCCCAATGTTTATGAGATTAATTCTTATCGCTAGCCTGATTTTGTGTTTGTCTACCAGTTTGCCGGTTGGTGCGAATGTCGAACCGCCGGCCCGCACGACCCATTCCACCCAGTCGCGTGACGCATGGAGAAGCATACGAACGAACAACCTCTTCGTCGTCGGCAATGCGACCGAGGAAGATCTGCGACAAGTAGCTGTATGGCTCGAGTTCTTTCACAGCACGTTTGGTCGGTTGGCATCGAGACCAATACTGGACTACTCCGTGCCGACGACGGTGATCGTCTTCAAAGACGATGCCTCGTTCCGACCGTTCAAGCCTTTGTACCAGGGCAGAACAACAGACGTAGCGGGCTATTTTGTGCCCGGTCAGGATACGAACTACATTGCTTTCTCGTTGGAAGGCAGCGGCCGTAGCACTCTGAGCACGGCGTTTCATGAATATGTCCATTTGCATTTGAGGAGCAGCGTCCCAAATGTGCCTCTTTGGCTGAACGAAGGACTCGCCGAGTTCTATGGCTCTTTTGCTCATTCAAACAACGAGGCAGTTCTCGGCGTGCCCATTCCCTACTACGCACATCTTCTCAATCGAGCTGAGACAATTCCGCTAGCCAGTCTCTTTTCGATCGATACAAACTCCGCGCACTACAACGAACAAGACAAGAACGGGATTTTTTACGCTCAATCGTGGGCCTTGGTCCACTATCTCATGCTCGGCGAAGGTGGCCGGCATCAATCACAGTTCAAAAGTTTTCTCGATCGCGTTTCGTCTGGCGATGAAACCGGCAAGGCGTTGGAGGCCACGTTTGGCTTGACGGTAGAAAATTTGGAGAAAGAACTCAAAGGCTATATCGGAAGAGGCACGTTGCCCACACAACGCGTGAGTGTTGGCGCTGGCCCGCAAGCTTACATGGCGATGCAGCGCACATCTCTTTCCGATGGCGAGGCTACCTTCTATTTGGGAGATTTGCTGTTGCACACGCAACGAGAAGCCGAAGCCGAGGCGTACTTTAAGAAAGCCATTTCTCTGGATCCCGGCTTTACTCCAACTTATGCTTCGTTGGGAATGCTTGCCGTGCGGCAAAAGCGTTACGCCGAAGCCAGAAAATATCTCGAACGCTCGGCAGGATCATCGCAAAGTCATCTGACTCACTACCTCTACGCGTATGTTTTGAGCCGTGAAGGTATGACAGCGGACGGTAATATCGCGGAGTACTCACCAGAGACTGCTCGCATCATGCGCGAGGAGCTGCGCAAGGCGATTAAGCTCGCTCCGGATTACGCCGATGCTTACTATCTTTTGGCGTTGGTAAATCTGGTGAGGAATGAACAGCTCGATGAAGCGGTCGGCTTCATAAAGCAAGCACAACGCCTCGAGCCATCGAAGCACGGCTACACTTTGCTGTTGGCGCAGATCTATTTGCACCAGCAGCAGGGTCAGGCTGCTCGCGAAATTTTGGAACGACTCGTTCGACAAAATGCAGAACCAGCAGTGCGTGCCAGTGCGCAATCGTTACTCGATTCGATGAGCACGGCTGACAGCGGTGTCACTCGACGTGGATCAGAGAACGTTGCCGCCTCAGCTATGACAGTGCTGGATGATCCCGCTGCTACGAAGTCAGGAATGATTTCCGGTGGGTCATTGCCGGGGTCTGCGATGAGAGACGGACAAACGATAGAGAGACCAGCGTCGATGCCTTCGCTCGACGACGTTCTCAATCGATATGTCCAAGCCTCCGGTGGCGCGACGGCTCTGACGTCGCTCTCCAGTCGTGTCATCAAAGGCACGGTGGATGTTGTAGGCGTCAGTCGAGGAGGCACTCTCGAGATTTACACTAAGACTCCCAATAAGAGTCTGACAATCATGCAGACGCAACTGTTTGGCTTTGTTAAGTTGGGCTTTAATGGAAAGCTTGGATGGGGCCAGACCGGCAAGGGCACACGATTGTTGAAGGGGCCGGAATTAATTGCGTTACAGCGAGACACGGACTTCTATAACCCGCTAACTCTCAAGTCCACTTACCCAAAGATCAAACTACTCGGGACCAGCAAGATTGGATATCGCGAGGTTTACTTGATCGAACTGGAGCCCGCAGCCAGCGCGGCAGAGAAGCTTTATTTGGACGCTACGACCTATTTGCCTGTTCGTGTTAATGCGGTGAGGATAGTGAATCAACAATTGATACCCGTTGAGGTCTATTTGGACGACTGGAGAGAGGTTGACGGTGTTAAGTTGCCGTTTAGCTTCACCCAAAGCTTCCCCGGGTTGACGTTGGGGATCAAGATCAAGGAGATCAAGCACAATGTCCCGCTTGAGGACTCGATGTTTGAGAAGCCTGTGCGATAGCTAACAGCTGTTTGCTGTTCGCTGTTTGCTATTTGCTGTTCGCTGTTTGCTGTCAGCTGTTTGCTAACGATTTCGCCGGTAGCGCAGCAGAACTTTCAATAACATCGGCTCGCTCACCTTGGCATTGGGCCGGTAGTACACAACTTGCGGAGCAGGCGCATGCGCGTTCAGCACCACTGGGGACCCTGTTTTGACAGAGTCTGACCGGTGAGCTGCCTCTCTTTCTTCCTTGGTCCAAGCCTTCCCTGCTCCACCTTCAAGTTCGATCGAGCCTACCTGAGCGCTCCATTTTTGTTCCCAAGCGGCTACCTGTGCCTCTGATATTTTCTGCGCCTTGTCAGTGATAGTGACGTCTTCTATCGGAGCGGGCGTTACAAAGATGCTTAAGACCTCGGCGACATGATCTGGCCGGCTGCGTCGCATTCTAAAATAAGGAGGGCCGTCATCCTGCGCAGGGATCTCAACGAGTTTGCCGCGCTTGACGCTATTATCGCCGTTTAGCGTTCGTGTGGTTGGAAAGATCAGATAAGGCTCGCCTAGGCTGCCATCCGCATACTGCTCTCGATCGATGACGTACAAGTAACCGCTCCGCGCTGCTTCGACGCTGATGCGCAGTCGATCACCTTCTGCCAGCCTTGTGGTTGCCGAGATGCGCTCGGGCAGCCACTCCACGTCGTCCGAATCCTCGTGAACGATCAAGCGCTCGCCTATATCCGCAGGCGTCGAGCGTCGCAGACGCCAGATCGTAACTCCGACAACGGTGTCTTCTGAGACACCTGTTACCGGCACCTTGGGAGTCGTAATTCGATAACTGCGCGATTTTTTGCGTTTTGTGGCGTGGGCTCGGCCGGAATTGATGAACGCCGTGTCCCAGAGCTTGCGAGTTGCTTCATCCGGATTTTGCGCGTAGGCGGCCGCACAAGGGGTGAGGAGACAGAACGAGAAAATATTAATAATCCACTTCTTGCTCATAAACAGACCTTTCTACCCCTCTACTTTGACAGTTGTCATTTGTTATTTTCCATTTGCCATTTGTCATTTCCGTTATTCCGACCGGCCCTAATCGAATTCGACATTCCTCATCTCCGCGTCCCCGTTTCTCCCCGTCTCCCGGTCCCGCATTCCGCATTCCGCATTCCGCAGCCCTCCTACCGCCACTCGCCCTGAAGCACAAAGGCCGCCCAATAATAAGGCGACTGCCATTGCGGATGGCGCGACATCTCAGCCTGCGCGCGACGCAATGAAGCAGCAGGACTCAGTTTTTCTTTGAGCATTCCCCGGTAGAACCGCTGCATCAACTCTGCGGTAGCCTTGTCGTTCACATTCCAGAGGCTCACAACCACACGACGCGCGCCTGCATACATGAACCCGCGCGTTAAACCAACCAATCCTTCGCCTTTGATCTCTTTACCCAATCCCGTCTGGCAGGCACTGAGCACGACCAACTCCGCTGGAAGGTTCAAGTTGTAGATCTCATGCGCTCGCAAAAACCCATCCTGTGGCTTTCCCTGTTCATCTACCATCGAAAGAACAACCGCCGACAGGTCCGCCCGCTCGCTATCCAAATATCCATGCGTCGCAAAGTGAACATAGCGGTATTGACTTAAATCAGACGATTTCGCAGTTGTGCGGCTGGCTTTGAAGTCCAACGCTTTCAGATTCGTCTTCCGCGGTGCTACGGCAAGAATCTGATCCGCTTCTTGACGGGTAAACCGCAGCCGCCGAATCGTTAATTTGCCAGTTGAAGCATCGGCGATATGCTCCAGGATTCGCGTGTCCTCTGCCGCATCGGTCTGTGCATCTTGTTTGGAAGTACCTCTGGTATCTGAGTGAAGACGGTCGTCGGCTAACGAAAACACCGGGTCCGCAAGCACCGCAACTTCTTTGGGTGCGAGCTTTCGATCGGCCAGGTTTGTTCGTTGCACGGCGAGAGCGGAGGCAGATGGAAGAGTAATGATCTCGTGATCGAGAATGAGTGGCCTGTATTTGTTCGCTGACAACTGACCATTGACTACTGGCAACGCCGCGAACGGCACATACTGCAACGCACCATCTGCTATCACGACGAGGCGCTTTGAACCCAAGTCGGCTGCGATTGGCTCAAGCAGTATTTTGCTTAATTCCTGCGCGGCCACGCCGAGTTGCAAATCCGCACTGCGTAAACGGTCTTGTTTCTCTCCGGCAGTTTCCCCGGCTTTTGATTCACTTCGCGCTGTCAGCAACTTGTGAACCTGCCGAGCAGTTTTTTCAATCAGCTCGCGCTTAGGCAGCTCGTAAGATTTTAGTGAGTTCGATCCTACTGCCCACACATAGCTACGCTCGTCGCCAAGCGAGTATTCCAGCAACAAAGTGTTTGGATCTAAAAGCGATTGAATTTCCTTCAACCCCAGCGGCTCAGGCTGAGTAAGTGCTGCATACTGAGGACTGTTCTTGCGAATAGCAGCCAGTACCTGTTGATAATCATCCTCCAAGGCGCTGATTTCTCGTTTGACGATTGCGATCTCGTCCTTGCTGCCCTTCTGAGCAAGAAGCTGTATATGCCGTTGTGCTTTGGCGTTAAGAAGCTGCGCGAGACTACGTTCTTTCTCAATCAGCGCAGCATCTACTCCCTGACGGATGTCAAGGTGGGCTTCATTCAACATTTCTGTCAGGCTGCGGGCGCGACTTCGCTCGCTGGCCCGCAATGCTTCGGCATCGTGGCCTCGGGAGGGATCCTTGGCGTGCTGTTGCATGAGCAGATCAACGTAAAACTCATACGCCCTCTTCATCGTCGCCAGATATGCCGCGCGAAGTTGCGGGCTAGTTGAACGAGTTCGCACGGTTTCAATCAGCGATAACGACTCCTCAAGACTTTTTCGAGCATGATCAAGATTGCCGCGATGGGTCTCGGCTCGGGCCGTGCCTTCAAGCGCAATCGCGACGGTGTTCAGATCTTCAATACCTCGAGAGATTGTGAGGGCCTGGGTGAATTGATCAAGCGCCTTTTCTGGCTGGCCCAGCGCGTTGTAGACACGGCCCAGGTTGTTTAGCGAAATCGCTTTTCTGCGTAAGTTCCCGGTTGCGTGCAAGATTTCAACGGCCTGCTGGTGATATTCGAGAGCTTTATCGGGTTGGCCCTGCGCCAGGTAGGCTTCTCCTACCAAGTCCAGGGTTTCGGCTTGCTGACCGCGATTTCCTGTTTCCTTCTGAATTGCCTGCGCTTCATTGTAATAGTCCAGTGCCTTTAGATAGTCGCCGGAACGGCTATACACACCACCGATGTTACTTAGTGTGTAAGAAACAGCGTTCTTATCCCCAAGCTTTTGAAGGAGGGGAAGTGCTTGTTGTAGATAGCCGAGCCCTTTTTGCGGCTCGCCCAGCATAGAATAGGTCACTCCGATGTTATTGAGTGTGATTCCCTCCAATCGTGAACCAAGTGTTCTAAAGATGGGCAAGGCTTGTTGGTAATAATCCAATGCCCTTTGCCGGTCAGCCATATCGTTGTAGATCTTGCCGATGTTGTTCAGCGCAGAGCCTTCGGTCGATTGAATACCCGTCTCTCTCGCCAACGAGAGCGCAAGAAAATAATGATCCAACGCTTGTCTTGGATCGCCAAAGACGTCATAAGCTCCACCAAGGAATGTGCGTAAGCTTGCCTCAAGTCGCCGCTCGCCGATGCTCTGGGCCAGCGAGAGGGCCTGGTTAATGAAGCCCAATCCAGTGCGGAATTCGTTTAACTGAAAATACGCGAATCCGATTTGGCGAGCGGTTAATGCTTGTCTATAGGTGTCCCCTGCAGCCTCAAAAAGCGGCAACGCTTGTTGATGTTTTTCAATGGCTTGGCGCTTTCCTGTGGCCTGTGGCTGTTGACGCACGTCCTCGGCTTCTTCAAACAGCCTTTGAGCGGCAACGTGACCCTTATCTGCCGGTGTAGCCACTCGGTCAGCGATGATCTGTATCTTGTAGCGACCCGGTTTAGCTTTGCTGTCTTCTGAACTTATCTCGACTCTGTAGTCACCCGTCTTGGCGGCTACGATCAGGACTGGCTCGGCGTCCCATGGGTTGGGGCCGTTGGTCACGGAAAGTTTTTCCCCGTCAGGTCCAAACAACCTCACAATCACATCAATGTTCTTTTGTTCTACAAGAGCATGAAAAAACTGTCCCGATGGCAAACTGATTCGAAAGGAATGCGTTTCACCGCCTTTCAGTTCGCGCTCGCCTGGTGTAAGCGCCGGAAGCTCAGTTGCCTGTTCCTGAACTGTTGTTAGTGGGTTAAGTGGAGCTTCTAAAGCGCGTACTAAACTAGCGGTACTCTGGCAAAGCAGCAGTAGACCGCAGATTAGGAGTGTCGATGTAAGCCGGGTTAACTTCACTTTATAAGCCTTTGCCGTTTTGCACGGGAAGGGTGAAGCCGAAGATCTCACATTGACGATCTCCTGTCTCACCCTTATCCGTGCTGGGGGCTCTTGTTAGGTAGCTCCTTCTTTCAGGATGCATCAGCCGAAGCAGCTTTGGCAGCTATCGGGCCAATTCCTGACTGGGCCGTCCAGTCTCCTCCTCCGCTGGCTCCCTGCGTAGGGCTGGACCAACTTCCGAACGCAAACTTCGGATCATCGGCAAGGTTCGTTCTTACGCTGACTGTGAACTTTTGATTGTTGAGCTCAACGTCCTCAAAGATCGGAGGGAAAATTGTGCTTTCAGCCAGCGACTTAAAATGGCGATCCAAAAACTTGTAATGCGTCGGCGCCACTTCTAGGATAATGCAATCGTGCAGATCTTCCCCGCCGGTACTTTCGGCAATAATCCTCCAGCCGTCTACACTTGGTTCCGCAGCATCTTCATATGCACTTTCAGCTTCAGGTTCTTCAGGCATCGCGAATTCCTCCTTTGGAGTGTTGTTCATGGTTAACACAATTCCGTATCTGGGCGAATTGCGTCTGGGGTTTCGCCAAATCTCTATTGCTTAACGCGAGAATTGGCTCGAAAAAACACCACGGCAAGGGTCAACTTCCGGCATGAACCGCTTGTTAAATGCTTAACCTTAGTGAGTCAGTCTGGGCTGACGAGTTAGTGAATGCGCTATTTGCGGGGCATCATAGTCCCGCAAGGTGCCAAGGTCAATGGCTAATACATGCTCAGTGACGTGGTAATTCTGTGTGGCTAACCGGAACGAGTAAATGAACCGCCAAGACGCCAAACACGCCAAGAATGCAAAAGAACTTATGTCGTTCTTAACGCAGCTTGGCGTCCTTGGCGTCTTGGCGGTTCAATTTTCCGAGCTGGGCAACAGACACCACAGGGTCAGTGGTGCTCCAATTTGATGAGGTGGACGATCACATTTCCGCTCGACCGAACACTGGTTTCTTTTCGATCGTCGTTCTTCTCGACGCCTGGTTTCGGCGCGGAATTCGTCTCGATAAACGCTTTGGCGGCCTTGTTTAAATCCGGATCTGTGATCTCTCCTTTATCTCGTTTATTTGCGAAGCCCTTGACTGCTTCGAGTTCTGACACAGCCGTCGGTGAGAAAACCAGCCAAACTTTTTCCGTTCCTTGTTGCGCATCAAATTGAAACCCACCGTCTTCAGGAATCTTGACTTGCTGATTCTCGACTAACCTCGGTGAGCCTGAGTTAGCTGTGGGTGAAGGAAACAGTATTGATAAGCTCTGGCCGGCGGACGGTCCTTCATTCAGGATGTATAGATAGCCGGCTTGAGGACTACTGACATTCAATTGAACTCTATAGTCTTTCTCAAAGAGCATCTCGCCTGTCATCCGAAAAGGATCTTCATACGGGTTACCGTCGCGGTACTTCTGAACTGTCATCCAGTAATTCAATTGCCGCTGAATGTCAGGAGCAGCGGCAGGAGCAGGAGGCAGGATGTTAGGTCGTGAAGAACTCCAGACGGTAAAACCAAGTACGAGGAGGCCAACAACAGCAGCACTTATCAACATCGGCACAAGCACTCTGCTTCCAGGCGATCGTGTTTGCATAACGGCGGCGGGAGTTTCGGACGGTGAGGGTGGACCCGTGCGGACCAGTTCCGCATCGAGCTCGAGCCGTTTACGCAAATTTTTTAAATCGATCAGTAGATCCCTGGTTGTTTGATAACGGTCTTCAGGCTTCTTCGCTAACGTTTTCCGTATAATTCGATCGAGTTCAGCGGGTAGACCGAGCGGGGTGGGAGGTTCCTTCTCGAGAATATCCACAATAATGTGGCTACTGGTCTGACCACTAAAAGGAGCATACCCGGCAGCCATCTCGTAAAGCACTGCGCCCATGCTCCAAATGTCAGTACGTGCATCGACGGGAAGGCCTCGCGCCTGTTCCGGTGACATGTAGTTAACGGTTCCCATCAGCACACCGGGCATTGTTTTGAGCAAGACTTCGGTGGGCGCTTCGGTATCAGTTGCTAGCCCGGACGCTGTTTTCTTTTCAGTGAGTTTTGCCAGACCAAAGTCCAGTACTTTCACCACTCCGTCGCGCCCGCGAATCATGATGTTTTCAGGTTTAATGTCACGATGCACTATCTTTGCTTCATGCGCGGCATCAAGAGCCGCAGTTACCTGGATCGCAATGTCGATGACTTCCTGCAGACTTAATTGGCTTTTGCGCAAGTATTGGCGAAGGGTTACTCCGTCAACAAACTCCGTGGCGATAAACTGAAGTGAGTCAACTTCGCCGAACTCAAAGATTGTCAGGATGTTTGGTTGATTAAGGCTAGAGACGAGCCTTGCCTCTTGCTTGAAGCGCACCATCCGGCGCTGATCCGAAGCGATATCAGCCGGCAGGATCTTCAAGGCGACGGTGCGATCGAGTCGTGAGTCTTTGGCTAAGTATACTTCGCCCATGCCACCGGCACCGATTCTCTTGATGACTCGATAGTGACCTAGCTCCTGACCTTCAGCCAACTGTTCTTGTCCGTCATCCGCCTCTTGTTCGTTAGCATTCAGCAGCGAGGCAACGTTCTCTACGGCATGACCAGACATGAAATTCTCTGCCGACGCTTTCTGGTGAGACTGAATGAGCAGCTCGACTTCTCGGCGCAGTGATTCGTCCTGGTTTTCTAAGTAGGCGGCACGTTCGTCGGCTTCGAGCGCTAACGCACGTTCGAAGATCTGACTAACTTGTTGCCACTTTTCGGACTGCATTATCCGTCGACAAGACTAAGTTCCTGGTACAGCCAGGCGCGCGCCAGGTTCCAGTCGCGAGTAACCGTATTTGCTGAAATCTTTAAGAAGGCTGCAATCTCGTCATTGCTAAGCCCGCCGAAAAAGCGTAACTCAACCACTTGGCCGCGACGTTCATCCATTTCACCAAGACGAGTCAATGCCTCGTCCAGCGCAAGTAATTCCTTTCCCTTATTCTTTGCGACGATCGCGACTTCATCGAGCGAAACCCTTTGAGTTCCGCCGCCACGCTTGGAGTACTCGTAGCGGCGCGCGTGATCAATCAGTATGCGCCTCATGATTTGTGCCGAGATGCCAAAGAAGTGTGCACGATTGGCCCAGTGAACGTGTTTTTGTTCCACCAGCCGAAGGTAGGCTTCGTTGATTAGAGCGGTGGTCTGTAACGTGTGGCCCTTGCGCTCGCGGCTCATGTAACGGTGGGCCATGCGTCGCAGTTCATCGTAGACCAGCGGGTAGAGTTTATCGAGAGCCGATTGGTTTCCATGACTCCACTCGTCAAGCAACTGCGAGATTTCGTTCGGTGGGAGGGAGAGCTTTCGTCTCATACGACTCGTACGCTGTTTCCGCGGCGGAAGGGCGGGCTAAGTTTAGCACTCTTTTGTTTCCAAGCTGGATCTCACGCTGGACAGCGCACGCGCAAAGCCTGAGGAACGATCTGAAAGGTTGCTGGGAGCCGTCCAGGAAGCTCACCGTCCACCTCCAAAAGGATTTCATCCGTCTTAGTGTCGGGCCGTACGAGGACTTTCTTTGCCAGCTTGTGTCCCACGTCTTGCATGCGCAAATGTGAGCCGAGATATAATCGAGGAGCGTTAGTAACAATTCGCAACGCACCCAGGTCGCCGATGCTTACAACATCGAATTTTCCATCCGTTAACTTTGCTTCTGGAGCGATCTTCATTCCGCCGCCAAAGTAGCGCGCGTTAGCTATGCACAGATTGGCGACGGTTAGGCGTCGCTCGGGTTCATCGTCGAGCTGAATGACGACACGTGACGCATTTGCCTGCATTGCGGTTTGAATCATCGAAGCTCCGAATGACAGTCGTCCGGAGAGCCAACTCGGACCTTTAACTGGTAACCAGTCAGTGCTGCCGGCCTTCACACGCTTAATCACCTCCGCACTCATCCCAAATGAAGCAACACCAACAAAGTAACGACTGTCCTGCTCTCCAGTGTTCGTGGTGAACGTAACTCTGCCGACATCGATCCGGCGTGTTCGTCCGTTTCGCAGCGCGTGAGCTGCGTCTCGAGTTCTCGTTGGCATTTCCAATGTTCTGCGGAAATCGCCGCCAGTGCCGCTTGGAATAATTCCAAGTTCCGCATCCTGACCTGACGCAAGTATTCCGTTCGCCACTTCAGAGACTGTGCCGTCTCCGCCGCAGGCGATAATCAACTTCACGCCTTGCCGCGCGGCTTCAGCCGCAAGCTCGATTCCATGACCCGTTGCTTCGGTGAATACTGATTTGAATGGACCGAAATGAGTGCGCAAATCGCTGGCAATGCCCGGCCATGCGGTCGTGGTCGTGCCACTGGCTGATTCAGGATTGATGATGACTAACGGTAGTGTCATTAGTTATCTACGTGTCAATGAAGTCAGTACCACCCGCGGTAGCGGGTGGGTTGCTCTGAGCATCCATTCAAGTGCCAAACGAACGCCGACCCACCCGCTACCGCGGGTGGTACTGACCTCACTGTGCTGCGAGCGGGTATATGCGTTCACTACCCTATCTACCTCCGTACATCTCTCGATCGGCCTCACCTAACTGAGCTATATGGGTCATGCAGACATCAGATATCTTTTTGTAAGTACGCATGTGATCCTTCTTCTGCACGTACTGTGAAAAATCGATCTGCTCACCGAAGTGAATCCGGATCTTAGGGCCGCCGGTCCAATTACCCACCACTTGACGAGGCAGATCGTTTCCCAGCCCCGCAATGAACACTGGAATCACTTGCGGCTGAGCATCTTTAATCAGTTTTCCGACGCCGGGCTGCGGCGACAAGAACGTATACGGATCGAGTCCCTTGTTGCGCGTGCCCTCGGGGTGAAACCCAATCACATTTCCCGCACCATTCCTGCAAATCTCCGTGAGCACTCGAAACGAGTATTTGTCGAACGCCCGTTTTTCGCGAATCGGCTTTTCACCGGAAGCAAAGAACGGCGGATACATCGACCACCACCCCATCACCAAATTCACAAAGAGTCCCAACGGCGATTGATAGAAGAACCTTCCACGCACGGGAAAAAAGAGCTGCTTGCGCCAGCGTGTATTTCGAAAGAGCACCGTCGAGACGCAGTACATGTCAAAGAACGAGCGATGATTGGCAACCAGCAGGATCGGACGATTGCGATCTGCCGCGTGGACATGTTCCAGCCCGTAGACTCGCATCAGGTTGTAAGTCGAAATATGAATCCAGCCGGCCCCGAAGATTCTCTGGCACCATGTCCAGAAACGCTTCCAGGTTCCCTGGTTCATCTTTCGAACCAAACGAAGCGCTAAACGTTCAAATGTGGACAAAACAGCTAGCTCGTCAGCGGATGGTTGGATCGTCTGTCCAATGTCCAAAGTCCAAAGTCCAACGTCTGTTTTGCTTCCATCCGCGTGACCGCCTGAACTAACTTTCGGTACCGGACTTTGGACTTTGGACATTGGACTTTGGACGAAATTATTCGATTGAGAAGTATTTCGCTTCCGGATGATGGACAATGATTGCGGAAGTCGACTGCTCCGGGTCGAGTTGAAATTCTTCGGTCAGTTCAACATCAATGCGCGCGGGATCGATCAGCTCAAACAGCTTCGCCTGATCTTCAAGGTTTGGACACGCAGGGTAGCCAAAACTGAATCGTGATCCCTGGTAAGACTGGTGAAACAACCGACCTATTTCTGGTGCATCGTCGCCGGCAATCCCAAGCTCTTCGCGAATGCGCTTATGCCAAAGCTCCGCAAGCGCTTCCGCACTTTCCACACTGAGACCGTGAAAGTAGAGATAGTCTTTATAGTTGTCAGACTTGAATAGCTCCTGGGAATATTGGCTGGCCCTTCTACCTACGGTCACCAGGTGAAAGGCAGCAACGTCCATCCGCCCCGATTCCGTTGATGCAAAGAAGTCTGCCAGGCACAAGTGCTTGCCCGATGGCTGGCGCGGAAAAGTAAAGCGTGCTCGCTCAGTTTTCTCGTCTTCCTGGTAAACGATTAGATCATTTCCTGACGACTGGGCCGGGAAATATCCATAGACGACTCGCGGAACCAATAGATTCTCTCGCTTGCTGCGCTCTTTCAGTTCGTTATAAACGGGCCTTACCGTTTCACGCACGAACGCCTGGTATTCATCCGCCGGCCTGTTACCCTGCTTGAATTGCCACTGACCTTTGAAGAGCGCGGTCTCGTTCACAAACTCGAAAACTTCATCGAGAGAGATCTGTTCCACGACGCGTGAGCCGTAAAACGGTGGTCGAGGAATTGAAACGTTCGTTCTGACGGCCGATCGCGTCGTATGAGTTGTGTCGCCCACGATCTTCGTCGCGCCTCGCGGTCTGGCGGGCTTGCGAATGCCAAGTTTGGCTTCCTGGCCCGTTAGATCTTCTTCTGCGTCGCTTGACCCGCTCGCTGCCGGTCGTTCCGAAATCGCGGCTTCTCCACGTCCGCGCGTCTCCGTGTCTCCGTGTCTCCGCGTCTCCGCAGGTTGTCCATTGCCGCTTACTAGTTTGTCCATCGTGTGGAGACCAGCAAAAGCGTCGCGCGCATAAAACAATTCGCCCTTGTAGAGAGACTTCAAATCGTCTTCAACATAGCGGCGCGTCAACGCTGCACCTCCCAAGACGACGGGCACCGTGATACCGCGCTCGTTCATCAGCTCGAGATTCTCTTTCATGATGAGCGTGGACTTAACCAGCAATCCACTCATGCCAATTGCATCGGCACCATGCTCCTGGTACGACTGAAGGATGTTGTCGATAGGCTGCTTGATACCAAGGTTGACGACCTTGTAGCCGTTGTTGGTTAGAATGATATCGACGAGGTTCTTGCCGATGTCGTGCACGTCGCCTTTCACCGTAGCCAAAACCATTGTGCCTTTAGCGGTAGCTCCTCCCTTTTTCTCCATGAATGGTTCGAGAAAGCGCACCGCCGCCTTCATCGCTTCAGCCGACTGCAGCACGAACGGCAACTGCATTTGACCGCTGCCAAAGAGATCGCCGACTACTTTCATGCCGTCGAGCAGGATATTGTTGATGATGTCGAGGGCAGAATATTTTTCTAAGGCGCTCTTCAACTCGTCTTCCAGACCTATCTTCTCGCCGTCGATGATGTGGTTCTTCAGACGCTCTTCAACCGTCTCGCCTTTTGAAGCTTTCTTGCTGCCCTTGGTCTTAACGCCTTCAAAGAGCTTCGTAAACTCGACCAGCGGATCGTACGTGCAAACGTCACCGTCGAACTGCCTCTGGTCATAAATCAATTCACGAGCGACTTTCAGCTCCTTCTCGCCAATGCGGTTCAGAGGCTCGATCTTGCTGGCATTCACGATCGCAGCGTCCAACCCAGCTTCAACAGCGTCGTGAAGGAAAACAGAATTAAGTACGACTCGAGCAGCAGGGTTCAGTCCAAAAGAAATGTTAGAGACGCCAAGAATCGTGAAGGCGCCGGGAAGCTCCTTTTTGATTTGCCGAATGGCGTTGATGGTCTCGAGCGCGTTTCGCCGATCCTCCTCAATCCCGGTCGAGATCGGTAACGCAAGCGGATCGAAAAAGATGTCTGACGGCAGGTAATTCAGCTCTGCAGCTTGCTCATAAGCTCGCTTTGCAATCTTGAACTTCCCTTCGGCAGTTCTCGCCATGCCATCTTCGTCAATCGTTCCGATAACAACGCTCGCGCCATACTGCTTCGCGAGCTCGATGACTTTGACAAAGCGAGGCACGCCGTCTTCGTAGTTTGTGGAGTTAAGAATGCACTTACCGCCGGCATTTTGCAGACCTGCTTCCATCTTCTGCCACTCAGTGGAGTCAAACATCAGCGGAACTTTGATGTTCGTAACTAAACGCGATGCTAACTCGTGCATATCGCGTTCGCCGTCCCGCCCCACGAAGTCGACATTGACGTCGAGAACGTGCGCGCCTTCGCGCTCCTGCTCTTTTGCCAGCGAGACCAGACCGTCCCAGTCTTCGGCGTTGAGCAGGTCGCGCATCTTCTTTGAACCGCTGGCGTTCACTCGTTCGCCGACGATCAAGAACGATGTGTCCTGTACGTAGGGCTGTTGAATGTAGATCGAGGACGCTGCAGCAACGAGACTGGCGCTGCGTGGCTTGGGCGTGATCTGCTGCATTGCCTCGACCACGAGTTTCAGGTGAGCCGGCGTGGTACCGCAGCAGCCGCCCACGATGTTGACGCCAAAGTCGCGGGCGAAGTGCACGAGCTGAGCCGTAAAAGTTTCCGGCGTCTCGTCGTAGTGCATCTTTCCGTCTACAACGGACGGCAGGCCTGCGTTCGGCAAGACTGAAACAGGAAGCGGAGCGTTCTCGCAAAGATAGCGGATGCTCTCCGTCATATGCCGGGGACCGGTGCCGCAGTTCATGCCGATCACGTCGATGGGAAATGGTGCCAGAGCGGTCAACGCAGCTCCGATTTCTGTACCATTGAGCATCGTCCCGAATACTTCAATGGTCACTTGCGCAATCACGGGAACGCGTTGCCGAGTATTTTGAAAGTGCTCAAATATGGCTGAGAGAGCCGCCTTCGTCTGCAACAAGTCCTGACATGTTTCGACAATGAGTAAATCCACGCCACCGTCGAGCAGTCCTCGCACCTGTTCGGCATAAGCTGCTTTGAGCTCGGCAAACGTGATGTGGCCAAGAGTTGGGAGCTTGCGTCCGGGCCCCATTGATCCGGCCACCCAGCGGGGTTGGTTTTTGGTTGAGTAGTCTGAGGCAATTCGTTTCGCCAGGCGCGCAGCCTTGGCGTTCATTTCATAAGCCTGATCGCCAATTCCGTATTCCGCAAAATCGACGGGAGTTCCATTAAAGGAATTGGTCTCGATTACATCGCAGCCTACGTCCAGAAAACCTGTGTGCACGTGCTCGACTGCGTCAGGTCTGGTAACGAGAAGGTTCTCGTTACAGCCTTCGAAACGTGGTCCACCAAAGTCGTCGAGCGTCAGGTTTTGCACCTGCAAGTTGGTGCCCATGGCGCCGTCGAATACGATGATGCGTTCCTTTAATGTGTCGAGAAAGGTCATACCGGGTAAATGGTAATAATCGTAAATGGTAAATGGTTGGTAAATGGTAATTCGTAACTGGAGTTGGGTGCCGAAGCTATCTATTTAACATTTACTATTTACCATTCACCATTTACCAAAGAAAACGCCCCGCGCTAAGCAACGCGGGGCTTTCCTGAACCGTATGCGGTTGATCTTGCGGGAAAGACTTACCGAGCTGTTTAGCGGATTATTTTTCGTGGCCGCAAGTCGCCTTAACTCACCACGTTTGATCCAGTCGTTATTGAAACATCAGGTTTGTGGAAGTGTCAACCCACAATCAGAGTCAGGAGTCATGAGTCTGGAGTCTGGAGTCAGAAGTCTGAAGTCAGAAGAGTTGTCGATGGTTCTTAACAAGGCGCTTCTGACTTCTGACTTCTGACTCCTGACTCCCGACTCCCGACTCCAGACTCGTGATACATTCCCGGACCATTTACCATTTTTAATTTTCCATTTACCATTCAACCACATGCGGCGCGCCATCTACCCCGGCTCCTTTGACCCTGTAACGAACGGCCATTTGGATATCATCGAGCGGGGCTGCAAACTTTTCGACGAGATCATTGTTGCCATTCTCGTCAATCCAGAAAAACAGCCCTTCTTTTCGACCGAAGAACGGCGCGAAATTCTGCATGAGACTTTGGCAGGAATCGACCAGGGGAACTGCCGCGTTTGGATAGACAATTTCGAGGGTCTCCTCGTCCACTACGCGGTGGCTCAACAAGCAGATGCCATCGTTCGCGGTATCCGAGCTATTTCTGATTACGAATACGAATTACAGATGGCGTTGATGAACCGTCGTCTCGAGCCATCAATTGAAACAGTGTTCATGATGCCGGCCGAGATTTATTCGTATGTCAGCTCGAAGCTGGTGAAGGAAGTCTTTCAGCTTGGTGGCGAGCTTGGCGGTCTAGTGCCGCCATTGGTCGAAGCCCGCATGAAAGACAAATTAAAAAGACCATAATGTTATCGCCGCGTAGCGGCGACTTGAGTTTAGCCCGGCGTTTCAACGCCGGGTATAGTCAGAGAAAACCGCCACGTCGCGTAGCGACGCCCGAATTCAACCGTCGCTACGCGACGGAGGGTTATGGAATCAAGCGACCCGGCGTTGAAACGCCGGGCTAAATTCATGTAGCCGCTACGCGGCACACCTTCAAAAACAAATGATGACAAAAACAGCCGTTTATTCATTTCCTCTCTCAGATAACGTGAGGAAAATGCAGCCTTCGTCCACTCTTGCCGCGATGCAAGCGGCTGACGCGATGCGCGCAGCCGGCGTGAACGTCGTGGATTTCGGCGCGGGCGAACCCGACTTTGATACCCCGGAAAATATCAAACAGGCTGCCGCCGAAGCGATGCGCGCAGGCCATACTAAATACACGCCAACTGCAGGCACGCGCCAGTTGCAACAGGCGATCATAGATTTCTACGCCAGAGAGTTTGGGGCGGATTACGAACGATCGCAGGTGATGGCGACGTCGGGTGGCAAGCAGGCAATTTTCAATGCGATCGTCACCTTAATTAATCCAGGCGATGAAGTGCTGATACCGAAACCTTACTGGGTCACTTTTCCGGAGATTGTCGTGTTCGCCGGGGGTACTCCCATATTAATAGATACAGAAGAAACAGGATTCGTTCTTAATACCAGCCAAATCGAAAGCGCGATCACGCCGCGAACTAAACTGATGCTTCTGAACTCTCCGTGCAATCCTTCCGGGAGAGTAATCCCACCCGAAGTATTCAAAGAGATAATGGGATTGCTGACGGAGCGTGGGATATATGTTATCTCTGACGAGTGCTACCTGCGTTTTGTCTATGCGCCGGGCGAAGTGTTCAGTGCTGCGAGCCTTTCCCCTGATCTTAAGAGCCGTCTGTGCATTGCAGGCTCGTTCTCAAAGACCTATGCGATGACCGGCTGGCGATTAGGTTATGCGTTGGCACCACGAGAATGGACGCAGGCGATGTGCAAGGTCCAGAGCCACTCGACCAGCAATCCGACCTCCATCGCGCAATGGGCTGCTACCGAAGCTTTGACTGGGCCCCAGGGGTCAGTCGCTACGATGCTGAAGGAGTACACAGCGAGGCGTGAGTGGCTGCTGAACGCTTTGAATGAGATACGCGGGTTTACGTGTAATGAGCCGGAGGGAGCTTTTTATGCGTTTCCGAATGTGAGGGGTTGTTTTGGTGGTGAGCTCCGCACTTCAGGCGATTTTGGTCAGCGATTGTTGGAAGAAGAGCAGACTGTAGTGACTGACGGTGCAGGTTTTGGGTGCGAGGGATATATTCGGATCTCTTATGCTACGTCAATGGAGCAGCTGCAAGAGGGCGTCAAAAGAATAACGCGGTTCGTTGGAAAGCTGCGTTAAAGATAGTAATAGGGCCTATAGGACATATATATGACCTATAGGCCCTATTTAATTAGTACAGGTTAAAGTTGTACTCCAATTGGATGTACATCGAGACCGGCCGGCCGTCCTTCGTCGCCGGTTGGAATCGAATTTGACGTGCAGCGGCGATTGCTCGCTCTGTCAATCCGAATGGCAACCCGTTGACCGCACGAATGTTGGTTACCTGCCCACCTGAAGTGAACACAGCTCGCAACACAACTGTTCCAGTGATCTGGTTCTTCCGAGCTTCTTCCGTGTACTGCGGCTCCGGTTTCGACAGGACGCGAGCCTTCGAGCTTACTTCCTTGCCGCTGAAGATTCGGTTGTAGTCGCCGCCGCCACCACCGCCGCCGGGCCCTCCACC
>DATEDU010000145.1:0-23963 GCA_035281525.1 Pyrinomonadaceae bacterium | reverse complement strand
ATCCTCCACTGGGCGATTGGAGGTGACCAGGGTGCTGGCGCGCTCGTAACGACGCATGATGATCTCCAACAGATCCTCAGCCGCTGTCAGTGGCAACTTACGCATGCCGAGATCGTCGATGATCAGAAGGGGCCAGGCGACCACTGATTCAATGAACTCTTTGCGCGTGTCGTCAATGGTTGCTTCAGCCAGTTCATCCAACAGTATATACGTCTCTCGATAAAGCACGCGATAGCCTTGCTGAATGGCTGCCTGGCCGATGGCTTGCGCAATGTGACTCTTGCCTGAACCAGCGGGTCCTAGAAACAGAGCATCTTCACGGCGTCCTATAAAGTTGGCGGTAGCGAGTTCAAAGATCAGACTGCGATTCATCTTCTTGTTGAAGTTGAAGTCGAAGTTGTCGAGTGTCTTAAGGGGGTCACGAAAGCCGGCCTGTTTGCGCCGCCGTTCCAGTAAGCGATCACCACGCCGGGTAAGTTCATCCGTCACCAGACAGGAGAGCAGATCAATGGGCGCCATGGCTTCAGCCTGGGCTTGATGCAGTCGCGTCTCGAGCACGGCGGCCATGCCACCGAGCCGCAGTTGTCGTAAAGCCTGGTTCAACTCGATCAGGTTCATGTGGGTTCCGACTCCTTTAGTCTTAACTGAATGACCTCGCGATACTGCTGTAGTTCACGAATCAGTGGATGGACTTGCTGTAGCGTCAGTGGTAATGAGGGCTTCCGCTCGAGATAACGACGCACAAAGTGATACTCATGCACGCCCAGCTCGAGTGCGGCCGCACAAGCTTCTTCAACCACTGCTGGGCCAAACCGCTTTGCTAACGCCAGCACCCCGAGGATGCGCCGCACTCCCACCTGGCCTTGTCGTTGATGAATCGCCTGACACAACTTGCCGATGCTACTGCCGGCGTGGCTGGCGCGAGTGAGTAACTGCAAGCTGGAAGGTGGGGTGCGTGGTGAGCGATCCTCTTCCTGAATGCGATGCCAACCGCGTTTCTGGCGCAGGTGTTCGCGTAATAGTTGGCTCGTTTGGGGATGCAGCAAGCGCACATATAGTCCGTCCCATTGCACCGGCACGCGGCGGCCGATCCAGCCCGGCGGGGCACTGTAGTAAGCAGCTGCTACTTCCACACAGCCGTCAAGGTTCACTACACGTTGCCCGTATTCATAAAAGCGGAAGGGTTCGAGTGGGAGTGGCAGCAAGTGTGGTCGCTCTTCGGCAAACATCGCCGCCACTTGCCGTTTGGTAGTGCCATGAATGCGCGTGTCGGCCCAGTTCGTTTCCCAGCGATCGAGGTAATCCTGCGCCTCCTCCAGACTCTCGAAGCGTTGCCCTTTGAGTGGTGTCTTCTTGGCATGGCCCACACCGGCTTCAACTTTCCCTTTGCGATCCGGATCCTTGATGCGACACGGCAAGGCGACTGCGCCATAATGGGCCAACACATCACGATAGAGGGGGTTGAGCGTGGGATCGTAAATATCCGGCTTCAGCACGCCTTCTTTCAGATTGTCGAGCACCACGACGCGCACACTGCCACCAAGTCGGCGACACGCTTTTTCATGGAGTTCGGCCCAGACCCGAGCGCTGGAACGAAACACCAACAGGCGCACGCACTTGCGACTGTAACCAAGGGTCATCACAAACAGGCGGGTACGCCGATACTTGCCGCTTTCTGAATCGCGGACCCAGGGGCCAGTACCGTAATCCACCTGTGCTTCCTCACCGGGTGCGGTAACGATCACGGCCCGCGCTGCTGGCTGCAACTCGGACGGGTAGAGTTTGCTAACGAAGCGTCTAACGCTTTGATAGCTGTGCGCAAAGCCATAATCAGTCACCAGGTCTTGCCAAATGGCCATGGCATTGCGGCCACGTGCTAATGACTGCTGAATGAACTCGCGATAGGGCTCGCAACTGCTCAGGGTCAGCGCTTTGTTGGTGTTGGCGGCGGCCGTAGTAGCCGCTTTAGCGCCACCAGAGTCGGTGAACACCTCTATGGCCGGTTTTGAAACTTCAGCCTTATTATCTGGAGGATTGACCGCTTTTCCCGGGTCAGAGTCGGTGAACACCTCTATGGCCGGTTTTGCCCCTCGTCATCGATTACCTGGACGTCGCACACTGATGCCGGCGGCCTTTAGATAGGCGCTGGCCGTCTCACGGCGCACACCGGTGGCTTGCTCGATGCGTCGTAAGGACCAGCCGAGCCGACCTAAGGCGATTATTTGTTGTCGTTTATCGTCGCTCAATGCGTTGCTCATGACGCCGGAGGCTACCTTGCCTCCCGGCGCCGTCAACGTCCCTGCGCGACTACTTCTCTATGGCCGGTTTTGCGGTGTTCATGGATGGCCGCTTTTGGGTGTTCACCGAGGCAATTGCATTCTGCTCAAATGACTGAAACGCCGCGAAAATGCTGGTTATGTTTAGGAGGCGTTGTATGCAGCGGCGAACTAAGGATATTAACTCAAACAATTTCAAACGGTTGCAGCTACGGTAGGTTTTCAGAATTTTTTATATACTTCTATACGGTTCTCCGTCTGTTCCTCACGCTTCTATCCGAAATCCCGTCACAATAGCGTCACACAAATAATCGGAGAGTAAAGTCTGCTGCATTGCATCTGTCACCGTTCGACCTTTGAGTTTGATTGACACGAGATCCAAGCGTTAAGTCGTCAATTGACTGATAGCGAATAATCAATCTGTTGGCTACGCCCCGAGATATTTTGGTTCTTACTTATTGCTGATATTCGGAACTGAGTGGTTCTATGTTGGTTGGCACCCCCGCGATGCCGTCCCCATTCAACGTTAAACCGCTTTGGAAGTTTTCCTGAGACAAGTCGGTATTGGAAAGTTAGTGTGCATCCGGGTGGCGTGACTGCTATTGCTGAGATCGTCTGGCTATATGGCAATCCCCTATCGGCGTTTGGGAGTGTTGTGCTGGATGTTGATTTGGAAACATCGCTGAACGATTTTTATGTCGTTGAGAGGACTGGCCGAATAATTACAATACTTGGGGCTATGATCTACCGAAAGTTCATACCAATCATTCGGTGGTATCACGTCGTGGCAATCACTAAGCTACACGATTCCTTCTCGTCGTCCGCACGTTACAAAGGTACAATAGGATGGTGTTGGAAGATCTCTGGCTATCTTAAAGTACACTATGCCTTGCAGTAGGAGGACTCCATCGGGCTGTCGAAGATTTAGATTAGTTGTTTAGATTTTAAAGGGCCGCGCCGATGAGCGGCCCTTTTTTCGCACCTACTTAACATGGTCAGAGTAAAACCGGGCGGGAGTAAATCACCGGACGGGCAGACGTTCTGAGGCATGCTGTCGCATGCGATTGATGAACGCTCTAAACTATCTATGGCTTTTTCTCTTGTGTACTTGCCATAGGCTTAGGCTTTAACTCAACCAAGATCGCTTCGAAAGGCTTATCGCTTAGGTTCTCGGGAAGATGTATCCCCTCTTCGGCTGGTTGAACCTGCCCGGCCTTACCCTCTCTCACCTCCGTCTTTCCATCAGCGAGAGTAAATTTAGTGTTCATGTCGGTCACCATCACGACCACACCCGCCGGGTGCGAGTGCATGACTGACTTTTCGTGCGGGCCGTACTTAATCCGCAAAACCCGCACTTGGTCATTCTCGAATTCAACCGTGTAGTGCTTCGGGTCTGCTTTGACGGCGTCTTGTGCCAAGGCGCTGACGGCAGTCAAGCAAAAGAAGCACAGCAAGAAACTGATGCGTTTCATGGTAGGAACTCCTTGGATTAGATGGATAATTCAAGGCGCTTCTTATTCCAATTAAGAGACGGTGTCAATGGCAGGGCCGGGTATCGCGGAGGGTTAGTCATTGTGCGGAGCAGTTCAAAAGGCCACGATAGACTTGGGTTGGCCTTACCCGGATAGAAAACGCGCCGGCGCTCGACTGGAATCGTAATTCAGAGAAAGTCGAAACAGACTACTTTCACTCACGCGACAGAGAGGGCGTAATCTCCAGCCATTCACAGAAGAGCCCTCAAGAAACGAACAACAGAATCAGGAAGAAAACCATAATGAACATACGGCACCAACATGGCCATTTGAGGTCTGTAAAACGAAAGGTTGGACCACCCGTTCGGGAATATCTCTGGCGTGAAACTGATCAATCCGGTAACCGAGTACGTCGTAACCTTGTGATCGGCACGCTTGAAGAATATCCGACTGAAGAGCTGGCTCAGGCTGCCGTAAACGGACTGAGAACGTGCATCAATGAGGATCGCAACCGACAACCTCAACAACCAGTTTTTGTCAGCGACCTGATCGATCATTATCTGGTAACGGAACTGTCAGAACAAACCAATTCGCACTCACATTCCACGCGAATTGTCTATCGTGTATTTTTAAAGCGGTGGATAAGATCACGTTGGGGTTCGACCAATATTCGCGACGTACGCACTATTGCCGTCGAGTCTTGGTTGAGGCAGTTGCAACGCAATGACGGCGAAGCCCTGGCGAATTCCAGCAAAGCAAAGATTCGCAATCTCATGAGGCGTGCTGTTCAATCATGCGATTCGATACGAATGGCTCGAACAAGGAAGGAATCCGATTAAGCTCGTTCGCCAGAGCACCCTTCGACAACGCCTTCCCACAGTTTTAGAAGCGCACGAGATCCGTAACTTACTGTCAGAACTGGAATCGCCCTATCGACTGATGGTGCTGTTGGATGTCACTACTGGATTGCGCCGTAGCGAGTTGTTTGCATTGAAATGGAGTGACGTCGATTTTTCTAATCTAACGATAGATATCAAACGTTCGATTTTTCAGGGAGTGGTTGGAACTTGTAAGACTGAAGCGTCTAGAAACCCCGTTCCCTTGTCACTCGAAGTGGCCGCGGATCTCTGGCTCTGGAAAGAACGCACTCCTTATTCGCAGGCAGAAAACTGGATCTTTGCAAGCCCGCGAGCCAAAGGTACGAAGCCATTCTATCCCGACATGATGCTGGTGAAGGCGATCCGGCCGGCAGCGATGCGCGCTGGCATTAAGCGAAGGATCGGCTGGCACACTTTTCGTCACACTTATTCGACCATGCTCATTGCGAATGGCGAGAACGTGAAGGTAGTTCAGGAATTGATGCGACACGCCAACAGTCGCACAACACTGGAGGTTTATTCACAGGCAAGAATCCGTGAGAAGCGCGAACACAGGAGCGAATTGTGGAAATGATTCTGCCCGAAGACACAAAGATCATGATGCAGCGTATGGGTCCGAATGATCTTTGAGCCTCACTTAGAAACTATAATCACCAACGCGAGAACGTAATGGATTGATTGGATCGTTTTGGATCAACGCCAACCCCGAAGAGTCTGCGGATTTGCGATTTTGCTGAATAAAAATGGTAGGCGCGTGGGGATTTGAACCCCAGACCCCTACCGTGTCAAGGTAGTGCTCTACCCCTGAGCTACGCGCCTACAGATGGGTTTTCAATTCGCTCGCGACAGCGGCTGCGAGTGAGGCCCGAAATTAACAAACGCTTTTAGATCGTGTCAAGGAGTCCTAATCCGCAGATCCGCAGGTTAACCAAGAAATCAGACGAAACAGCACCACGAAAACAGACGAGCGAATATCTCAGACAGAGATCTGAGATCTCAGAAAGTAGGATTTGAGATTTCAGAAGCTAATTCAGCGTCACGAAGTCAGGCTGTATCATGATAAACGAGCATTCCCCACCTGGCCCGTTGCAGTAAAACGTGCCGCGGCGAATCACCTTCGTCGTACTCTCATCCGGAAAAACGAAATTGAACTCCTTCCCTTTCAACGCAGCACTCACCGGCCGCAGCTTCTCGTCTCCATCAATAAACTTCACATCCGCAATTTGAGCTTTTCGTCCAGGTCCCGGCACAAGCGCTATAAAAACTTTCGCTTCGGTGGTCGGGCCCTTCACACCCTTCGCCAATGGCCCAAGCTTTACCGTACGGAGGTCTCCTTTCCCCACGGAGTACTGATTAACAAGCTCTTCGCTGCGAGCTTTGCCAACAAGCCGGATCAAGCTTTCTAACGGTTCCGGCACAGGGCGCTCGCCGACCACGGCAGCGGCATACAAACCAATCGCCTCTTCGTTTTTTCCGCGCTTCTCGTAGATCTGCCCCAAGTGATAACCGACCTCGCTGTGTTGTCCGAGAAACCAGGCGGACACAATATATTTTTCAGCCAGATCGAGATTCCCTTTCTGAAAGTGAACCCAACCCAGAGTGTCCCAATACGCGGCTATGCTAGCCACTAAATTCAAATCTGCCGTAGTCAGGCGTTCCAAGTCGACATTACGCAACTCCGTAGCGACTGAGGTTACCGCCGACTCTGCATATTGCTGAGCCTTGTCGAGCTGTACTTTCTCAAGCGATAAAAAGTACGCGACGTCGTTCCACACATATGGTCCGGGATCAAGTTTGATCGCGCGGTCAAACGTTTCGAGCGCTTTTTCAGTTTGTCCGAGATTCAGATAAGCACGACCCAAGCTTAGAAGCAGAGAATCATCTTCAGGACTTAGCGAGATCGCCTGCTCCAACTCCGGCACAGCATCCTTATATTTGCGCCATTCGACGAGCATCTGCCCGAGATTGCCGTGTGCCCACCGATCGAGCGGCGCTATTTCGATTTGTTTGCGAAATTGCGCTTCGGCTTCGCTGTAGTTTTGTTGCCGCCAGAAAACCTGGCCCATTAAGTTGTATGCATAGTCATCAAACGGATTAATTTTAGTCTGCTCACGCAGCACCTCGATTGCCGCATCGTACTTGTGTTGCATGAAAAGAGCCCAGCCAAGCTGCCGTCGGGCCACCTTGTGCTTGGGCTCTTTCTCAAGAGCGCGTCTGAGCAAGTCTGCCGCCAACGGGTAGTTTTCATTTTTCCCGGCTGCATCGGCGGCCGTAATAAGCTCCTCGACCTTCACCGACTCGGGAATGCTCGGTGCACCGGCTACGGTCGTTTCGAGTGAAAGTGTTTGCGCTTCATCGGCGCGAGCAGTAGCCACAAACGCGCGAAAGTCCTGAGCCCTTGTGGGCGGCAGCTCGCGTTGCCGCAAATGAAGCGATCGTTCGGCAATCAGATTGTTGCCTTCGAGCTTGTAACTCGAACTATAGTCGGCATAGTCGCGACTGACTTTCACCGGAAGCGGCGCGCGCGCCTGATATTTGCTCGGCAATGAAAGTTTCAGACGGTAAGTAATCTTAATCGGAGCGCCCAACTTAATTGGTTTAGTTTTCTCTTCCGCATCAGCATCCGGATGAGCCAACTCAAGCGCAGGCAGCGGCAGAAGAACCCTGGCTTTCTTGCTCGACCAATCCAGGTAGTCATTATTTGTAAAATCGTATTCCACTTCGAAGGGCTTTTCAGTCGCCGCAGGCTCACTCGCTTTCAATTCGGCTATTTCACCTTGCGATAATTGTGAGAAGAAAAAATTCAGATTCTTCCAGTCGCTCCGAGGTGTTCGACGGAACATAGTGCGCAATAGAATCTCGCCGTCACCGCGCAACGTGAGTCGAGAGTGTCCCAACAGTTTCCCGAGATCATTCACCTGTCCTTCAACTTCCATAACTTCCGTCGAAAGGAAAGGAGGTTCAGCCGGCGTCGTTTCCAATCGCGCTGGACCGGAAGCCGGAATCAGTAACGCCTTCTTGTCTCGCAGCGGTGGGAACAGGAGCTGAAACGGAGCCACTTCCGCAGTGGTGTCTGCCCACAAAGTTTCGGCACCGACTGGAATCGCGCTGATGACGTGGTCGAACTGGCCGGGCGAGGGCATGTCAGGATCGATCTTGCGCGTTGAATTCATCAGAGCGGCATGCGCACGATATCCGGTAGCGCTCAACATCGCCGCCAATAACGTATGCTTGTCTTTGCAATCACCGTACTGATTCGCCAACACGTCAGCTGCCAGATGAGGCTGGTAACGACCCTGGCCCAATGACAGGCTGACATAACGGAAATTCTTCGCGACGAAGTTGTAGAGCGCTTCGATCTTCTCTTTATCAGTACTCAGACCCTGGACAAGAGACTCTGCTTTGGCGCGAATTTTTTCATCAGCAATTACACGATCGCGCTCGAGATCCGCATACCATTTGCCGACTTCATCCCAACTCTGGAACGTGCTCATTTGAATTTGAGGAGGCTTCGGTTCGTCCAAATCCGGTTTCTTCTTGCGAGCTTCTTCTTCCTCTTCTTTCGTTTGGCGTTTTAGGTTCGAGTGCTTCCAGCTATAGACGCGACGTCCTTCCTGTTCTTTAATTGCAGGATCGAGACCTGGCTCAGTTTTGATTTTGACTTTGCTGTCGGTGGGAATGTTCACCTCGAGCTGCTCATCGAGCACGATCACGTCGCGACTGACGAAGTCATGGCTTAACCAAAAGTGATTCGGAGCAACCGGTGTCTCAATGAGCCAGGAGACCGCATATTCCAGGACATCTCCTGGACGCAGGCCTTTTACGGTCACATGCTTCTGCCGGCTGTCCGTATAGATTGGAGCTTCGCGAGCAATCGGCGCAGTTAAGTCCTGAACGTCGCTCTGAGAACCGCTTACTACGGTACCGTCGGACTTCAACACGCGCAGCTGATCGATATTGAACTTCTCGTTGGCGGAGGTGTAGGGAAAGACGAGCTGACCAAAGTGTTGTACACCCGCGTCGCTTTGAATTTTGACGCGAAGAGTTAGCTCACGCCGTCCGGTTCCCTCTTTCTCAAATTGATGAATGATCTTGTACTTCTCGATGATTACTGCTTCCTGAGAGTAGTCGGGCTGTTTCTCTTTCGCGGGCTCAGGCTTTGAAGCAGATGTAGTCCCGGTTTGCGGTGTTTGGTCTTTCGCGCGGTTCTGGGCCGGCGTTGGATACTTTGGCGCCAACGAACAGAGCAGCGCCAGTAGCACCATCAGTGCGACTCTTTGGGGGGAGGTCATGTATTTATATCTCCTTAATGCAGAGGATGGCGACGGACTAACTAGCGCAAGTATAACCTAAGCTCCGGCGGTTTCAGCGGTCATCTTTTCCCATTCTTCATAAAGCTCGCGCAGACGCGCTTCTGCTCGATCGTACTCAGCGCTCAAAGCAATTAAGCGGTTCGCATCGCGAGCTACTTCCGGCTTACTTATCTCTTCCGAGAGCTCGCCGAGCTTTGTTTCTGCCGCCGTAATTTCAGTCTCAACCGATTGTTGGGTACGAGCCTCTGCCTGCTTCTTTTTTATGACCTTGATAGCCGGCTTGGCAGGCTTAGACGGCGATTTCTGCTTCCGGCTCGGTTTCGATTCCGCGATTGATTGAGAAATTACGTGGGGCGATGCGGACTCGCGTTCTTTCTTCTCTATCAGAGCGTCAGGCTGACCAGCGGCTTGTCCGGAACTCCGGCTGGCTTTCCAATCGTGATACTCGGTGTAGTCACCTTCATAATGTTCCGCGTTCCCTTCACCATCTAGTGCGAGCACCTGCGTAGCAATGCGGTCCAGGAAATAACGATCGTGGCTGATCGTCAGAATCGTTCCCTGGTATGCGTCGAGTGCATCTTCTAATGCCTCGCGCGAAGGAATGTCCAAGTGGTTGGTCGGCTCATCGAGCACCAGCACGTTGACACGCGAATAGATCAACTTCGCTAACGCGAGCCGGCCTTTTTCGCCACCCGACAAATCCAAAACCTTCTTGTAGACGTCGTCGCCGGTAAAAAGAAACTTCGCCAAAAACGAGCGCAGGTCACCTGCAGTAGCATTTGGCAGAGCAACTCGGCGCAGCTCCATAATCACTTCATTTCGATTGTCCAGGTCGTCCAGCTGCTGCGCGTAATAACCGATCTGGACCTTTGTACCCCACCTAATATCGCCGTCGAGTGGCGGGATGTTTTTCAAAATCGTTTTGAGAAATGTAGTCTTGCCCGATCCATTGGGCCCAATGATTCCCAAACACTCTTCCCGTCGCAGGATAAAGGAAATATCGCGCGCAAGAACGACTTCAGGGTAGCCGATCGTTGCTTGGGTTACTGTCAATACGTGATTCCCAGCTCGCTCGATCGACTGAAGACGAAAGTCGCCTGATGACTGATCGGGCCGGACCGCATCGAGCCGATCCAGCTTCTCCAACATCTTGCGCCGCGATTTCGCCTGTTTCGTTTTTTGTCCGGCAATGTTGCGACGGATAAACTCTTCAGTCTTCGCGATCAGCTGTTGCTGGTTGTCGTAGGCACGCTGCTGCGCTTCGCGTCGGACCTCGCGCTCGATCAAATAATCTGAGTAGTTACCGGTGTAGCTCGAGGCCTTACCGTTTTCGAGATCGATGATTCGTTTACAAACTCGGTCGAGGAAGTATCGGTCATGGCTGACAATCACAAACGCTGACGCGTAAGTTTGCAGATACTCTTCCAGCCATTCAACACCAATCACATCCAGATGATTCGTAGGCTCATCAAGCAGGAGCACGTCTGGTTCGGCGAGGAGTAAGCGAGCCAAGCCAAGCCGGTTTTGCTGGCCGCCGGAAAGCTTCTCAGTTTCAAGCGACCAAGTCTCGCGAGCGAACCCGAGGCCCAGCAGTATTGACTCAGCTTTAGCGGCATATTCAAAGCCGCCTTCGCGCTCAAAGGCGTGCTGCAGCTGGCTGTACCGTTCGAGTATTTTTTCGAGATCGACTCCTGCCTCGGCCATCCGATGCTCAAGCTCGTGCATTTCGTGCTCGATCTGTTGCAGATGCCCAAAGGCCGCGAGTGCTGATTCGTGCACAGTGGTCCCCGGCTCGAATTGCACGTGTTGAGCAAGCAAGCCGAGCCTCACGCCGCGTGCACGAACTACATCGCCGCGATCCGGAGACTCCTCACCACTGACCAAACGAAAGATTGTGGTCTTGCCGGCCCCGTTGCGACCAACGAGGCCGACGTGCTCGCCGGGATTTACCTGAAGAGACGTTCCACGGAGGACATCTTGAGTGCCGTAGGATTTGTGAACGTCTGAGAGTCGGAAAAGCAACGCTACTTAGATGTGCCACTCTGAGTCGCGGCTGGGGAGGCGTTTGCCGCCGGACTCGGCGAGCCTTGTTGGCCCGTCGCAGGTGAAGCCGCAACATCGGCCGACGCCGGACGCAAACCTAAATTACTCGGGTTTGACAACATCCCCGCAGCGAGGTTGTTGATAATTTTGGCTTCAGTCATTGCGACTTCCAAAAGCACCAGCTCCAAGAGCTTTTGTCGCTGGCTACGCAACGCTTCGGTAATGTCCTGGCGAAGGCCTGGGCTTTCAAGCGTCCGATTCTCAGTCTCCATCTGCTTCCTTTTCATTTTGAAAACATACCAGCGGCCGCTCAACTCGACCGGCTCACTGTAGTCACCGACCTGCATCGCAAAAAACTTGGCGATCAAGGTTTCCGGGAACCCGTTCTGTTTAAGTTGGGCTTCGGTCGCAAAGCCAATATCGCCTCCTTGCACGTTGCTACGGTCCTCACTTCTCGCACGCGCAACTTCGGCAAAGTCAGCACCCTTCAGCTGCTGATAGATATTGTCGATTTTCAGTTTGGCTTCAGCCTCGCCTTTCGCATCATCCTGAGCGCCGTTGTCCTGGGGATCAACAACGATTGCAGCCAATTCGACGCCTTTGCCCAACGTGAATGACGCTTTGTTTTTGGTGTAATAATCCTCAACTTCACGGTCGCTGATGCTCACGGTTCCAGTGTACTTGCCCTGCAGCTTTTGAATCGCCAAAAGCTTTCGCGCTTCATCTCTCAAGCTCTGTTCGGTCTCGTTTTGAGCCTTGAGCTGCTTCTGAAATTCCTCTTCCGTTAAACCGGCCTGTTGCTTTTGCGCGGTTAGGTATTGGGTAATTTCGTCGTCCGTTGGCTTGAGATTTTCTTTCTCTGCTCGCTGAAGAAGAACTTCTTTTTGGATTAACTGTTCGAGCACTTGCAGGCGGGCCTGGGCCAGTTGCAACGGCGATAACTGCGCTTGTTGGCCCTGCGCCTGTTTGCTGATCAAATGCTCGACTTCCGTCAGCATGATCTTCTTACCATTAACGGTAGCGGCTACAGTGTTGTCCTTGGCATCGGCACCCTCGCCGGAACACCCGCTGAGTCCAAACGCCAGGAAGGCTAAGATCAATAATCCAATTGAAGTTGCTGATTTGTGCACGTGAAATCTGCTCCTTATAAAACTAGTATGTCGGGTTGCTTGACGACGGGGAAATTCGTTTGTTATAAATTCTGATTCTTTATTCTAACGCCCTGGAGGTCTTCATAAAAATGGCTAAACGCTGCGAAGTCTGTGGGAAAGGCCCTCAGTTTGGCAACAACGTGTCTCACGCAAATAACCGAACGCCACGCAAATTCAATCCCAACCTGCAAAACATTCGCGTTCAACTGCCCCAGGGCGGCGCGCGACGGATGAATGTTTGCACCAACTGCATCAAGGGCGGGAAGATCGCCAAGGCTGCTTAACTCCCCACGAAGGCAATCACCTCAATCTCAACCCTGGCATCACGAGGCAACCCACCGGCTTGAACTGTGGATCGAGCCGGCGGTTCGCTGACAAAGAACTTCGCATAGACCTCATTCATGGCGGCGAAATCTGCCATGTCGGCCAGGAACACCGTTGTCTTAATCACCTGCTCCAATCGCGTTCCCGCAGCTTCGAGAACCGCGGTCACGTTCTTCAGCACCTGCTCGGTCTGCTCGGCGATGCCTCCGGCGACAAGCTGGCCGGTAGCAGGGTCAAGTGCGATCTGACCTGAGGTGTAAACAAAACCGTTGATTTTAAGCGCCTGCGAATAGGCGCCGATGGCTTGCGGAGCACGATCAGTCTTGATGATTTGCTTCACGGACAGCACTGCCTCAAATCAGGTGATCAAAGCAAAGGCGGGATTTTAACAAAGTGTTTGCTGAAGGGCAAAAGAGGGGTGCGTTATACCATGCCTTGCATTCGTTCGACATCGATGACGCCGGGGACGCCCTTTATCGAGCTGATCACCTTGTCGAGGTGCTTTACATCGAAAACCTCTACGGTCACCTCGATATGTCCCTTTTCATCCGGAGCTACCGACGCCCGCGCATCGCGGATTCCCGTCTTCATATCCGAAATCGCGCCTGTAATGCCGGCGATCATGCCGGTGCGATTTTCAGTGACTGCCAGCAGCTTGACGGCGTAGGCCATCTTATCCTGTTTGCCAGCCCATTCGACGTCGACTATCCTTTCGCGGTTAATCATCAACTGCGCAACGTTCTTGCAGTGTTTCGCGTGCACCGCTACGCCCTTACCACGCGTAACGTATCCGACAATCTCTTCTCCGTGCAGAGGATTGCAGCAGCGAGCGCGAGTCACCATCAAGTCGTCGACTCCACGAACAACAATTGAATCATCACCTAACCGAATTAACTTCTTTACGGCGCGCACACCGCTGCGAAGCCGTGATTCCTTTTGCTTATCGAGCGCTTCAAACTGTTCCGGACCGAGATATTTCGCGATGACATTACGCGGAATTAGCTTGCCGTAGCCGATAGCAGCTAACAGATCGTCAACGCGACCGTAGCCGTAGTCCGCGGCCACTCTTTTCATGTCGCCGTCACCATCGCCCAGCAGTTTCTTGGCCGAAAGCTGAAATCGTGCCGCTTCTTTCTCAAATAGCTTACGACCTATTTCTATGGACTCCGCGCGCTGTTGCTCGGCCACCCAGTGGCGCACACGATTTCTGGCGCGCGACGTCACTATGAAGTTCAACCAGTCGCGTGAGGGATGCGAACTGCTCGTGGTCAGGATTTCCACCACGTCGCCATTTTGGATCTGAGTGCGCAGCGGCACCATGCGTCCGTTTATGCGCGCTCCGGTACACGTGTTGCCGACTTCGGAGTGAATCATATAAGCGAAATCTACCGGCGTGGCGCCACGCGGAAGTTGGATCACCTTCCCCATTGGCGTGAACGCATAGACATCCTTCGGATAGAGATCAAGCTTCAGCGAATCCAGGAAGTCGCGCGAATCTTTCACCTCCTGTGTCCACTCGACGAGTGACCTCAGTGCTTGCAGAGCCTGATCGTCTTCGCGTTTGCCACGCTTGCCTTCTTTGTACTTCCAGTGCGCCGCCACACCTTCTTCGGCAATGTGGTGCATATCCTCGGTCCGAATTTGCACTTCAAAAGACTGGCTGTTCGATCCAATGACGGAGGTATGGATTGACTGGTAGAGATTGTCTCGCGGAGTAGCGATCCAATCTTTGAATCGGCCTGGGACGGGTTTCCAGTTAACGTGAATCACTCCAAGCGCGGCGTAGCAATGACGGATCTCATTCGGAGTAATGATGCGCGCGGCCACCAGGTCGTAGACCTGGTCCAGACTAATCTTTTGTCGTCGCAGCTTTTTCCAGATCGAATATAGACGCTTGACTCTTCCATCGACACTGACGAACGGCACTTCCGCTTCATGCATCTTTTCTTCGATTCTGCTGGTGACCGAATTCAAGAATGCTTCATTTTCCGCACGTCTCTTTTCCAGTTGCTCAGCGAGCTCGCGGTAGTCATCGGGATAAAGATGCCGGAACGCCAGGTCCTCAAGCTCGCCGCGCAACTTACCCATTCCAAGACGATGAGCAATCGGAGCGAATATCTCCATCGTTTCCTCGGCTATCCGCTTTCGCTTTTCGGGCGAGAGGTATTGAAGGGTGCGCATGTTATGCAAGCGATCGGCAAGTTTCACCAACACGACTCGCACATCGTCGACCATTGCCAGCAGCATCTTGCGGACGTTTTCCGCCTGCTGTTCCTCACGCGAGATGTTGCTGATTTGGGCAATCTTGGTAAGGCCGTTCACCAGGTGAGCGATTTCCGGGCCAAAGTACTGGTTGATCGTATCGAGATCAACGAGAGTGTCTTCGACGACATCATGCAGCAGGCCGGTAGCCACCGACACCTCGTCGAGGTTCATGTTAGCGAGGATGTCCGCCACCTCGAGCGGATGGACTAGGTACGACTCGCCCGAAGCGCGTTTCTGTCCTTTGTGCTCGCGCGCTGAGAAGAGATAGGCGCGGCGGAGCAGATCGAGGTCGGCCTGCGGGTGATTGATGGCGACCTTTTCAACGATGTCCTCAATCCGAATCATGGGAAATGACGCTTCTCAAAGCGACATTTTTGTTCTGAGAAACGCAAGGGTAATTATAACAAAACAGGTGATGCACGACTTACGTCCGCATCACCTGTTCTAAACTACTTTCGGTTTTTGTTTGGCTAGCTCGTCGGAGGCGAAGCGGCCTTCTTGGCGTCTTCCTCGGCTTGTTTTCTCTTGTTTTCCTCGCTTAGCTGATTGGTTCGTTTTTGTGCTTCTGCTCGTTGCTTTTCAAGCTCAGCTTTCAAATCTGTCTTGGCGTCCATCTCCGCCAGCTTAATAGCTTCAATTAAGAGGTTGGTTTTATAAGACCAAGCCGATTCGCTATTCGGATCAAATTTAAGCGCGTTTTCCACTTCCTCCAGACCGCGTTTGACGCACGCCTGAGCGGTATCAAAGTCTTTCTGATTCGCAGGTTTCTTGTACGTTACCGAGACCTTCCCGGGCGTAGCCGTCGTTATTTTATTGGCTGGCAAGTCAGTTATCTGGAACGAACAATTCCAATCCTTACTGGCAAGCACGACGTAGGCCTCGGCGCGTTTTTCATTTTCCACTCTACCGTCGTTAGCGCGAGTAGTGATCCACTGTCTGAGTTTTTCGTCCTCTTTGATGTTCTCGTAAAGAAAGGCTATCGCCTTGTAGGCCTCTTCGTTGGTTGGGTCGGTTTGCAAGATCTTGTTATAGGCATCGATCGCTTCATGCGCTTTCTGAATGTTCTCAGGCGCAGCCACGCCGCGGCGGTACTGGGCATGAACAGTGCGAGCAATAAACAAAGGCGCTGTCTTGTTGTTCGGATCGAGCTCCAGGGCACGTCTCGAGTGTTGTTCGGCCTCGGTATAGCGGCCTTCCCGATACGTACGGGCCGCTTCGTTCAACTCATTCTTCGCTCTAATTCTGTTGATGACGCCACACCCGGAACTTGTGGCGACCACAAGTGCGAGGGCTAGAACTATTCTGATTTGAGACGGTTTCATTTATGCGTGGCTCCATTATTGACCTGCCAACTGGGCGGCGGGCCAGAGATCGAGCTTATCTAGAATTCTTTGACTTACTATTGAGGCAGATCATCCACTTGGAGACCCACGGGGTTAGCGCCGGCACCCTTTACGGCGTCGATCACCTTTACCACCTCTTCATACCTCAGCGTTCGAGGTGCTTTAATGAATACAGTCTTTTCTATGCGCTCTTCTTCCGGCACGTTAACCGCGGTCTCCATACCAGTCTTGTAGGCGCGCTGCTCTTTCCGTTGTGAAAACACCACCCTCAGTTTTTGAGACAGAGCCGAGGTGTCATTTACCGAACCGATAGCATCCTGATTCAGCTTGAGCTGAAGATCGCCCCCGATCGAAACAACCAGGGTGAGTGGATTTGGCTTCAATTGACTGAGATCTTCATTGGGATCTCTTTGAGTAGGAATGTCTGCTTTGAAACGGGTCGGTCGAAGCGGAGTGATCACCATGAAGATGATCAGCAACACCAAGAGAACGTCGATTAGAGGTGTCACGTTGATGTAGGGCTCAGCCTTAGTACCGCCCTTTGTGCTACCCATTGCCATAAATTTATGCTCCTATTAATCGCCGAATTCGGTGACCCTGGGCGAGCGATCCCGCTCAGCCAGCCTTGGTTTCAGTAGCTCCGGCGCCCTTCTTCTTATCGGCCACCAATCCGATCTTATCCACTCCCAAACCGCGCACCTCATTAATGATGTTGACAACCTCTCCGTACTGAACATTGACGCCGCTTTTTATGTAAACGATGCGATCTTCGTCAGTCTTCATATTGTCCAACATCGGTTGAACCTTGTTCTTAATCTCGTCTTGCGTAATCCGCTGTTTGCCGAGGTAGTATTCGCCGTTGTTAGGGATTGAGATTACGATCGAAGACTCTTTAATAATTCGCGGGTCTTCGTCAGGATTCAGCGTATTCTGGGGCAGAGCGACTGTGATGCCGTGCTGAAGTAACGGTGTGACCACCATGAAGATGATCAGCAACACCAACATGATATCGACCATGGGTGTAACGTTGATCTCAGATTGGAAGCCGCCCTCGCCGCCGCCTGTCATTCCCATGACACATTACCTTTCGTTAAAGCTGACGCCGCAGGCGCGCGAACGCGAGTCGGCGCGCCTGATCGTTGCGAATTGATTTAGCGCTACGGCTTCAATTGCTTCGTGCGATTCTTGATGAAGTAGTCGACCAACTCGGACGCCGAGTTATCCATCTCGACCACAAATCCATCAACCTTGCCCGTGAAGTAATTGAACAGCCATACTGCCGGCACCGCCACTAACAAGCCGAGAGCCGTCGTAAACAACGCTTCCGAGATGCCGCCGGCGACTGCGCCGATACCTGCTGTTTCGGCGTTCTTCATACCGCGGAATGCGTTGATGATGCCGAACACAGTTCCGAAGAGTCCGACGAACGGCGCTGTCGAACCGATTGTCGCCAAGCCCGAAAGACCGCGTTTAAATTCGGCGGTCTTGATGGCGATCGCACGCTGTAGCGCGCGTTTCGATGCTTCAATCTCATCACCTGAGATATCCGACGATTGCTCGTGAGCGCGAAATTCCTGCAAGCCACTGCTGACCACCATGGCGAGGTGCGACTTGCGATGCTTGTCGCTGATATTGATCGCTTCTTCAATTCGATCATTCTTCAGTGCCTGTGCCACGCGCGGAGCAAATTCGCGCGATTGTTTCTTGGCAGCCGAATAGGTCAAGTATCGCTCGACCATGATGGCGATCGAGTACACTGACATGATGAGCAGCACGATAACGACCGCGATTGCTACGGTTCCCATACTCTTAACCATCTGGGTGATAGAGAAGTGATCCGCCGCGGCGCCTGGGCTCGAAGCTGCTTCTTGCAAGAAAATGAAGAAGCCTAAAGCTTTTGTTCCTAGAAGACTCGTTAGAATAGTCACGGTAAACCCTCCAAAATAGGTTTTTCTACATTGATAGCTTGCAAGAGGCGAGAGAGCACAACTCCGCAAGCCTCAATGCGACAAATAACCTCGCAGTTATTGAGCCACGAAGTTGTACGTGATTACGCCAGTTACTTTCACAGGCTGGCCCGAGAGCTTCGTCGGCGAGAATCTCGCCTGACGTGCAGCTCCAACTGATACAGCCTGCAACAACGGATGGCCTGACACCGCGCGCGCGGAAATGACGTTGCCGTTTTCGTCAATCGTGACCTGGACGACTACTGTTCCCGACGCATGGGCTTGGCGAGCAATTGCGGGATAAGCTGGTTTCGGCAAGCTGATCGCTTTACCGTTTAGTACACCACCTGAAATGGGAGCACGCGGAGGGGTCGGAGCAGGAGGTGGCGGTGGTTCAGCAATATCTACTTTGGTTGGAGCTGAAACGATACCCGATCCGCTTCCGGGTCCGGCAGCTACAGGAGCTGCGGCGTTAGAGTCCGCAGTACCAATCTGGGTTACGACGCCACGTCTTACGGGAGGAACGTCACTAGCCTTCGCTGATACCTCTTTCGGCACCAGCTCAGTACGCGTGACGTCTGCGATTAACTCTCTGCGGACGTCGACGTTCTGATCGACCTTTTGCGGTTTAGCTTCCTGCTTTTGTTCTTGCTTCTGCTGTACTTGAGGCACAGGAACAGGCGCGACCAGAGTTATCAGATCGAGATTCTGATTCTCGAGATGCGCGTCGTACCAGTAAATGCCGGCCACGAAAAACGTAATACCAAGCACTGCATAAACCACTGTGGTAACCAGAATAAACGAGCCTTTTCGCGAAATGTCATCTTTATGCGAACTGGACTCTACCAGGTTGTCGAACATGTATTTCTCCTTCCAATTCCGGCGCCAAATGGATCAGGGTTCGAAACTTAAATTAGTTCGTGCTCTCAAACGTAGCTGCGGGGTGCGCTTGATCCGTAAATAGAGGGGAAACAGCAGCTCTACGATTTTGAGCTCTCAAGTTAGAATTGAAAAAGCCGCTGCGCGAGAAAAAACTCGCCGGCCTTCTCAACAGACCACCGCGCTTCCAACCATTCGCTTTTTAAAAACGCGCGGAAGGACTCTTGAGATTTAATTGGCCAGCAACGGTCGCAGTCTATGCCGCAACGCGACGCAAAGTCAAGCGCAAAATCCACGTTTTCGTGAGTCTAACCGGCGCCCCGCGTGCGCTTTTCCAGCCGCGCAGAAACGGGCTGTGGTTTTATCGGAGCGCTGCTGACACGCTGTCCCGCCGGCCGAGCTACATCAAGCGCGGCAGCTCGTTCAGCAGCTGCAATCCGTTGCTCCCACCAAACCATAATTGGACTCGCGATAGCGATTGAAGAATACGTGCCTACGATCGTTCCAATCAGCAGGGCCAGCGAAAATGCTCGCAGTACGTCGCCGCCAAAAAGGACCATTGCCAGAACCGACAGGATAATAAGGCCCTGGGTAATTACGGTTCTTGAAAGTGTCTGATTGATCGAGTCGTTTGTAATCTTGTAAAGAGAGTCGCGCCGGTGGAGCCTGCGATTCTCCCTGATGCGGTCGAAGACGACGATAGTGTCGTTAACCGAAGCTCCCACGAGTGTTAGCAAGGCCGCAATGACCGTCAGGCTTACTTCCCATTGGAAGATCGAAAAGAAGCCAAGGGTTACGAGCACGTCGTGGAAAACCGCGATTACAGCAGCTGCGCCATAGGTCCATTCAAATCGAAACGCGATATAGATCAGCATTCCGACTAAGGCAGCGAGCGTTACCGCAATCGCTTTGTTTCTGAGCTGCGCTCCGGCTACTTGGCCCACGGCGTCCGTACCAATGATCTGCCAAGCCTGGCCCTCATTCCCTAAATCGGTCAAAGCCTCCTTGACTTTCTTTCGTCCCAGCTCAAGTTCGGCTTGCGACGCTTCTCCGGAAGTCCCTTCGAGCGGCAGTTTGATAAGAAAGTTTCCGGGTCTATCGGTGACTGGTTGAATGATAGCTTCGGTTGAGCCGCGCCGGGATAGGACACGGCGGATGTCTTCCGCAGTGGCTGGCGTCTTAAAGTTCACGGTTACGACGGTACCACCCTTGAAGTCCACGCCGAGATTGAAAGCATCTGTGCCACCGGGCTGCCACTCACGAACAATTGCCGACCCGAGCCCGGCCATCATTAACAAAATCGATAGTCCGATGAACAGACGGCGCCTCGACAACCAATCGAACTTCACATCAGTTAAGATTTGAAACATAGAAACTTATATACTGAGCGATTCGGCCTGACGCTTGCGACTCAAAACCCACATGAAAATGGTCCGCGACACGTAAACCGCTGAGAATAGGTTGATCAGCAAGCCAATAATCAGCGTGACCGCAAATCCTCTTAAAGGACCAGTACCAAAGACAAATAAAAACAACGACGAAATTACCGTCGTAACGTGCGTATCGATGATGGTCACAATGGCTCGGTTAAAGCCCTGATCGACAGCCGAAGCCACAGTTTTTCCCGTTCGTAGCTCGTCTCGTATTCTTTCGAAAACAAGCACGTTCGAGTCGACCGCCATACCAATCGTAAGAATAATTCCAGCAATGCCCGGCAATGTCAGAGTCGCTTCAAAAATGACTAAGGCGGCTAACATCAGGACCATGTTCAAGAGCAACGCAACGACCGCATTTACTCCCGCCCCACGGTAATAGACGAGCATGAACAAAACCACGAAGATTAGGCCGCCAACAGAAGCTCGCACGCCCGCTCGAATCGAATCTTCTCCCAAGCTCGCCCCGACCGTTCGCTCTTCAAGATACTCGATAGGAGCAGGCAAAGCTCCGGACCGTAATGTCAGCGCAAGATCCTCAGCGGACTGCTGCGTAAACCTGCCGGTAATCTCACCCTGGTCGAAGATCTGCGACTTGATGTAGGCGATGGACTTCACTTCATCATTCAGTACAACACCCATCCACTGGTTAATATTCGCTCCTGTCCAGGCGCCGAACTTTTCAGCTCCGGAAGGCTTTAATGAAAACTGAATCTGGTAGTCAGTGCCTCCGGCGCGTCCAGTACTCGCGACGGCGTTACGAAGTTCGCGGCCATCGACAACCGCAGGCCACTCAACCACAACCCATTTTTTTTGCTTTTCGGTGGTGTTATCAGCTGAACCGCCAGCGGTTGGCTCGTCACGTTCGGAATACGGGAGCACTTTTCGATTAGCCGGAACTGTTCCACCCAACGAGGCTAAGGCGTCTTCTTGCGTATTATAAGTTTGAGCAGGAGCGGGACTAGGCGGGCTGACAACGTGGACGAGTTCGAGTCTCGACTCTGCTTTGAGCAATTCCTTAACCCGCTCTGGATCAGAGATGCCGGGCATTTGCACCAAAATCTGGTGAGCAGTCTGCGCGCCATGCCGTTGCACCAATGGTTCAGCTACACCTACCGCGTCCAGACGGCTTCGAATGATCCGATCAGCCTGTTCAGTCGCCTGCTCAGCCAACTCTCTTTGGGCAGTCGCGGTCAGACTCCAGGTGACGCTGTTCGCACTCCTGGAGCTTGTCCATCCCGTAAGGTCAACTTTCGACTCAACACCGTCTTCAATCTCGTTGAGTTTGGAGGGATCCGTGGCATCCGCTGTGAAACTGTAGGCACCGCTTGGATCAGGCTTGACCTCTTTTACTGGAAGTCCTGCTTCTTTGGCTGCAAGCTGAACACCGAGCGAAGTCGAGTCCGTTAGGTGTTTCAGATACTCGCCCGTCTTAACTCGCATCACCAAATGCGATCCGCCCTTGAGGTCAAGGCCTAAACGGATGTTCGAAGCAAGTGTGTTTTTGATTCCCGACCAGGTGAAATCGCTTAGATGAGGGCGACGACGAGGGCCGATGACGAGGTAGAGGCCGACAAGGGTGACAATGATAATGATGATCGCGCGTTGCAGCAGATTCTTTTTCTTCATTACAACACTGGAAGACCTTCTCTCGAGGCTTACTTCTTCTCCTCCTCATCAATACCAGCGACTGCTGAACGAGCGATTTCGAGAATGGATTTGTCAGCGCTCCTGATCAGAAAGCTGGTATCACGGACGGTGGTTATCGTACCGATAACTCCGCCGGTGGTGACGATTCGGTCACCCGCCTTCAGTTGTGAAATGGTTTCCTGAAGTTGGCGCTGACGCCTCTGCTGCGGCCGGATAAGCAACATATAAAAGACTGCGATGATCAAAACCATCGGCAGCAAGCCGGTGAGCGCTCCAAAGCCACCGCCTTGAAAAAGCAAGAGAAGAGTAGTCATTTAGCTGTCTTTCGGAGTCTGGATCCGCTCTGTGAACTCTCGTCGAAATCTATCGAAGCCGCCAGACCGGATAGCTTGCCTGACACGTCGCATAGTGTCAAGGAAGAAGGCCAGATTGTGATGAGTCAATAAGATAGCGGCGAGCATCTCTCCAGTTTGATAAAGATGACGCAAGTATGCGCGTGAGTATCGGCGGCATACTGAACACTGACACGACTCGTCGAGTGGCCGGACGTCTTCCGTCCATTGAGCGTTTTTCACATTCAATTTGCCTTCAGACGTAAATGCCTGCCCATTGCGACCATTTCGTGTGGGCAAAACGCAGTCAAACATATCTATTCCGCACGCGACTGCATTTACAAGGTCTTCCGGCGTGCCGACTCCCATCAAATACCGGAGGTTTTCAGCCGGCATCAGAGGCATCAGTCGTTCAACGATTTGCCACATCACCGATTTCTCTTCACCAACACTGAGTCCGCCGATAGCGTAGCCGTCGAAACCGATTTCCAATGTGCGTTCGAGGCTTTCGCGACGAAGATCGTGATGCGCTGCTCCTTGGACGATTCCAAAAAGGGCTTGAGCACCACTTAAATTCGTTTCGTCGATCGTTCTTCGACCAGTGTCGGCGCCCATCCTCTGCAACTCGTCAAACTTCTCTCTTGAACGTCTTGCCCATCGAGCGGTCAACTCCATACTCCTGCGCGTTTCGTCAGCAGAAGCAGTTCCAGGTGCACATTCGTCAAACACCATGACGATGTCTGAACCGAGTGCTGCCTGAACTTCTATGGAGACTTCAGGCGACAAGAATCGCAGGCTGCCATCAACATGCGAGCGAAACTCCGTTCCCTCTTCACTGATTTTCCGCAGAGCACCCAAACTCCAAACCTGAAAACCTCCAGAGTCTGTTAAAAGGGCTCGCTCCCAACCCATGAACCGGTGCAGGCCGCCACAGTTTTTAATTATTTCCGTGCCCGGACGAAGCCAAAGGTGATAGGTGTTGCCGAGGATGATGCGAGCGTCGAGATCAGACGACTCGAGTTCTTCGAGGCGAGTTCCCTTCACTGCTCCGGCCGTTCCAACGGGCATAAAGAAGGGCGTTTCGATGTCGCCCCGACGCGTCTTGAGAACACCGGAGCGCGCATCTCCGTCTTGCGCAGTTATTTCGAATCGAATCGGCGGCTTCATCTTTTGTTTCGCTTCTTATGCCGCTCGACGATGCGCAACGGAGTAGCAAAAAAATCAAACTCCTCCCGTAGCCGGTTCTGCACATGGCGTTGATACGAGAAATGAAGCCCGGGCTTGCCGCCAGTCGTAAAAATGACAAAAGTAGGCGGTCGAACACCGGCTTGCGTCAGGTATTGCACGTGAAGACGCGAAACGCCGCCCCGCACCGGAGCAGGTGCAACGCTGCCGCGCGGCTGTGCAATCGCACGCTGAAACAACGCGTTCAACTGTGATGTAGGGATGCGTCGATTCCGAGCCTCATCGGCTCTGACTGCGAGCGGCAGGATTCTGTCCACTCTTTGGCCGGTCAGTGCCGAGACCGTGATCACCGGCGCCCAGTCGAGAAACTTCATCATATCCCGTAACTTCCGCTCAAACTCGATGGCAGAGTTGGTGTCCTTTTCGACGAGCAGGTCCCATTTGTTGACTGCGATCAGGATTGAACAACCAGC
>DATEDU010000144.1:0-18193 GCA_035281525.1 Pyrinomonadaceae bacterium | reverse complement strand
AGTGAAACGACTGCATTGGACCATTTATGAAACTTATGACGATCGCGCGTGGGCACGCCGAGGATCTCAGTGATTATTGTCACCGGTAACGGCAGGGCGTAATCACGGATTAGATCGCATTCACCCCGGTGGATTACTTGTATAAGTAATTCGTCAGCTAGCGCCTGGATGCGATCACGCATGCGCGCGACGAGACTTGGTGTAAAGGCCTTATGCACCAGGGTTCGCAGACGCGTGTGATCGGGCGGATCGAGGTCAAGCATGTTCCGTTCGAGTGGCCGGAACATTGGGGGGATCCATGGCATCTTACGAAGCTGTTCCGCTGTCATCGCTTTACGTTTGTCCTTAACGAAGCGCTCGTCTTTCAACAGGATGGCGACATCATCATAGCGGGTGAGTAACCAAACTGGAGTTTTATCAGGCAGCGTAGTGCGGAAGACGGGTTGTGAGGCTCTAAGATTAGTGAGCAGTGGAAAGGGATTCGCTTTGAACTGCGGACTTACGATATTAAACTGACTATGGTCCACGGATGATTTTTAGCGCTATTCGATGACATTTGCCAGCATGGGATACAGATTGCCGCGTTTCCGTTAGCGACATCCGAATCCTTACCCTGAAATGAACGACGTCACAACTGCTTCTCTCCTGTTTGCTGCGGCCGGATTTCTATATATAGCTCTTGAACATTCCATTGTTTCGAGGCCAGGCTGAACCTAATGGTTGGTATGCCTGCAGTACTAATTCATCGCTTGCGCTGACCCTGAATGTCTGATCGTGTCTCAGGAAGGAAATGACAGTCAGGACTAAATTATTCGCGATCCTCTGGCTAGCAGGCATGGCTGGCGTGCTCTCTCTTCTTTTCATCGATCTCTCGGCAGTTTTGCCGAACCTACCCGCGATCGCCGGATCGGAACTGCCATTTCATCCGCTACTAATAAAACTGCTGAGCGTAATTCAAACTGCGTTCCTGTTGAGCATTGCGGTTTTCATCGGCATAAAACTCGCACCCCTCGTTGGGCTTTCAGCACCTGCGATGGAAGCGCTGGCAAGGGGCAATAGTTTCATCTCTGCTTTGAAGCCTCAGGTTCTGCCAGGATTGATTGCCGGCTTTATTGCGGGAGTCGCGATCTTATCGAGTTGGCTCTTGTTCAGACTGATTCTGCCACCTGTGTTTATAATGCGGGCAGAAAGGTTGAATAGTTCGATGCCGCTCTTGACTCGACTTCTATACGGCGGCATTACTGAAGAGTTGTTACTCAGATGGGGATTACTGACGCTCTTGGCATGGGTTGCATGGCGGCTTTTTCAGGGCGGACGTGGAAGACCACGCACAATCTACTTTGTAGGCGCGATCGTATTTTCGTCAGTTGTGTTCGGAATTGGCCACTTGCCACTGGTATCGGCACTTGCAGTTGATTTCACTTTACCGATAGTGACGTTCATTGTTCTTGCTAACTCATTGTTCGGCCTGATAGCCGGGTGTCTTTATTGGCTGAAGGGTCTTGAGGCAGCCATCATCGCTCACATTCTTACTCATATTGTAATCGTAACGGCAATTCATCTGGCAATGTGAGGACACATGTGAATGCCGCTGCGAACCCCATATCGCTGTGGCTCACTTCGTCAGCCTCAATGCGCCGTCATAAGCACAGATTGAGTAGGTGCTTGCTGACTATTGCCAGGTGCAGCTACTTTGATAATAACAAGATCAAAAACTTGAAAGCGCTGCTTTCAGAGTTGCATTAGCAACTCTTGTCGACTCTTAAGCCGCAGCGAGGAAGGCAGTCAAGGGCGGAGCGAACTGTTTTGTGTTCGCGGAGTTCATCGGAGCGCAGCGGAGACCCTTGACGGCCTCCGCAAGCGGCGGCTATGAGCGGCTCTAAGTCGAGGTTCATTTGTAATTCCAGCTAATTTGGCTTTCGGTGTAGTCGCTGGCTATCGTTACTAGGAAGCGTGGCTTGGAGTCAGCCACGGCCATTCCGCCAAAGGTCAATGGTCCACCCGGCCCGTATTGAACGCGGTGTAACTCACCGCTAACACGAACATACCAATGCGACAGAGTGTCGCGGCAATGCCTCGTCGTCCCCCGCACGAGCCCAGCTTTTCAGTACTTTGGGGCTGCGTAATATAATGAGGGTTGGTAGACAATCTTGATTTGAGAGAGTCAAATCCCTGAAAGCCAAAGACAAAATTCTGATTGTGGATGACGATCAGGCAATTCGGTGGTCGCTTAGCGAGGCGTTGCGCATGTGGAGCTTCATTCCGGTCGAAACCGCAACAGCCTCTGACGCCTTAAAGCAATTCGAAGCTGAACAGCCTTCCGCTGTGCTGTTGGACATTGACTTACCCGACGCCTCAGGCCTCGACGTGCTCAGACAGATCAAGACTAAGGACCCGGAAGCCGTTGTCATAATGATTACGGGCAATGTGCACGTTGAAAACACGATCTCCGCACTTCGAGGTGGCGCCTACGATTTCATCGGAAAACCCATTAACCTTGAAGAACTGCGAATTACGATTCGCAACGGCATTGAAGCCCGACACCTTCGCCGCGAAGTAGAACAAACGCGAAAAGAACGCGCCCGAGAGTTTAGTTTCGATCAAATTGTCGGCGAGTCGCCCGCAATGAAGAAGATGCTCTCTCTTGCGGCCAAAGTAGCCGAGAGCGAAGTGGCATCAGTGCTGCTCCAGGGAGAATCAGGAACAGGCAAGGATCTCGTTGCGAAAGCGATTCACTACGGATCGCGGCGAGCAGGTAACCCATTCATTGCCATAAACTGTGCCGCACTACCTGCGACATTAATTGAGTCGGAGTTATTTGGCTACGAAAAAGGAGCCTTTACCGACGCGAAATCCCGCAAGGAAGGTTTGTTCGAGCAGGCTGAAGGCGGCACGCTTTTGCTGGACGAGATTGGAGAGCTTGAGCTGGCTCTTCAGGCAAAACTACTGCGCGTGTTGGAAGAGGGAGCTTTCAGGCGGGTTGGCGGGCTAAAAGACATACCGCTCGATGTGCGAGTCATTGCCGCCTCCAATCGTGATTTGAAAGCTGAGAGTGAGGCGGGGCGGTTTCGGCTCGATCTTTACTATCGCCTCTCGATCATTCAGATCGATATCCCTCCGCTTCGCGAGCGTGGGGACGACGTTTTGTTGTTGTCACAACATTACATCGATACAATTGGCTCGAAGCTGCGTTTGCGAAAGCAGATCAGTGGCTTGTCACCAGAAGTAGAAGCGGTCTTTCGAAGATATAGTTGGCCTGGCAATGTTCGCGAGCTTCGCAACGTGATCGAGCGCACGCTGATTCTGGAAGACAGTGATGTGATTACAACCGAGTATTTGCCCCGAGACATCACCGGAGAGTCCGGCCAAAGGGGCAGCGTAGCTTCTGCGAGCGACAACACTCCCGTGCAGTTCTCACTACCGAGCGAAGGAGTTGCTCTTGAGGACGTGGAGCTCTCTTTGGTTCGTCAGGCGATCGATCGCAGCGGCGGTAACCAGACGCGCGCGGCTGAATTGTTGGGAATCTCTCGCGACCAGTTGAGGTATCGCCTTAAAAAGCTCGGCGACGGACAGAGTGTGGCTGCCGATTCCGAGCCCACGCCTTAACATAATGGATCAAATAACCACCAGCCTGCCCGAGCCTCCTTATGCTACCGAAGAGGCACTTCAGCGCTCCCTCAAAGAGCTCGCTGATATTAAGTTCGCGCTTGATGAGTCTGCCATTGTGGCCATAACGGACCAGCGCGGCATCATTAACTATGTCAATGATAAGTTCTGCGAGATCTCGAAGTATTCGCGAGACGAGCTACTGGGCCAGGATCATCGCATTATCAATTCGGCTTACCATCCGAAAGAGTTCATAAGAAACCTTTGGACTACCATTGCCAGCGGTCGGGTTTGGCATGGTGAGATTAAGAATCGTGCCAAGGATGGCAGCTATTACTGGGTCGACACTACCATCGTTCCCTTCCTGAATGCGGAAGGCAAACCTTACCAGTACGTGGCGATCCGCTATGACATTACCGAACGAAAGCGTGCTGAAGAACGAATCACCGAGCAGGCGGCATTGCTTGATCAAGCACAAGACGCAATCCTGGTGCGCGATTTGGATCAGAAGATTCTGTTTTGGAACAAGGGAGCCGAACGAATTTACGGATGGACGGCTGAAGAAGCACTAGGCAAAAACGCGATTGATTTACTCTTCAGAGAGCCGACAGAACAGTTTGAAACAGCCAAGCGAGCAGTTATTGAGAAGGGCGAATGGAGCGGCGAAGTGCAGCAATTGCGACGTGAGGACAAAGAGATTGTAGTTGAAAGTCGTTGGACACTCGTGCGCGACGATCAGGGCAAGCCTACTTCTATTCTCGTCATCAATACTGACATCACAGAAAAAAAGAGAATGGAGACGCAGTTTCTTCGAGCTCAAAGAATGGAATCCATCGGTACGCTCGCCGGTGGAATCGCGCACGATCTGAATAACGTGCTATCGCCGATCCTGATGGCAGTCGACATGTTGCAAATGAAAAGCAGCGATGAGCCGAGCCGCAGATGGCTTGAAGTTTTACGCACGAATGCCGAACGCGGCAGCAATATGGTTCGTCAGGTATTGTCGTTTGCTCGCGGTGTCGAAGGTGAGCGCGTAGCTCTGCAGCCTAAACATTTGATCAAAGAGATCGTTAAGATCCTTAGAGAGACGCTCCCCAAGTCAGTCGCAATAAGATATGAGTTAGCCGAATCTTTATGGATGATTTCAGCAGATGCAACCCAAGTTCACCAGGTTTTGATGAATTTGTGTGTAAATGCTCGCGACGCCATGCCGAATGGCGGCTCGATCTCGCTTAGTGCTCAGAACGTGACAGTGGACGAGAACTATGCGCGCATGCACATCGAAGCCAAGGCCGGCCCATTTGTTGTCATTACGGTTTCAGATACCGGTGTGGGAATGTCTCCAGAAGTACAGGGAAGAATCTTCGAACCGTTCTTTACCACAAAAGAGATGAGCAAAGGCACGGGGTTGGGTCTCTCGACGGCGATGACGATAGTTAAGAGCCACGGCGGTTTCATCAACGTTTATAGCGAAGTTGGCAAGGGCACTCAGTTTGCACTGTATTTTCCGGCTCTTGATTTGAGAGATTCGGCAGAAGCTGGCGGCGTGCGTGTGGATCTTCCCGCAGGAAACGGGGAGCTTATTCTAGTGGTCGATGACGAAGAGGCGATTCGCGAGATTACGCGAGGTACGCTCGAGACTTTTGGTTATGAAGTTTTAACCGCAGCAGATGGCACGGAAGCGGTCGCACTTTACGCCGAGAAAAAGAATGAGATCGCAGTCGTCTTGACTGACATGGTAATGCCCTTCATGGATGGGCCAGCCACGATTCGTGCGCTGCAAAAGATGAATCCGCAAGTGAAGATCATTGCTGCGAGTGGCCTGCCTGCCAGTCAACGGAGTGGAGAAGATACTTTGGAGGGTATTCAGGCATTTCTCAATAAACCGTACACCGCCGAGAGGCTCCTAAAGGCCCTCGCCGAAGTTTTGAGCGCAAGCTCCTAACCGAGAGTGCAGAAGTAACAACCCACAAAAAGCACGAAATATCACCAAAATCTTCAGCTTGATTCGTGTGGCTTCGTGGCTCGTCTTTCTTATGTTTCGGATAGACCCGTTATTCGATCGATCTTTATGCGGTAGACAATCACCTGGGGGTAGCCGGCGTCTTCCGCGATCGTAGATTCTACTGGCGTCAGCATGGGAAACCGTTGTAGTAGCCTGTTTAAGATCTCGCTTCGTTCAACCGATGTACGAATCTCTTCGTATGTCCCAAATGCCAGCACGCTCCGCCAGCGAAGATCGCTTTCGACCTCATCGAACTGTAGACATGCCTTAGGATTCTCTCTGAGAGCCGAAATCTTCTGACCTGGAAGAGAATGGCTGTAGATGCAACTGTCTGCGTAGTAGCAATTAATGGGAACAACATATGGGCCGCCATCTACGATGCATCCGAGCCTCGCCACCTTCGCCCGTTGGATCAAGGTGACCGATTCATCTTCACTGAGCCTGACAAACATAATGTTACCCGCCTCCGGTTCAAAGTTTCATTGCACTACGCGGCCCGTTCGGTCAGCACGGGATAACCAAGCGGGACGCCCCAAGCGCTTTCGTCCAACTATTTCGAACCCTAAGAAAATTGATGTACTAAGGCCTGCCAGAGCTAATAGAGAGTGGCTAAAATGAGGCAATGCTAAATTGTCAAACACAAAAGAGACAAAGATGATGCCGAGTAAAACATTGCACATGAATAATTGAAACCGCGGTAGGCTATATCCGTTGTTATTAGAAAGTATATTCGCGAAGAAGTTCACTGGACGCGACTGTTTGTCACCGGTGTGAACGGCGCCGGAGTCGGTCCAAGCGTCTAATGGTCGCGCCTGCTTCAGATATGACACGACTGCAGCAATGCTACTAAAGCCCGTTAAAGCGAGAGCCGTTGGTGGAAGATGTGAATCATCGGTGATCAACCAAATACAGAAATATGACGTTGCGACGATGACTAACCAGAAGGTTGTAAGAAAAAGACCTAAGTCATAACGCCGTTTTCTAAGAGGTAAGTGTGGCCCACGCTCACGAATGAAGCTCGTACGAAACATCAAATAAGTCGTGACACTGAAAACAGCTAACGCAACGATCAGCGCAACCAGGCCGCGCCGCTGCGGAACAACGACGAGGGCAACAGCGTGATCACGGTCGAAGACAGTTTCAAATGGCGCTTGTCCCACCAGCCCAACTGAGAGAGTTACAGGGCGATGGAAAACGGGATGCAGAAACAGAGTCGACCACGTTGCAGAAGACTCTTCGGTACGAGACAAGTGAAATTGAAGACTGTTTCGCGACAGATCTACAACTTTAGGATAAACACCAGCTAGAGGGTGTCCGTTTAGGTAAGGCACCAGTTTCCAAGCGTCATGATTTACGGACCATTGGGAAAGGTTTTCTACGTCTATTATGATCGTCTGTCCGATCCTGATATTTCCGGACACACCAGTTACCTTCGGTGTCGCGCTGACGCGACTAGGGTAGACCTGAGCCTGCACTGCAAGAGTAGACATGAGAAAAAATGTGAGTGCTAGATTGCGCCCCCTGCGTAATAAGTTCAGCTTACCTGATGGAACGTAACTCATATCAAACCCCCATTTTCGCTACCGTCTCTTTCCCGCGAATATTGACACCTACTCGGATGGCCCTATTTCGCCGGTTCTCCGATTGCATAAGTTTTAAATTTCATGGAAGGCTCCAGTTAAAATGGCCAACCACATTCGTGGTTACCTAATAGCGAAAGGCAACCAATATGCCGATTATGTCGCGGTAATTTACTCTGAATATTGAACTGAGTCAGGCAAGTTGAGGAAGTTTCCCAAAAATACTGCGCAAAACCGCCCAGCACTCTTACCAGAAAGCCGTGTACATGCCGACTTGTAAAATGCTCGCCTTAATCCGGCATTATCGTCGCTAAACTCTCGCTGAAGCGTGTTGGAGGGAGTTCATGGAACATGAACATTCAATCGAAGCAATCAAAGAGCGGCTGGCCGCCGGACCAAGGCACAATTACCTACGCGACTGGATTTACGGTGGCATCGATGGATCAGTTACCACTTTTGCTGTGGTCACCGGAGTTGTCGGCGCCCATCTCTCGCCGGTCGTAATACTCATTTTGGGGTTTGCGAATTTGGCGGCCGACGGCTTTTCCATGGCCGCCAGTAACTTTTTGGCGACACGTGCAGAGCACGACGACATGAAACACATCGAAGCCATCGAACAGCGGCACATTGACGTTGATCCGGAAGGTGAACGCGAAGAAGTAAGACAGATATTCGCGCGTAAGGGATTCGAGGGCGAAGATCTTCAGCGCGTCGTGGAGCTGATCACGGCCGATCGGCAGCGCTGGATAAGCACAATGCTTACGGAAGAATATGGGTTGCCAAAGACAGCACGTTCAGCCTGGTGGGCAGGCGCCAGCACGTTTAGTGCTTTCATGGTCTGCGGCCTCGTGCCGTTGCTCCCATTTTTGATAGGCCTGGGTCAACCTCTGTTAGTTTCCATTCTCCTCACCGGCGTTGTCTTTTTCGGCATTGGATCAGTTAAGAGCCGTTGGTCAACGACATCATGGTTCCGATCAGGATTATCTACACTGATCGTGGGCGGCGCGGCAGCAGCACTCGCATACGCTGTTGGCATCGTCCTGCGTGACTTGGCGAAGTAGTAAGGTCATTCTTCCAATACCAATAACGCCGTCTCGCCTCCACCTGACGAAATATTCAACAGTGCAGACGCTGACAAACGGATCAACGCGCCTTCGACTTTGTTCTGAAATAGAAACGGATTGAAGTCAACGAATAATTCGTCAAGATAGACTCGATCTGAATAGGCGGGAATACTTGTCTTTGCTAAAACCACCCGTTCCTGGACCACATACGGCTTTTGTAGGGCAGCTGTGACAGCCTCCTTCCATTCCTGACGACTGGTCTGCCAACCCAGAACAACACCTTGGCCTCCATACTCGTCGTTGGGTTTAAGGACAAGCCGTTCTGGTTGACTTAAAATCAGAGTCTTCAAATCGAATTCTGAGCCATGAAAAACGGCTCGCGACGGTCGAACGTAGCGCGTCCAGGGAATGTGCTTTTCAATCACCTCCAGTTCCGCAGAGTCGAACAGATACGCATAAGCCGGATCTGAAAGAATTGCGAACGTAGATTTTTTGTGCGCGAGCTTGGCCCGAAACGAGTTTGCCATGCAAACCCGACCCTGTCGCAATGCCTGGACCAACGGATGGTCCAGACCAAACTTGTTAAGGAACTCATGGATTATGACTCGCTTGTAAACGATGTCGATCCTTTGTCCCTCCACGGACAAATAGTCACCATTGAACTCGAGACCGTGTGGATCGGCTATCAGCGCTGGATATCCTTCGGCGACAAAATAGTCCTTCAGCACTCGAAATTCGCTACTCGTCGCCACACCATCCCAGTCGATGATCGCAATTCGTGGTTTGTCTTCTTCTCCACCCCACTCGCGATACGCTTTCAGCAATGACATTAATAGCGCCCGATGTGGTTGAGGCAACCAGTGAGAATTGGCTTCAAGAAAGTCCTTCAAGGCGGGCAACTGGAAAAGAACTTTCTCCAGTTGCATCTGATCTCCGACACCTGCAGGAGTTTCAGCGTTGTACTCTAGAAACTGAAAACCCTCGGCATTCACATGCGCATCTAGACGACTGCTCACACACAATTGGGAATACCCGGGCTCGATGCGTGCCGCTTCCTCCTCCGACGTGGTAACACCGAGAATCGCTAACAGAGCCTGGTCAGCAAGGGCCGCAGATGCGATCTTTTCAAAAGCTTGGGCAAGCGTCTCCGCCGCGCGCCTAATAGTTTCATATTGTGTGCGCGTCAAAATGTGGGGCCGCAAAAAAGGGCATGTCGGACGGTTACCCTGAAGCAACCCGAGTTCACACTGGACAGCTCGTGACCTTTCGAAAAACGCCGGACCAAGCGTGGGATCCGCAACAATCAAATGGTCAAGTGCTCGTATTCGATCTTCCACGGGAATGCCCCACTGCCACGAAGAAGTTTTAGAGTAACAACTTACTCTTAATACCGCATTTTGCGGAATACACGAGTGTAAGCCTCAGCCAATCCCCAACTGAGTAATACAGCTCCGGCCACCCAGACAAATCCATCAAGACCTGGCAGCTCAAGTCCTAATAGCCGGCGTAACGGCGGGACAATCACCGTGAGTATTTGAATTCCTACTCCGAGAACCAACGCGAGGTGTAGAGCGATGTTGGTTCGAGGCATGCCGTCGATGTGGCGCGTGGGATATGCGAACACCAGCTGGCCGATTGACATGTACAAGAACAGCACGCTTCGGGTGGCGTCATGAGCGTAACCATACCAAGGTAACGCAATGAGCAGCGCCAACCCCACTAGCGCTTTAAATAAACCGGTTAAGAGGATGAACTGCAGCGACACGCGATCAAGTAGTGGCAACTTAGGATCACGCGGTGGATGGCGCAATACGGAAGGATCTCGATCCAAGCCCAAAGCGAGTGCAGGTGGACCATCGGTGACGACATTAACCCATAATAACTGAGCAGCGGTAAGTGGTAGCAGCAATCCTCCCGTAACATCGTGAAGTCCAATCAAGAAAGATCCCGCGAGTCCAAGCACCACGATAAGCGTCTCAGACAAATTAGTGGAAAATAGGAAACGGATAAACTTTTGAATGTTGCCGTAGATATTGCGACCCTCTTGAATGGCCGCAACGATGGTGGCAAAGTTGTCGTCCAATAAAACAAGATCGGCCACTTCTCGCGAAACATCGCTGCCACGTTGTCCCATTGCCACTCCGACGTTGGAACGCTTCAGTGCCGGCGCATCATTAACGCCATCACCCGTCACTGCCACGATCTCACCGTTTGACTTTAGTGCTTCAACTAATCGGAGCTTATCCTGCGGAGCAACGCGCGCGAACACGTTGGCTTCTTTCACTGCACGACTAAGCTCATCACGAGAGAGCGATTCCAGATCCAAGCCGGTCATCACGCGGCCTGGGGGAATGCCCACCTCGTTCGCGACGGCTACTGCAGTCGCAGGATGATCACCGGTTACCATAATGACGCGAATACCTGCGTCGCGAGCCTTTCTGATCGCTTCTGGTACTTCCGCACGTGGGGGATCCCAAAGCAAGACGAGCCCTATGAAAGTTACGTCTCGATCCTTCTCTGCTGTGGTCCAAGCCAGTGCCAGCACGCGAAAACCCTGAATGGCGTAGCTCTCGGCCTTCTCTTGCCAGCTTGTTCGCTCATTTTCAGACAAGCGACTGCGCTCCAGTAAAACTTCAGGCGCGCCCTTCAAGTAACTGATGATCTGTCCATCTTCTTCGACAGTTACGCGCATGAATTTGTAGGAACTGTCGAAAGGTAAGACACTGCGACGCGGAAGTGCACGGAGCTCCGACAAGTTGAACCGCTGCGCTGTTACGTAATCGAGCAAAGCGATTTCGAGTGGATCGCCAGCGGCAGTACCAGGTTCTGCGTCGTTAGCTATAGCCATTGCCCGGCAAGCACGTTTTGTGTCAGGGCTATCTACATCGCGTACATGCATGCGATTCTCTGTGAGCGTGCCAGTCTTGTCAGTGGCTATCACTGTCACTGAGCCGAGTGCTTCGACCGCACTGAGTCGACGAACAACTGCTTTCTTTCTCGCCATTCGCTCGACGCCAAGGGCGAGTGTGAGTGTTAGCACGGCAGGAAGACCTTCGGGCACGGCGGCTACCGCCAATGCAACTGCAAACAGGAGAATGTGAGCGAGTCGCGAAACACCTTCAACGAACAGTCCGCCGAAGATGATGACGATTGCCAGAACGAAAACCCATCGCGCTACCTGGTTGCCAAAGACCGCCAATCTTCTTTGCAGCGGCGTCTGTTCTGCTTCAATTCCAACAATCATTACAGCCAAATTACCCGCTGCGCTTTGCTCGCCCGTACGCGTTACTTTCAAATAACCCAAGCCGCGCACGAGCAGCGTTCCGCTGAACAGTTCGCTATTAATTGCCTTCTCAACGGGCAATGACTCACCGGTCAACACGGATTCGTCAACCGAGATTCCTTGCGCATCAATCAAAGTACCGTCGGCAGGAATCCGGTCGCCCGCTTCTATTCGCACAATATCACCCGGGACGAGCTCGGCGCTGGGCAGATGCACAAGACGTCCATCCCGGAGCACCCAGACGAACGACTCGGCGAGTGCTTTCAAATGCTTGAGGGCTGCCTCTGCTTTGCTTTCCTGATAGACACCGAGCCCGGCATTGAGCAATAAAATCAATCCTATGGCAAACGACTCAAACGGCAGACTAACTCGACCTTGGGCGAACCAAATAATGAGATCGATCGCGAGGGCGATTAAGAGGATGTAGATTAAAGGGCTGCGAAATTGATCTGCGAAGCGTCGCCAAAAAGGTACCGGTGGTTTCTCGGGGAGGACATTCAGGCCGTGCCTTGTAAGTAATTCTTTTGCTTCCGCAGTGGACAGGCCAGGTTCCAAGTTATTCACTCGATTGGTACGGTCGGCACTCCGTGGCCGTCCGTCGTTGTGGAGGAGTCATGCAAGGGGCAGCCACGCGGCGCCGCCGCCACAGTCAGCTCAAGTGCAAGAGTGTCGTGTTTCCATCAGCTGCTCTGATCTGCAATGCCGTATCAACGCCAACGCTTGTTTGTTGAAGGTTTACCTCAACCGGGGCAGTTACGAAATGTGTCAGGTGACCATTGGGGTGTCCACCCATCATGATCGCAATTTTGTCACCGGAGTCTGCTAATTCGGCAGTCATACCGGTAAGAAACATGCGCCGCTCTTCAACCTGATCGCCGATCTCCGGACCAAAAACTTCCAGCGTTGCCTCCCAGCCTTCTTGCTTGCGGCTCAAATTGTCAAAAAATTTTTTCCACTCATTTCGTGGTATCTCGCGAGTTTTCATTTTACCTCCGTCAGCTTCCTTACGGATCTTCATTAATTGATAAGATCTCACCGGAAAAATAGTCGAGAAACGAAAGACCGTGTTCTTTTCGCGGGAACGATTTCTAACTCTGCTTCTTCGACCGAATCGGGCATTCCCTGGTGGCCAGTGACATTGTCGATCCGAATTCTGTAGAAGATGGGAGTCAAAGGGTCTTGTGAGCCTCTATGTTCGCTTACCACGTAGGCCGGCTGCCACCACATCGCACGCCTTTGAAGCCAATCGAGTGCATATTGTCGGGGATTAAGACAATCGGGAACGTCACACAACTCTTCGTACCTACCTAATGCCACCACACTTGTCCAATGCAGATGATTGACGACTTCATCCACTTCCAAACAGACAAGCGGATTGGTTCGCATCCACTCGATTTTCTGGCCGACAGTTGAAAAGCAGTAGACGTGGTGGCCGTCGAAGGCAAAGTAAATCGGTACGACATAAGGCTGGTTGTCTAGGGCGCAAGCAAGCCGGCCGAATGTCGTGCGCGTGAGGAAGTTTTTACACTCTTGCGTCGTCATTTCATGAATTATCATTTCTTCGCCCATCCACGCAGGTCAAACACGTACAGATCGAGTTGATCCTCAGTAATAACCCTGTTCAGCGGGGTTTTGGTGCAACCGATATGCCTGCTGAAATTTCAGGTAATCTGCAGGGAAAGGGCATCCGGCTCAAAACGACTGCGCGTTTTCTCTCGAAGGTGAGGAAGTTTCCGCAGAAAAGACACCACCACGCTAACTAAATTCTACCAATTCCTTCGACTCAAGACGGTATGCACGTTGCTTTAACCTCAATTTAGAAAACTCTGTTTACGCCTAGAAGGTGAGGAATTATGAAAGCCAAAGAAATCATGACCCCAAATGCAATCGCTTGCACGCCCACTAGTATGCTGGCAGATGCGGCAAAAGCTATGTGGGATAACGATTGCGGGATTCTGCCGGTCGTTACGGAAGGCGGTAAGGTGGTGGGACTGATAACTGACCGAGATATCTGCATGGCTGCCGGCATGCACAACTGCAACCTTTCGAATCTGGCGGTCGAAGACGTCATTAATGGCAAGGTCTATTCAGTGAAACCCGAGGAGGATGTTCACAAAGCCCTGGAGGTGATGCGGGATCACAAGATTCGTCGTGTGCCGGTGGTTGATGCTGATGACAAGCTGCAAGGGATGCTCTCGATGAACGACGTGGTGCTGAGAGCGCAAGACGCTAAGGACAAAAAGGTATCGAGCATCACCTATGCGGACGTTGTCGATACGTACAAGTCGATATGCGCGCATCAGCTTCCGATAGAACGGACACACGGCGCTGGCGCGTAAGCTAAACAGTCACCATAGAATTCTGTTGTTGACAGCGTTCCCGATGTGACGGTGACGCAATGGAGGAGCTATGCAAGAACGAAAGAAACCTGATTATGAAATCAAGCAACAAGTTCTGCGTGAGTTGAAGTGGGACTCACGCATCGCGTGGGCACAAATTGGGGCGGACGTGCATGATGGAATCGTGACGCTAACTGGAACCGTGCGCAGCTATGCCGCCAAGTCCGCCGCTCAACAGGCAGCGCATAGGGTTGCCGGTGTCTTGGACGTCGCAAATGACATCGAGGTCCGGCCGAGCGGCACTTTTGCGCGCACCGACGCGGAAATCGCCAAGGCAGTTCGTCACACGCTCGAATGGGACGCGTTAGTGCCAGACGAGCGAATCAAATCGACGGTGTCTGGCGGTTGGGTAACACTCGAAGGGAATGTGGACCTCTGGCGCGAACGTGAGGATGCCGAACGTTCAGTGCTGAAATTGGCCGGTGTGGTCGGAGTAATTAACCAGATCACCATTATTCCGCGCCAGGTCGATCCGGAAGAGCTGCGCGATGAAATTGAAGACGCCCTTGAGCGGCGAGCGGAACGCGAAGCCGATCGGCTACGCATTGAGGTCAAAGACGGCGCCGTCGAACTTTGGGGGCGCGTTCACTCATGGCAGGAAAAACGGGCCGTGCTTGGTTCAATAGGCCATATGCCTGGAGTGATGGCACTCAAAGAACACTTGCGAATCGATCCGTATTTTTAGTCCGAATTCATTTCGTCACGGCGTAATTATCGCTGTCGACCCGTGCGTCGCAGGATGCGCCGTGACATTGGTACGAAAACTAGAAAGGAAAAAGTCATGCTAGAAGCTAAGGAAAAAGAGACCACGAAAACCGAACTAGAGAGGCGAAATGAAGGCGTAATGACTACCACGCCGTTCAGATTCATGCGCCGTTTCGCTGACGATATGGAGCGCATGTTCGAAGACTTCCAGGGATTTCGATTCCCTACGTTCTTCGACAGGGATTTCTGGCCATTCCGCAAGGAGTTTGAAAGCTTCGAGTGGATGCCGCAAATCGAGGTGCTTCAGAAAAATGGTCAATTCATGGTCAAGGCAGATCTTCCCGGTCTTACCAAAGATAACGTGAAGGTTGAGTTGACTGATGAGTTGTTGACCATCTCTGGCGAACGGAAAGAGGAAAAGGAAGAGAAACAGGAAGGTTTCTATCGGAGCGAGCGAAGCTATGGCCGGTTCTATCGGCAGATTCCTCTACCCGAAGGAGTGAAGACTCAAAATGCTGAGGCGACATTCCGCAATGGCGTACTGGAGATCGCGATGCCACTGCCAACCAAGGCGGAATTTCCCCTTCGCAAACTCGAGATCAAGGAAACTGGCGCGAATAAGAGCGCGGCGAAGGCGGCGGCAGCTGGTTAATTGCCCGCTGCGTTGGGCTGGCCGTCTGCGGTTTCAATCTCAAAAACAGAATCCGTAGATAGCTGGCCTCGCGCCGGTTGTTTTATGCAATACGACCAGAATCGGAGGAGATAAGAACATGATCATCCGAAACAAATTAGGATTACTCTTCGCAGTTTTCTCTGGCGCGAGCCATCTTGGCTGGTCCGTGTTGGTGTTAATGGGACTGGCCCAACCACTGATGGATTGGATCTTTCGCGTTCACTTTATCCAACCATTCTATGTAATTCAGCCATTCAGCTTTGTTTACGCAGTTGAATTGATTCTATTCACATCAGTTGTTGGTTACGTAAGTGGTTGGATTCTGGCGGCACTTTGGAACTGGCTGCACATTGATGTGACTACACGTCTACCGCTTACAGTCGTTAACTCGCGACAACAGGCAACGGGTCACTAATCGAGTCAAGCCCTTTCCAAGAGCTTACCAATGATCGCCTGGCACAAAGACCTGCACCTCAAACGTTCGCGAGAGATCGCCAGCGTGTTGTTTAGCCACGGATGGGAAGCCCTGATTGAGAATTTCAAGCCTGCCAGGATCGGCCGATTTCGCAATCATGTGAAAGAACGGACCGCAGCCCTCAACCGCGCCGAACACCTCCGATCCGCATTTGAGGAACTGGGCACTACCTTCATCAAATTGGGCCAGATTCTTTCGACTCGAGCCGACCTGTTGCCGCCCGAATACCTGGCTGAATTGACAAAGCTACAGGATTCGGCCCCTGAGTTTCCTTTCAAACTTGTGGAACAAACGCTCGTTGCAGAACTAGGAAGGCCGCTCGACGATATTTTCCTGCAGTTTGATCGAGAGCCCTTAGCAGCCGCATCAATCGGACAAGCTCATGCTGCAATCATGCACGATGGAACTGAAGTTGTCGTCAAGATCCGGCGGCCACGTGTCGTTGAGCAGGTTAATGAGGATCTGGAAATCCTTAAAGAGCTGGCGGCGACAACCAGCCGGCATTGGGAATTTGCTGACCAGTATGATCTGATCGGGTTAGTTGAAGAATTCTCTGAAACGCTACGAGCCGAACTCGACTATATCCGTGAAGCGCACAACGTCGAACATTTTGCCGCGAATTTCGCCGACGACCCGGCCATTCACATTCCCCGGGTATTCTGGCAAACGACGACTCCACAAGTGCTGACGCTGGAGCGAATCCGAGGTATCAAGATCAACGATATTCAAGGACTGGATGAACAAGGCACTGACCGGCGCTGGCTAGCGGAATATGCTACCGGCGTGGTGCTGAAAATGGTTTGTGAAGACGGACTGTTTCATGCCGATCCGCATCCTGGGAACTTTTTCATTGAAGAAAATGGAACCATTGGTCTTATTGACTTTGGAATGGTCGGCATAATTGACGAGCGCACTCAACAAAACTTAGCGGATCTACTGATCGCAATTAACCAACAGGATGCCGACCGGCTGGTAGATGTGTTCTTGGATCTCGGAGTAACGAAAAAGCCAATCGATCGTGCCTTATTGCGGCGGGACATCAAACACCTGTTGTCAACATACTGGGGGCTTCCACTAAGTGAGCTGAAAATCTCAGCTCTACTCAATGAAGTGTTCGAGGCGATGCGCCGGCATCGCCTGCATTTGCCATCAAATCTGGCGCTGCTGTTGAAGACAGTAATCATGATCGAGGGTTTAGGTGTGACTCTCGATCCGGAGTTCCACTTATCAATGGTGCTGGCACCTTATGCGGACAAGCTTGTGCTTCAGCAATACTCGCCGTTGCGTTGGATTCGAGGCTTAGGTCGAGCATCTCTGGATTTGGCGAGGCTCGGATCAGATATGCCGCAACAACTGCGAAGAATCGTCAGTGCCGCTGAAGGCGGCAACTTCCAAATCGGCATGCGGCCTGAAGGTTTCGATCCCGTAATTAATCGCTTGGAGCGAATTTCGAATCGGATTGTGCTGGGAGTCATTGCCGCTGCGTTTATTAATGGGCTGGCAGTACTGGTTTCAGTTTACCGGCCACCCGGTTGGGAACAATGGGCTTGGGTCGTTTTTGCTTTTGGTTTCTTCTGCGCGCTGATGCTGGGACTCTATTTGGCGCTTAGCATTTTGCGGTCGCGAGCAAGATAGAGAGATTTATGTGTACGCGATTCAAGTTCATTGTTGCCGCAGGATTCGGCGGAGCATTGCTGTACTTATTTGACGTCGACCGGATAACCAGGCGACGTGCTCTGCTTTTAGTTGGTTCTGTGATTGGGGCGTGGGAAGTCGGCCGTGCGCTCGCAGCTTCGAAAAATTCGAAAACAACCGCGCGCATTCGCGCGAACAGTAAAACTCATGTACTTGATAGACAGGAACCGACGAACCTCGACACCTCGTTTGATCAGACTTTCGATTACTGGTCGCACCCCAGAAAACTCCAGGACGTCACTTCTCATTTACATGAGATAAGGTGTCCGAGTTTATGAGATCGCCGAAATCCTAACAGCTAATCGGCAGGGGCATCCCTCCCGAGGCGCACCTTATTCGATTCACTCCGCAACTTCCAAAATGAAAGCAACGAAACTAGCAAGGCCGGAGCAACCAGCCCGAAGTCTTCTACCATCCCCAACGATACGGCAGCTGAAAAACCAACCACCGACCATGCTACAGGAATGATGAGCATCGACGGTCGAAGTCCACCGTCGGCCCAAGTCAGAATGCCGAGCGTAAAAATCGTAGTTGGACATGGGACGCCGAATGTCGGCATCTTCGGGTACACGTGTTCGAACTGATAGTTCAGCATTGGATAAATCAGGAAGGCATATAGAACAAAGGCCGCTCCTACGAGACCAGATAAATTCCTGCTAAAACGAAATCTCAACTCTCGGCGCCATACACCCATGTAAACAAACAAAA
>DATEDU010000143.1:0-3788 GCA_035281525.1 Pyrinomonadaceae bacterium | reverse complement strand
CGTGATGTCGGCTCTGGAAGGTGTCTGCACAACTCTGCTGATTAGTAAGAAACCGCGCACGATACTTTTCAATTCTGCCATTTTGGCAATGTCAACATTCTGCACCGTCTCAGTATTAACATTGGTTATTGGTCCTCCGACCAACATTGTCACAGTAGGCTTTTCCGCAAGCTTTTTCATCGCGATTTGTGTAATGGCGATAGTTCAATACATCGCCAACAGCGGGCTCATTGCCGTCGAAAAGTCTTATAAAATACGCGAATCTGTTTGGCATACCTGGAAGACCTATTACCTTTGGACCTCAGTCACCTATTTCGCGGGAGCATCGGCCGCCGGAATAATCGCCAATCTAATTCATACTTATGGGTTTTATATGGTGGTGGCTACTTTCCCGATCATAGTCATTATTTATTTCACTTATCAGACATATCTGAAGAACATCGAAGCTTCAGCAGTGAAGACCGAGGTTGCTCGACGACACGTTGAAGAACTTTCGCGCTATATCGATGAGTTACAACGTTCAGAAGAAGAGCGCGAGCAGTTGCTGCTACGCGCGGAGAAAGCACGAAACGAAGCAGAAGGAGCAAATCGGATAAAAGACGAGTTTCTGGCGACGCTGTCTCATGAGCTGCGCACTCCCCTCACCTCTTTATTGGGCTGGTCCAGCATTCTGCGACAACTTGAAGATGATCCCATGCGACTGAAACAGGGGTTAGAAGCCATTGAACGGAATGCGCGGACTCAGGCGCGTCTTATCGATGATCTTTTGGACGTGTCGCGAATTGTTTTAGGGAAGCTCCATCTCAACGTTCATCCCATTGATTTCTCGACCGTGATTCAAGCCGCCATTAATGTGATACGCCCTGCAGCTGAGGCGAAGGCGATCTATTTGGAATATCGTCATCAACCGGGATTGGCGACCATTTGCGGTGATCCTGCACGTCTACAGCAGATAGTGTGGAACCTTCTTTCCAATGCCGTGAAGTTCACGCCGCAGCACGGCCACATCGAAGTTACGCTCGAGCGAGAATCGTCGTATGCGAGACTTAAGGTTACTGACTCAGGACAAGGCATCGACCCAGAGTTCCTGCCGCGGGTCTTCGATCGGTTCCGTCAAGCTGACAGTTCAACAACTCGCAATTACGGCGGCTTGGGATTGGGTTTAGCCATTGTGCGTCATCTCGTGGAACTTCATGGCGGCAGTGTTTCAGCAGACAGCGAAGGCAAGGGTAAGGGCGCCGCCTTCTCTGTATCATTTCCGCTGATCGCAGAACGGACGGAAACGCTGAGATTCAATTTAAGCGGTGAGACTCCTCGTCATGATTTGCATGCACTCAATGGCTTGCGAGTGCTGCTGGTCGATGATGAGGCAGATGCGCGTCTACTTGTTGGTACGGTCATCGCGGGCACCGGCGCCGAGGTGAAAACCTGTGAATCCCCAAGTGAAGCGTTACAAGTGTTGACTGATTGGCGCCCGGACATATTAGTAAGCGACATAGCGATGCCGGAGGAAGATGGTTATAGCTTTATCGGAAAGGTGCGGTCGCTGCCGAGAGAGAAAGGTGGCGAAACTCCCGCCGCCGCTTTTACTGCTTACGCTCGAGATGAAGATCGTCAGCGTGCCCTGAATGCCGGATATCAGATGCATATTACGAAGCCGGTGAGTTCGGGGCAGTTAGTGGCAAAGATTGCGGAACTCGCCGGCCGCGCATTCGATCACGGCAAGAGCCACTGAGAAATTGTGCTCTTTCGCTCGTGACAGCCTCTACCTCGTCAGAATCTTCAGTCTTACCACTATTGACATCTTCGCCAAGCCGGGCCTATCGTACGCCTACCACTACTGAGGCTGGTCTTCACGAGACTGCTTCTCTGCCCTTCACCATCAAGTTTGGATAACAAGGAGTTATCCCGTGCGTGATGGACTCAAAGATAAATATGAATCGTATTATCTTCACCATCTGGACCCATGGGACTATTGGAAGTCGACGTATGAGATCCGTAAATATCGCGAGCAGATCTCGTTAGTTGCGCAATTCGGAGCTCCAAAACGAATACTGGAGATCGCCTGCTCCACTGGCGCCCATACGAAACTTATTCATGAAGCATTTCCCGAAGCAACAATCACCGCTGTCGATATCTCCTCAACGGCTATTGCGCGAGCATCAAAGTATGTTAACGCTCCACAATCGATAACTTTCCACGCCGCCGACATATTCTCATTTGCAGAAACTCTCGAGCCGCGGTCCATCGACGTCATCTTTTGGTCAGAAGCCTTCGAATTTCTTCATGAATATTGCACAATAGCGGAGTTCTCACGGCTCGTACGTCGTCTCAACATATCGCTCACGCCAAACGGGGTTCTATGCATCTCACACATCATTCCGAAGCCGTTCTCTTATCCGGCATTTGAGGCCGGTAGGAAAAATATTCGCGTTTTCCATGATCTGATCCGCGATTATTTTCGTGAGGCGGTATCCGCGACTAACTTACTCAGAAAAGAAGAGGTTGATAACATTTTTCGTTATGAGGTCAGGCTTTACCGGCCCCGACTGCTTGATGTTCCGCGCGATGGTGGCGAGCAAATCTCTATTGATCAAGTTGATGTCGTTATACCGGCAAGAAACGAAGCCAAAACCATCACTGATGTTATCTCCAAAATCCAGCATGCGGCGAAAGTCGGGCGAGTGATAGTGGTAAACAACGGATCATCAGACGGGACCGGGGTAGCGGCTGCTGCGACCGGGGCCTTCGTGGCCGATTGTCCAGAACAGGGATATGGGCGTGCTGTTAAGCGAGGCGTGCAGGAAAGTGATTGCCGGTGGATATTGAAACTAGATGCGGATATAGAGAACGCGAACTCAAAATGGGTAGAACTGTTGATCGAGTGCGCAACTCGGTCCAATTCCAGGCTCGCGAAGACATATTGGACCGAGTCACACGAGGATCCGAACGGTGTAACCAATTTCACCGCCAAACCCGCATTTCGTTTGTTTTTCCCGGAACTGCTTCGAGTGAGGAATCCCTTGAGCAGAATCTATCTGTTCGACAAGTACGCATTTGATCTTCAGCAGTTACCCAATGACTTTTCCTTCGATGTTGCAATGCTGATAAGCGCCTTAAAAACAGCGCAAACAATCAGCCAGGTCGAAATCGAGATGGTTAAGCATTCGACGATTTCTAACGGCAGACGTACGTACGAACACTACTACAAGATGAGCGACGAAGTGCTTACCTATATTGTCGAGGCAGGTCTCGAACGCCTTGCAGTAAGCTAATCCAAATCAAGTAGGCCGTGTGCGATACGCAATCCGGTTTATTATGGAGCTGTTAGGAGGGCGTGGTTGAGGGTTTCGCGCAGTCTGTCTCCGGTGATTCAAGCCGCCATTAATGTGATAAGCCCGGCGATCTATTTGGAATATTGTCATCAATCTGGATTAGCGACGATTTGCGGGATCCTGCACGTCTACAGCAGATGTGGAACCTTCTTTCCAACGCCGTGAAGTTTCCTTGCAGCACGGCCATATCGAAGTACGCTCAGCGAGAATCGTCGTATGCGAGACCTAAGGTTACTGACTCAGGACAAGGCAGCGACCCGGCTTCTTGCCGAGCCGACAGTTAAACTACTCGCAATTACGGCGGCTTGGGACTGGGTTTAGCCATTGTTCGTCATCTCGTGGAACTTTATGGCGGCAGTGTTTCAGCAAACAGCGAAGGCAAGGGTAAGGCGCCACCTTCTTTGTGTCATTTCCGGGCCGGCTATCAGATGCATATTACGAAGCCGGTGAGTT
>DATEDU010000142.1:0-2354 GCA_035281525.1 Pyrinomonadaceae bacterium | reverse complement strand
TAGGTGTTACTTTCCCCGCTCGCTAAATCCTTCAAACGCACTTGAGAGCGCATCGTTACTACGTCTGCCGGAATATCTTTTGGATCGACAATCTCGGCTCGGTCAAGCTCTGCTTCCAACTTGTTCAGGTATTCTCGATCGACGCCGTTGTGCTCACGTGTACGATCGATCAATCCGCTAAGACGGTTATAGTCGAGTTCTGTTATGTAGATAGTTGTTGCCTTTTTTGATCCGCGCTTCATTTCACTACTCCAAAAGATTTACTACTCAGCACTTGGGTCTTTACGCAGCTTTCCTCGACTCTTGCAATCCGTTCGCACTCTCTACAGTCTTTACAGAGAGACTTGAAAGTCCTTGAACCGAGTTGCCGGTCCGTGAAACGTCCCTACCTCTAATAACCCTGACTGAACAGTGCGCTCGGTTTGCGACAGCGGCAGAGGTGCTGCCGAAGAGCAAGCGACTTAAACCTCGTCGTTCGTTCGTCCCGAGAACAATAAGATCAGCTCCCCAATGTTTAGCCCGCGCAACAATTTGCCGGGCTGCTCTACCAGCAATGACTTCCGCGGAGATCTTCACAGGCGCGCCACTCAACACTTGAACAGCATTTCCGATTGCGCGATGTGCCTGGTCAGTGCCGGTGCCACCAGTCACGCCAATCTCCTCAAGCGAATAGATCATCGGGTTGACGGCACTCACCACTCTGACCTCAGTGTTCTCCGGCCAACTCATTTCCGCGATCGCCTGGGATGCAGCTATCGACGCGACGGAGCCATCGGTAGCCAGCAATACTCTGAAGCCAGCGGTAATTGCATCCTCATTCTCACGAGCCCGAACGACCTCGACGGAACAAGGCGCACTCTCGATAACTGACTTCGCTACACTCCCGAGCAACCGGTTTCGAAAGTCTTTGCGATTGTGCGCACGCATGATGATTAGATCGGCCGGCCAATTCCGCGCCGCGAACGAGATAAGGAATGCCGGATCTCCACGCATGATTACCACTCGCGATGGAATTCCAATCCTTCGTAGGCGTTCGACTGCTAAAGCAGAAATCTGTTCGCCGCGTCTCTGCATCTCTCGTCGTACAGCAGAAACTCCGTAGCCTTCTTCGCGCCAGACTTTTAATGGGACGCCAGCGTCGTCAACGACCGAAAGCACACGGGCTTCCGTTCCGGAAGGCCACGAACGAGTACTCATTTCATTAATAAGAATATCCAAAGTAGTAATCGAATCTACCGCTAACAAAACTTTCATCTTATTCCCTCCAAACGACCGGCTTTACTCACTGCCATCGCAATCAATCATGCGGCCGGTTCTGAATATTGATCATTCAAACTGTTCGCTCGTACGACCTCGACTGAGCACTCCGCTCCCAGGATAAGCGCCTTCGCAACTTCGCTTAACCGCGCTGGTGATCTCGTACGGCGATAAAGGCATCCAGACTTGCGTCACCGCGATAAGCGCTCAAGCTCATCTGAGAGACCAGCTCTGCTCAACGTTTCCAAAGTTGCTTCGGCGGTTTTTGATCCATATGGAATGAACACCCGAAGCTTTTTTGGCCCTCTATCAGGCACCGTCGCATACTTGCGTTCAATTTTGGTTATTTGCGCTACCATTTTTTAACCATTCAACGAACCGATTTCTTGTTTCTATCAGCGACGAGACCATCACGACTGATCAAAGCGTATAGCCGAAACTTCAAGGACTACGTGCGCTCGATCCGAGTCTTTATCAATGCCCTCGAGCAGAATGCGTGTGTTAATAGCTTCTCCCGACTCAAGTATCTTTTGTCGCCGCGGAATGACCACTACGGTCCGTTCGCGGACGCTCGAGTTTTTGCTGTCCAGAATCGCGCCCCGCAATTCCAGACCACTGATGTTCCGGCCCGTGTTGTTTCGTACCGTTGCCGTCATTGCGACGACCAGGCGGTCGAATGGGTGCACCTTCTCGGTTCCCACCAATTGCTCGATTGCAATCTGCCGTCGAAATTCTTCAAACTCTGGTTGACCGGGTTGCAACGCCCCTTCAAGCCGCGGCTCGGAATAAGAATTGACATCGGATTTTGTCATCGCCACGTAGTACAAACCCGCCGTCAGTATTGCGAGTAGCGCAGTAATTGCGGCGGCTAAGAGGACGATTGGCCAACGTAGTTCAGGTTCTGCAATTAATATTGGACCGCGATAAGCAATCATTGTTACTTTCTCCAAACTTTATTAATCCTCCGGAGGTCGTTTTGACAGAGCATCGTTTGTCGCCGCTGAAAACCTGATGGTGAAACTGTGTCCACAATCCTTACAGACGTATTGATCGTTTTCGTGTGCTCCTACGACTAACCGCACTTCGGAACACTGCGG
>DATEDU010000141.1:0-26201 GCA_035281525.1 Pyrinomonadaceae bacterium | reverse complement strand
TGGGATGTGAGGCCAAATTTCTCCTCTTTGGGAAATGAGTTGGTTAATCGGTAGATTTGTACGACGAATTCTACAGCTTTCTTCCAAAGTTTAAGCCGTTCGTGAGGTCTCATTGTTAGTTCCTTTCGTTGTGAGTTTTGTTTGCCTTAACACTTATCACTCATCACTTATCACTTATCACTTTGCAGACGCGGCGTGATCGCGTATCGTGCTGTTGATCATTTCGGCGCCGGCGGCTTTCATTTCTTCCATTGCCCGCTCACCATCTCCCGACTGAACATCCACAGCGCGTACTGCATCTTCCAGAACCTTCACCTTGTAGCCCTTGCGCAACGCATCAAGCACCGTGTTCTTCACGCAGTAGTCCGTAGCCAATCCGCCAACCCAAAGTTCATTCACACCCAAGCGGCGAAGCTGTAAGTCAAGGTCAGTTTCATCAAAAGCTGAGTAGCAGTCAGTGTCGCCGAGGCCTTTCGAAATGAGTCTGATGTGAATATCGTCAAGCAGGTCCGGATGAAACTCGGCGCCCTTGGTATTCTGAACACAGTGAACGGGCCAAGTCCCGCCGTAGTCCGTGAAGTGCTTGGTTTTCGGCGGGTGCCAATCGCGGCTCTTGAATACGGGCTCGCCGCGACTTAGAAAGTCTTCTATTTGGCGATTGAGTGGCGCGACTACTTCGTCGCCCTGGGCCACAGCCAGGGTGCCGCCTGGACAAAAATCATTTTGCACATCGACAACGATTAATGCGCGCTTTGTTTCTGACATCGTTTAGTCCTCGTGTTCTTAAACGAAACTTTATTATAGACGCGGCAAAAGTCAACTTTAATGCGGGCAGATGGTACTATTCGACGATAAAACCATCATGACCGGGCAAGCTGCTGAAAACCTAACTTACGATCCGTCGAACGCATATCTGCCTGAACACGGCTTGACCCCGACCGACCTCACGGACCTTGCTCCCAAGCTCGACGCCGCAAGAGCAGAAGTCTTGGCTGACTTGCAACTACTGCGTTCGGGCGATCCGATTCCTGAACACAAGAAACCGTTGGATGCAGGCTTCATCGACCTCCCCGAACGCTTGCTGACCGATCATCGAGCCCATCCAGAGACGAGCGAGCTTTCCCGAATCCTCGTTGCTGCCGAGCAGCTGCGATCGACTGTCGATCGAGTCGTGGTAATTGGGATCGGCGGCTCTTACATGGGAACACGTTCACTGTTCGAGGCGTGTTGTCATCCTTACCACAACGAGCTTAGCCGCGCCGACCGCGGCGATCGGCCGCGACTGTATTTCGCAGGGTACAACGTCAGTAACGATGCGACTGCAGGATTGATCGACATATTGAGGAACAGCCGCTCTGATGCATTGAAGGACCGATGGGGAATCATCTGTGTCAGCAAGAGTGGCGATACTCTCGAAACGGCAATAGCTTTTCGCCAGTTTTTCAATCTGTTACGCGAGGCCACGCAAGACACGGACTGGCTGAGCAAACTGGTATGGCTCGTCACTGGACCAGAAAGTAAGCTGCATCAATTTGCGAAGAAGTCACTTTCGACGGAAGTCTTTTTCATACCGCCCGACGTTGGGGGTCGATATTCCATCTTTACGGCTTGCGGGCTGCTGCCGGCAGCCGTGTTGGGGTTGGACATCGTTCAGCTGCTGGAAGGCGCAATCGCCATGACAAATCGCTTTCGTTCGGACGGCGTTGGATCGAGCCCGGTGCTTGATTTTGTCGGAATCTGCCATTTGATGGAGCAGCGGCACGGCGCCGGCATGCGGTTGCTTTCACTTTGGGATCAGAACCTGGAAGCGGTCGGGTTTTGGTACGACCAGTTATTGTCTGAGAGCTTAGGGAAAAAAGAACAAGGGGCGACACCGCTCACAGTAGTCAACACGAGAGATCTACATTCACGTGGGCAGCAGCACCAGCAGGGCAAGAGGGACAAACTGATCACGAACGTGATCTTGCAAAAGGTCCGTCGGCCGCCGCAGCCAGTTGGTCCTTCTGATTCGGATCACGACGGCCTAAACAGAATCGCCGGCAAGACACTGCCCGACATCGCCAAGGCTGCTCTCGACGGCACTACTCAAGCGTACAAAGAAGACAACCGGCCGACGACCAACATTTATCTCCCGGCCGCAGACGAGTTTTCACTAGGGCAGCTGTATCAGATGCTAATGCTGGCGACGAGTCTCGAAGGCTATTTGATCGGCATTAATCCTTACGGCCAGCCGGGTGTTGAGGCATACAAGAAACACATGAAATCTTTCTTGTTCGAAAGATCGAGCTGAAGGTCAACGCGCGATAAAGTTATATTGATGGCATACGCGATCGGACTAATCGGACTCGGCGTGATGGGCCAAAACCTGACGCTCAACATGGAGCGAAATGGTTACCCAATCGCGGTGTTCGACCGCGAGCCGCCGGTTGTCGAAAAGTTCTGCAAACTTCACCAGGAGAAGAAAGTACTCGGAGCTAGCTCTCCCGAGCATTTCGTCCAGTCACTAAACCGGCCTCGGAAGATCATTCTTCTCGTCAAAGCTGGAGATCCCGTCGACTGGACCATCAACTTGATTCGCCCGTATCTCGATCGTGGCGACATTCTCATTGACGGTGGCAACTCTCATTTCAAGCACACCGAACGACGCCAGCGGCAGTTAAAGGCTGACGACTTGCACCTGATCGGTTCTGGAATCTCCGGTGGCGAGAAAGGCGCACTCCTGGGCCCGAGTCTCATGCCAGGTGGCGAACAAAGCGCCTATGAAGAGCTTCGTCCTATTTGGGAAGCAATCGCCGCGAAAGTTCCTGATGGACCTTGTGTCACCTACATTGGTCCGGCGGGTGCCGGCCACTTCGTGAAGATGGTCCATAACGGCATCGAATACGCCGATATGCAGCTTATTGCTGAGAGCTACGACCTCATGCGCAAAACGCTTGGGCTTACAGCCGATGAGATGGCGGATATTTTTGCGCATTGGAATCAAGGGGAGCTCGAGTCATATTTGATCGAGATTACTTCAAAGATCCTGAGAGTTAAGGATGCAGTGACAGGGAAGCCGCTGGTGGATTTGATATTAGATAAGGCTGGACAGAAAGGTACAGGCAAATGGACCAGCGAAATCGCGTTGGATTTAGGCGTCGCGATTCCGTCGATTGATGCTGCCATTGCTGCTCGGGTGATGTCTTCGCTGAAAGAGCAACGAATCAAGGCAAGTAAGGGATTAACAGGGCCTGAACCCGCGAAACATAATGGCAACCAAAGTGAAATGATTAAGGCGATTCATGACGCGCTTCATGCAGCGAAGATTTGTGCGTACGCGCAAGGTATGAAGCTGATCCAGGAGGGCTCATCGGAATTCAAGTGGAACATCCACCTAAGTGAGATAGCACGCATCTGGCAGGGTGGATGCATTATTCGCGCGCGTTTTCTTGGCAAGATTAAGGAAGCGTTTCAACGGAGCCCTGATCTTGCGAATCTGATGCTGGACGGGGAATTCAAATCTCGACTCGAGAGGACGCAGGCTCGCTGGCGTAGTGTATTGAGCATAGCGGTACAACACGGTGTTCCTGTGCCGGCAATGTCGGCAAGCCTTGGTTATTTCGATCTATATCGTACGGCAAATTTGCCGCTCAATTTGACGCAGGCTCAGCGCGACTTCTTTGGTGCGCATACGTACGAACGAATAGACAGACCTGGGTTCGTTCACACAGATTGGGAATAATGGTCTTTACTCAGCAGTTCACGTAGCCGAGCAGCCAGAACACAATGATGAAGATCAGGATCGTAGAAATGCAGCCTCCTCCGAACTTCCAGGCTGCTGCTCCAGCAAGAATTCCGCGTAACGGTCCTTCCATATTCTCTCCTGTTTCCTAACTATCTTGATGTCCGACAAGCTTTAGCTTGTCGAAAGTCTTACGACAAACTGAAGTTTGCCGGACATTCCGCACGATATCGAGACATCGTCTTATCGTCCGAACGTTATCGGCAAGCCAAGGGCCAAAGTTGTAGGGCCCGCCCTACAAATCAACTGTTCGAGCGCTTCAAAAATCTCAATAACGCTCGTTCAGCCTCGTGCAGCTCCCGACCACGATAATCCACCAGATTTTCAAAGCTCTTTAGCTGCCCGTTAATGTTTCCCTTTTCAAAGCTGCTTATGATCTCAGGACAAATGTACGAGCTGCGGCACACGGCAGGAGTGTTGCCAAGCAACTCCGCTGTCTCTTTAATTGCTGCTACCAACTGCCGCTTGCGCGCAGTTTTCTTTTCCGCAGCCTCCGCTCCAGCACGTGCGAGCGCACTGGCACAAACCAGCGTTCCGGCCCACGTACGAAAGTCCTTTGCCGTGAAGCTCTCGCCCATGATCTCCTTGATATATTCGTTGATGTGCCGGCTCGAGACTTTGACGAACTCGCCCGATCCGTTTTGAAACTTAAAAACCTCCCGACCCGGCAACTTAAGCAGCCTCTTCACGACCTTCGCCACCTGGCGGTCCTTCAACTCCCTTTGTTGACGAACCCCCGCCTTACCTGGGAAGTCAAATTCGATCACGTCGCCTCGCACCTTCACGTGTTTTGAACGAAGCGTTGCGACACCGTAGCTTCCATGTTCGCTGGCGTACGCCTGACTCCCCGGCCGCATGAAACAAGTAGACAGAATGCGGAGAATGCACGCGAGCACGCGTTGTTTGCCGAGTTCAGGTTGTCTGAGTTGACGGCTGACTGTCGATCGCATTTTTGGAAGCGCTTTCGCGAATTTGAGTATTCGACGGAATTTCTTCGCCTCCTGAATTCGAACATGATTCGGATGGTAAAGGTACTGCCACCGGCCAGCCGCATCCTTGCCAATCACTTGCAGCTTACCGTTCGCCGCCGGATTGATCGCCACGTCTGTCCACGCGGGAGGAATGCGCAGCTGATCGATTCTGTTGAGGTCGTGTGCGCTAACTCTTCCACCATCGGCGGTCTTGTACTTGAAACCGCTCTTCGGACTTCCGAGACGCTTAATGCCGATGCTTTGCAATCGTTCAATTCTGGTCATTAGCAACAGGCCGGCTCTTATTGTTTCCTTTTCTGATCTCCCCTATCGCCCTGACCGGGAGGAACCGTTTTTTCTGCTTTTTGTCTCCTGTCCTGAGCCAATGAGCGGCCCACATCATCCGACTCCTCAAATTTACCTTCTTCGTCGCGACGGACAAAGCGTTTATCTCTCCCCGTATCAATTAGTTCTCGATCAGATTTTCTAGGCATGATGACCTCCATGTGTAGGCTTCTTATACATAGGCCGAAAGTGTTTGTTTACTTCCAGACCAGTCTTCTTGCACAAATCCCAGTCCGACGAACACACGCGCAATCACGATGCCAGCACGGCTCCGACATAAATGACTGTATACGTTGGTTTATCGGCGTTCTTCTACTTTGCAGAACGCTCGGCTCAGCATTTGCAATGCACTGATTGGCCTTTGAGTAGAGCTGGCAGTCGTGAAGCTAAGCTTCGTGTTAATGACCTGGAATCTTATGTTTCAAGGAGTAAAAGGGGATGCCAAGGGGAGACAAATCAAGCTACACAGGTAAACAGAAAAGAAAGGCAGAGCACATCGCCGAAGGCTACGAGGATCGGGGCGTTTCCAAGAAGGAAGCGAAGAGCCGCGCATGGGCCACCGTGAATAAGGAATCCGGTGGAGGCAAGAAGAGCGGCAGTGGTCGCGGTAAGAAGGAGAACCGTAGCTCGTCCAGGAAAGGTGGCCGTAAAGGAGGCCGCAAGAAGTAGTCGGAGCCCATGACGAGAAAAAGTAAAAGTAAGACCGCGCGTGCGGCCTCTAAGTCGAATAGTCTTCGCAAGTCAAAAGAGGCTTCTCAAAGCCGGTCCCGACGGAAGGCGGCTCGAGGTACCGAAGCTCGAGGTAATGGACGAGGAGAGGTTGGTCAGCTCAAACAACCAAAATCCCCGATGCCGGAGCAGCATCAGCCAAAACCAGGTCTGGAATGGAAACTGGACCCCCGCCCAAATTACCAAGCTCCTCTTTATAAAGGGTCTGATCGTCTAAAACACAAAGTTGCGTTAATTACCGGCGGTGATTCCGGAATCGGTAGGGCCGTAGCCGTCCTATTTGCCCGGGAAGGCGCCGACGTCGCTTTCACTTACTTACCTGAGGAAAAGCGCGACGCCGAAGAAACACGCGAAGCTGTGGAGGCCGAGGGTCGCAGGGCCTTATCGATTGCCGGCGACCTAACCGATCCCGAATTTAGTGCTGAAGCAGTTGAACAGACCGTGGATACGTTGGGGAAGCTCGACATTTTGGTAAACAACGCTGCCTTTCAACAGCACCAGGAAAGCCTCGAGGAGCTGACGGAAGAACAGTGGGATCGGACCTTCAAGACAAACATCTACAGTTACTTTCGCATGACAAAGGCAGCGCTGCGACACTTGAAGAAGGGAAGTGCGATAGTCAATTGCGGCTCGATCACTGGCCTCGAAGGGAGCAAACATCTTCTCGACTACTCGGCTACAAAGGGAGCTATTCACGCCTTTACTAAATCTCTCGCACAGAACCTTGTGGACCAGGGCATTCGAGTGAATTGTGTTTCGCCGGGTCCTGTTTGGACGCCCCTTAATCCCTCAGACAAACCGGCTAAAGAAGTTGCAGAGTTTGGCGCTGATACGCCAATGAAACGTCCGGCGCAGCCGGAGGAAATTGCGCCGGCTTTTGTTTACTTCGCTTCGGAGATCGATTCGAGCTACGTCACGGGCGAAGTCTTAACACTACTCGGCGGTGAAACAACTGCCGGATAGCTTTAATTCCTGAGGAGGAACAAGTCATGGCGGACAACGGTGGTGGTGGTAGTGCTGGAGTGGTCGCAGTTCTGGTGATTTTTGTAGTGATTGTGGTCGCGGCTCTCCTCGTATTTGGCGGTCGGATTTTTAGTGGGAACAAGCAGGTTGACGTAAATATCCAGACTCCTAAGTAGGACTGCAAAAAAAAGGCGAGCGATTACAGGAAGTCGACCCTAATTAGCAGTTTCTCAGTCTAAAAGGAGTCAATATGAGAGAGCTTGCCGGAAATAGGCAGCAGCGCTTTTCCCCCGCGCAGCTCGCTGCAGAACCGCTCCCCAGCAACACAACCAGCTACATTCCTCGCCCCCAAAGGAACGCAGGTCGCGGCAGATTGTATGCTGTGACCTCGTTAGAGGCACCGAGCGATGAGAACGATTTGCTTGAGCCGGTAGAGGTGGGCTCAAAGCTCGTGCAGGTGTTTCATAGCTCAGTGAAGCCCATACCAGTTTTGGCGCGAAATGCACTTCATCAGCTCACGACTGAGGAGTTCATCACGGTCAAGCTGGCAACGGTGCGAGAGAGTACGCGCCATTGCTATTGGCCAACTGAGGTTTTAGAAAAGTTTCTAGTTGCCGAAGTAATCACAGAGCGCGAGTAACGACCAAACTCACTATCACACGAAAATTATTTCGCGTCGTTTCGTGTTATTCGCGGATCGTATTTTGGTGTGACTTCGTGGATCGTGTTTCTTGTGGTGCTAAGGAAGAACAATCCACGAACAAACACGAACTAAAGACACGAATCAGCACGAACTAAAATCCTTCGATTCCCGAAAACAAATGGCAAATGACAAATGTCAAATGATAAATGACAAACGATCACGGCTTCTGATTTTCCTGGTCCAGCCACTGCTTCAGCGGTGCGAAGTAATCTATGATTGCGCTCGCATCCATTTTGTCCTCGCCGGTCATTGTCTTCAGCGCGTCTTGCCAAGGCTTGCTTAAACCCATGGCCAGCATTTGCTTCAGTTTTTCGCCAGCTTTTTTGTTCCCATAGATCGAGCACTGGTACAACGGTCCAGTAAAACCAGCCTCACGGCACAGCGCGCGGTGAAATTGAAACTCAAGTATGGCTGCCAGGAAGTAGCGTGAGTATGGCACATTTGCCGGCACGTGGTATTTTGCGCCTGGGTCAAAGTCCTGCTCGCTTCTCGGAGCCGGCGGCGACACACCCTGATATTTCTCGCGCAAGGCCCACCAGGCGCTGTTGTAGTCATCTGGTTTGATTTCGCCAGAGAATACCTTCCAACGCCATTGATCTACCAGATAACCAAACGGCAGAAACGCAACCTTCTCGGCCGCCCGCTGCAAAAGAAAACCGATATCAGCATTCTGGTCCGGCGTCTTGTCGATCAGTCCGATCTGTTTCAAGTAAGGCGGTGTTACCGATAGCGCAACCGTATCGCCAATTGCTTCGTGAAAAGCGTCGTTCGCACTATCGCGATAAAGAAACGGCTGACCGGCATAGGCCATCTGATAGTAATTGTGGCCGAGCTCGTGATGGATGACGCTGAATTCTTCTTCACTAATCTCAATGCACATTTTCAAGCGCACGTCTTTTACAAAATCTACGTCCCATGCGCTTGCATGACAGACTACTTCGCGGTCCGCGGGCTTCGAGAATAATGATCTTTCCCAGAACGTCGAAGGCAAGGCTTCAAACCCGAGCGAGGTGAAGAAGCCTTCACCGTAACGCACCATCTGCTTAGGATCCGTATTGCGTGCTTTGAGCGTTGCAGTTAAGTCATACCCGCGATCAGCGCCACCAGTTGGCGCGAGGAGCGGATAGATATTGTTCCATTGCTGAGCCCACAGGTTTCCAAACAGGTGAGCCGGAATCGGACCTTCGGCGGGAACGACCTGCGAGCCGTATTTCGCAATCAGTTTTTTGCGCGTGTATTTGTAAAGCGAATCGTAAAGTGGTTTGACCTGCTGCCATAGCCGTTCCATCTCTGCAGCAAAGGCGGCCGGCTCCATGTCATATTTTTCGCGCCACATCGCTCCTGTGTCAGCGAAGCCCATCTCCTTCGCGCCTTTGTTGCTCAACTCGACGAACCGTTGATAGTCCTTGCGGTACGGTGGTGAAATCCTGTGCCAGCCGAGCCAGATGCGCTTCAGCTCTTCCGGGTCACGGCTGTTGGCCATTATCTCTTCGATATCATTTATGCTGAGGCATTTCCCTTGTTCACCTTCAGGACAGTATTTCCCTTTGCCGTAATCGCCTTCCATGGAAGCCGCAATCTTGGTTAATTCATCGCGCTCCTTGGGATCCGAAGGCGCAGGAAGAGTCAAAGCAAGTTTCAAGAGCTTTAGCTTGCGCGTGGTGTCGTACGGCAACTCAAGTCCACTAAAGCGACGCGACTGTTCGGCGAGTTCGGTGGTGGCGGCAATGACATCTTTGGTGGCATCTGCAGACAGCGCTTCAGTATCGTCGGTGATGAAATTGCTCTTCACCCACTCTGCGCGACTGGATATCAGGTTCAGTTCGAGCAGTTTCTTTTCTGCATCAGTCACGAATTTTTCTGCTTCGGCAACGGAGCCCGTCGACGTTGCGCCCGGGCCGGGTGCTGCGCAAGATGCTAGTAATGCCAGGGCAATGGACAGGCTTAAGATGGAAGTAGTCCAGAACAGGGTACTGCGGCGATTGAAACTCATGCTTCACCTCCGGCGGTTAGAGAGATAGGGAGTGCGGGGATTTTAACGAGTCGGAGAGAAAGATGAAAGTTGTAGGGGCGCCCCTCCGTGGGCGCCCCTTTTGTTAAGACAGCAACGAAGGGGCGCCCACGGAGGGACGCCCCTACAATTAATTTACTGCTTCTGAGCTTTCTTCTGGTGAGTGATCACGCCGGCGTCGACAGTCTCCCCTGTGCGGTTAATCACCTGGAAGTAAAACTGATCATCTGTGATTTCTGCGAGCATAAACGACATGTCGCGATCATAGAATTTAGCTGTTAACGGCGAATTGTCCTTGACGTCGCCAGGTCGCAGTTTGCCTCCAGCCCCAGAGACAAAATAGTAAATGCCTTTTTGCGGTTTGATCCTTTCATAGAAGTGATCATGGCCGGCCAACACTACGTTGACACCATATCTAAGGAAGATCGGCTCCACGACCTTTCGCAGCCCTGTATCCGATCCATGTTTCCCGCCTGAAGAGTACGGCGGATGGTGATGAAAAGTAATTTTCCACTTAGAGGTGTCTTTACTTAACTCATCCTGCAGCCAGTTCACTTGTTTTTGGTCCATGTAGTTGCTGTTCAAGGAATAGAAAGCAACATCGCCTTTGGTGAAGCGGTAGTATTCTTTCCCCTCCATGTTGAAGTCTTTATAAAAGCGTTGCGCGGGCTCATCGTGATTTCCGAGTGCCGCGTAGAACTTTACATTTTGATTCAACAACTCCTGGTATACGTCCGAAAACTTTCTCTTGTAATCTTTGGCAGACTCACCGCCGTACAAGTTGTCACCCAGCAGAAGAACAAACTCATATGGAAAGGCTGACCGGTACTTCAACAGAACGTCGCCGAGCTCATGTTGCTTCTCGCTGCCCGTGCCTGTGTCGCCGATGATTACAAACTTTACTGAACCTTCTTTGCGCGGCAGGCTGAGCGTCAACGGCCTACTGGCGGGCGAGCGGGCCTTGCCATTTCCGTTCCCGTTGCCGTTTCGGCCGTTCGTTTTTACCTGTGCAAAAGTATTTAGCGGGAATGTAAAAATCAGGAGAGTCAATGCCAGACAATAAGCTTGAATGCGTCGCATCATCTTCCTCCAAACTCCTATGGCAGCGCGTTGAGCATGTAATCAACGATTAGACCATTGTCGGTGTCCACCAACAGCATGTGCCTTCCGACGTAGCGATACTTCACCTCTTTCGGCAGTGGCGGCAGCTTCAGCAGCAACGTCGGCGGCATCTGCGTTAACTCTTTGGTTTCCGGATAAGGATAGTTAACTCTCAGAGGCACACCTTTAGTATCTGCTTCCAGCACTACCTCGCGAATTTCAGACTTGTCGCGACGCGGAAGTTCCGTTTTGATGATCGTCCGTAAGTAATTCGCAAACTGCGGGTTGAAGATGTAGCCCTGCTTGGTTCCGGCTCGCATTCCTCTCAGAGCTTCAACAAAGGACTTCTGATATGCAGTGATTTGCTCAGGTGTGGCTTCCTTCGATAAAGATGGAAGTTTCTCTTTCGCCTGGCTACGTTGCTTTAAATAGTCCTTTACATGACGGTCGAAGGCAGCGACTAACTCCTTCTCCTGGTCGGCAGTGAGGGCAACCTTGGCCTTCGGCTTTTCCTGACTTGCCTCACTCGTGGGCACCGCGCTAAACGTAAGAAATTGCAGGAGAAGACACAGTGTTGCGGTTAGAAGAACTCTATATTGCAGTTTTGTGTGTTTCATCGCGTACACAAAACTGCAACTGCAATGCCTGACGTGCGATCTTTAAAATACGAATGCTGAGATGTGCTATAGGGAGGGAAATGTCCTCATCGACAACACAGGTGTACGATTTTCAAGTTCCGAGTTCCGAGTTTCGAGTTTCGAGTTCAGAGTGCTGAGTGCTGAGTACTGAGTACCTCAAACTGAGGGACACCGCCACAACTTAAGACTCAGCCTCAGTACTCTGAACTCAGCACTCAGCACTCAGCACTTAGCACTTAGCATTCTGAACTCAGCACTCAGAACACAGCACTAAGCCTCAGCCCTCCGATCGAGTTTTAGAATCGTGTGAAGCAATACGTTCGCGCCGTTCGCGATGTCATCGGGTCGTGAGAACTCTCGTGGTGAATGACTGATGCCGCCAACGCTCGGAACGAAGATCATGCCGACGGGGCCAAGCCGTGCCATGTCTTGCGCGTCATGACCGGCGCCGCTCGGCATCAACTTGGTGGTGAGTTTTAGCTCTTTTGCAGACTCGTCAATCATCTGCCGAATTCGTGGATCAGTAGGCGCAGGAACGTTGACGTTTATTTCTTTGAAGTCGAATTTCGTGTTCCCAGTTCGGCCGATCTCCTGAGCTTCCGCAAAAATCTTGTCGTAGAGCATTTTGATTTTAGCTGCGTCGAGATCCCTCAGCTCCAGACTCAGAACAACTTTTCCAGGGATGACGTTCGGTGCTCCGGGCCACGCTTGTATTCTTCCAACTGTACCGACCTGGCGTCCCGGGACACTGTTTACAATTCGATTAACGGCTTGAATGAACTTCGCAGCCGATAGCAGCGCGTCCTGGCGTTGATTCATTGGTGTAGTGCCGGCGTGATTGGCGAAGCCTTCGATCGTCACGTCCCACCAATTGATCCCCACGATACCTTCGACAATGCCGATGTTGATCTTTTCCGCCTCAAGAGTTCCACCTTGTTCGATGTGGAGCTCGAGATAGGCAGCGATATCACCGCGTTTGCGACGAACGCCGGCGAGTTGACTGGGGTCCCCTCCGATGTACTTGATACCTTCACGAATTGTCTTACCGCTGCGGCTCACAAGATCTAATTCTTTTTCGGTTAATTCGCCATCGATGGCGCGGCTCCCGATCAAGCCTCCTTCTTCGTTCTGAAAGATGATGAGTTCGAGCGGATGGCCAGTGGTGACGTTCCGTTCAGCCAGCGTTTGAGCAACTTCAATGGCCCCGAGAGACCCGACAACGCCATCGTAGTTCCCACCCTCCGGAACCGTGTCGATGTGCGATCCAAACAACAAAGGCGGTAGTTTGGATTTGCCTGCGCGCCGGCCGATGAGATTTCCAGCGGCGTCGATGCTCACGTCGAGTTTTGCCGCACGCATCAGTCCCATCACGTACTCGCGCCCCCGAAGATCGGCTTCGCTATAGGCAACTCGACTCACTCCGCCTTGAGGGTTCTTGCCAAATTCGGCAAGTGCATTGAGGTGTTCGATGATTCGCGGGCCATTCACGCGCAACGGCGATTGCGGAATGACAGGATGAACGATAACTGAACCAATTATCGTGGCGAGGCCAACACTGAAATCACGACGGTTGATGTTCATTCAGCGAGCTAAGACACAAACTCTCGTGGAGCCGAAGTCAGTACCACCCGCGGTAGCGGATGGGTCTGACGTTGGTTACTCGTACCGCACCCACCCGCTACCGCGGGTGGTACGGACCTCACTGCGCTGCTTAGAAGTCGATACGGCGGGTTCGGAAGCTCGTCCGCTCGCGTTCCAGGCCAAGCATCCCACGCACAATTGCCAACCTCGCCATTAAGCGCGGCTCAGAAAGCTGAAACCGATTCGCCAGCATCTGAGAACGGTCGAAGTCGCTCTGGGCTAATTGGCCCAGCACGTTCCCATAGCTGTTGACCACGCTGGTGAGACCGCTTCTGCCTTCCAATGGCAGCTCACCATCCTTGAACACGCTGATCTCAAATCCACTCAGAGTCGCCGCAGCACTGAGCAGCTCATTTAGTTGAAGCACGACCGGCTCGAGAATCTCAAAGCTACGAGACGCGTCCAAATCCTTAAACGCGACGGCTAACTTGAGCTGCTGATCAATCTGCTGATAATTCGCCGGGCGCCGGTTTGTATAGAGGCGTGCTTCTTCCAAAAGTTGCTGGGCCAACGTCCGATTGTTTGCTACGGCAGAAGCTGATAATCGGAGCAACGTATCGATGCGCTCGTCGTCGGTTCGCAACTGCGACAGATTTTCCCGCACTTCATCCAACGTCGTATTGGCAGCCTTGTCAGTTGCTTTACGAAGCTCGACTGCCTGCAGCACTGAGTCGCGCGCCGCCGGTTCAAGATGATCATTGGCAATTTCCCGAGCTCGGTCAGGGTTACCTTCCTCCAGAGCCCTCATCGCCGCCTGTTGGTAAACTCGAGACTGAACCTGTGGCGGAGCTTGCGTAGCCATGTTCATGAGAGCTTCTGATGAACTTTGCCCAGTAGGGCCAAGCATTGTGGGCTGCGCACGCCCGGCACGCGAACCTCCTACCTGCATTTCCGTCAGCTTTTGCCGTACTGCCTGCGCTCGCGCGGGCACGTACTGTTCAATCTGAGCAAGCAGCATTTGCAGGCCTCCCAACAGACGCCGTGCGTTGGCTTGTTCAAGCTCAGCCGCCGTCGGCTCATTAGCTGGGTTAACGGGCCGCCCCTCACCTCGCACAACAGCACCTGTGCGACCGCGGACTGGTGTTCGGCCACCGGCTTGTGGTGTGACCCGTAACGCAGCGTCAATCACCGTGCTCAATACTGCACTGTAGGATGAAGGAGAGAGAAACTGTCTGGCATTGCTTGTAACTGCGCCATGCGCCGCGTTCGTCTCGAGCCGCGGACCGGAGCGAAGGAGGAGAAGGGCTAAGACACCTGCTTCGGGCGCTGAAAGTATGTTCGCAGACTGTAGTCGCTTAACAATCTTGTCTTCGAGTCTCGCTGCAGCTTCCTTGTCTTTGGCTTGAAGCTGGCCCAGCACTTCCGCAAGCGACCGAGAGTACTCACCCTTATCCAACATCAGCTCAGCGTTTTGCAGCGCAAGCTTGGGATCAAGCTTGGCTATTTCGCTCAGCAGGCGATCTTCAAGATTCGTGTCGGTAACGAACGCTTCGAGATTGCGGGCGTCAGCAGGAATTGAAGGTTTGGTCGCAGCCAACAACTGGTAAGCCAACGGAGCATCAAATCGTGCCGCTGCTAGCACGAGCTGCTGCCTCAATTGGAATGCGGGTCTAATCTGGTTAGAACCGCGACGGTCCTCACGCGTATTCGTCGACTGCTGCCGCATCATCTCGGCAATACTCTCGGCGGCAAGTGCGAATAACGATCGCGCGCGTCCCTGGTCGCGCTGCCAAAGCATTTCGGCGGCTCCTATCTGAACGCGCGCGCGATTCTCCGGCAATCTCAGCAACTGCGCTTCCTCAACGACTTGTTCGAGCAGCGCAAAAGCCTTCTTTTCCTTTTCTGCCTTTTCTTTTTGTTCTTCCTCAGTTGGGGTTGAAGTGGGATTTACCTGGCCCACAGTCACGACTGGCATGACGATCAGCGCGAGTATGAGGCAGGTATTTAAAAGGGGCTTCATAGTTTATGGTACCTCTTTTCAGAGTCTGGCGCCGCAGGTTGCTGGCTATACGAACAGTGTTATTAGACGGCCAACAACCGGGAAGAGTTTGGGATATAGTAAGGTAAACTTCAGAAAATGGGAAAGCCTATCGATTAGAGGAGAAAGGTACGCCAAGGCAACGCCTCCCCATCACTGAGAAAGCGTTGCCCGTTGTGGACGCTCCAGTGTTTCCACCAGGGCCTCTACGAGAAACCGGCAATGCAGGGCTGCCACGGCTCCTCGTGTTTTCCCTCACACTCTTAGTTCTAATTACTCGGCTTTAAACCACAGGGCGCCGGCCCGATACCAGGTTTATGATCAGCACGATTGCCGCGATCACCAGAAGTAAATGAACGAGGTTACCGCCAAAGCCTCCGATGAATCCGAGCAGCCACAATATCAGTAGAATAACCAGAATTGTCCACAACATAATCCAAGTCTCCTTTGTTCAGAGTTTTCCGTTTGTTGCCATCATGTTAGAAACGACGTGACGCCGTCGAAAGGAGCAACGGTTATGCCAGTGACGAAGACCGTTAGAAAACTCACGTGTTCACGTAAGTAGAGGGGAGTTTATTCGCGCGCGAGGCTCCCGCGAGCGCTAACGTACAGAATGCTTTGCATTAGAACAATTCGGTTCTTTGAGGGGCTGAGCGCAAGTTATGTGCGGATTTCGGTCAGGGCAACGGAACCGGGAGCGTACGGAACCGGCAGCGTACGGAACCGGGAACGTACGGGACCAGGAGCGTACGGAACCGGGAGCGGAGCGACCGGGTAAGCGTTGGCCCACGGAATTTACCCACTCGCTGCGCTCGCGGTTCTGTAGGGCTTCATTCTTTGGCTAGAGAGTAATACAATCCGGTGCGTCAAACCTGACAGCATCACCACTTAATAAGGAGCATTGAACATGAACAGAAAATTTTTGTTCCTGGCCACCGTTCTCATATTTGTATCATCCGTGCTGACTGCGCAGGCGCAGTTGCGACTGCCTCGGCCTAGCCAAAAGGCAACGGTGATGCAAACCGTCGGCGTAACAGACATCACAATCACCTATCACCGTCCAGGTGTGAAGGGTAGAGCCATCTGGGGGGATCCTCCGGCAGGTGCAACCGGCTCTGCGACACTAGATGACTCGCGAACGCGCCCGAAAGAACAGGTGATCGTGCCATACGGCCATGTGTGGAGAAGCGGCGCCAATGAAGCGACAGTGTTTGAAGTGACCGATCCCGTGGTCATCCATGGGCAGCCGCTTGCCGCTGGAAAATACAGTTTGCACACCATACCTGGTAAGGATGAGTGGACCATCATCTTTAACAGTGACGCTGGGCAGTGGGGCAGCTTCTCATACGACGAAAAGAAGGACGTCCTGCGCGTGAAAACAAAACCGGAAACTGTTGCGACCAGTCAGGAGTGGTTAATGTACAGCTTCGATCCGGTAACTGAGAATTCAGCTCAAGTGAATATACGGTGGGAAAAGGTCAATGTGCCCTTCACGGTCGTAGTCAAAGACGTCAAAGCACTGGCGATGGAAAAGGCTCGCGCGGCTATCGCTGCCGCGAAACCGGATGATTGGTCCATTCGTTCGCAGGCTGCAAATTACGCGCTTCAGAATAAACTCAACACTGAAGAAGCGATGCAATGGCTCGAGCAGTCGATCAAAATCAAAGAGACCTTTGGTAATCTCAGTCTCAAGGCGCGAACTCTCGCTGAACAAGGAAAAACTGCGGAGGCGGTTGCTACAGCAGAGAAAGCAGTTCAGGTTGGCAAAGCCAGCAAGGCTGATCCTGTCAACATCGCGAATCTGGAAAAACGGATTGCCGAATGGAAATCAAAAGGTAACTAGACGTTTACACTCTATCGCGAACTCCTCCACACCCCGGCTGAAGCCGGGGTGTGATTGAAACAACAAACTAAATTGTGAGTGCAATTGTCTTTCAGAAGAAAGTTACCGGTCCAGCTACGCACGCGATCGTGATTGGTGTTGGACACTATCCTCATCTACCCGGCGGCGGCAAGAAGAAGTTTGCCAACTCTGAAGGAATGGGACAGCTAAAGTCCCCTCCTGAATCAGCTCGAGCTATCGCACGTTGGCTGATCGAAAAATACAACCATCCCGATAAGCCGTTAGCAACTCTGAGCCTGCTACTTTCAGATTCCAAGAGCTCCGATTTTAAATATGGAGCTGAAGGAAAAGAGAAGACGGTTGACGTTCTCGGAGCGTCGATGGCAGACGTTAAGCCGGCCATCAGCGAATGGCGCGAGATGGGCCACAAGAATGCTGATCACCTTCTGCTGTTCTTTTTCTGCGGTCACGGCATCGCGCTCGGACCAGAATTATCCTTGTTACTCTCCGACTTCGGCGCCATGGACACTGCTCCGCTTGACGGCGCCATCGACTTCCGCCGTTTTCGCCAGGGCATGGATGAATGTGCGGCGCGCGAGCAATGTTACTTTGTCGATGCGTGCCGAGTTGGCTCGGAGTTGTTAATTAAGAATTCTGGTTTCGCCGGCCAGCCCCTTATTCAGAGTACCGGTGCGGTTAACTCGACTGGACGTTTTCGTCAGGCGCCGGTTTTTTACTCGACGCTCTCGGGCGCTCAAGCCTATGCGAAAACAGGCGAACCAAGCGTTTACACGAAGGCTCTTTTGGAAGCGTTCGCCGGCGCCGGTTCGGGAGACGAGGATGGCGACTGGCGGGTGCGCACGAACCTTTTGCACGATGCGTTAGGTTTTTTAATCATCGATGCAAGCGAACAACTGAAAGTACCTCAAATGCAGATCGCTCCTTCCGACGATCTCAGCTCAATCAATCTCAATGTGATCGACAAACCCGAAGTACCGGTCATTGTCAGTTGCAAACCCAAGGAAGCAAATCGCGACGCGACGCTGACGTGCGAGGGCGACTCTAAAAAGATGTCGCGGAAACCTGGCGAGGACGCTTGGCGACTAAAACTGGCAGTCGGTACTTATGACTTCGCCGCAAAGATCAAGACACAAACGTATCCCAAATCGAAATTCACTGTCAGGCCTACTTTTCGACGAGTCAACCTGGACATTAAGGAATGAGTAGTCTCCGTCTGCGAATCGATAAATATCTCGAAGGTGACGAGTCGCGCCCGCCGAAGGTGTTTGCCAAGATCTATTCTCTTGGCGAATCAGGAGCTCGGCGAACTTCCACCCCGCCAACACAGACAATGATTCCAATCTCTCACGTAGCGTCGCATGTCACCACTATAGATCTCGATCCAGGTCGATATTACGTTGAGGCAGTCTTACCGTCGGGAGAAGTTCTGGCAGATGATGTTGAATTGAGCGGCCCGGCTCAGGAGCTCGTTTTGCAAGCAGATGATTCGCCGCACGAATGGCTGTCTTGGCAGCATCTGGTTGGCAATGTTCAGTCGAAAGCTGCTACAGCCGCGCGCAAATTAATCACTCCAAAGAAACGCGGAGGGACCTCAGAGAAGGGAAGGTTTCTGCCAGAACTAGCCCCGGAACTAGCGCCGGAAGGTTTTAACGAATCACGTCCTCAGTTTCTCGGTGGCGAGCCCGCGTCCGAAATTCCCGGACCTGCGGAAAAAGAACTCGACTACTCGATAGCTTATCTATCGCATGCATACGCGCCTTTGGTGAATCCTAAGCAGGGTGATCAGGTTTGGCCCTGGCTCGCGAGCTTGCCTGCCGCGGATCCGACAACGCTCATTCAGCTACTTAACGAGAATCATAGTCCGATTGAGACGGCGGCTGTAATAAAGGATGACGCTCACGCCGTCTTTCGCGTGAGCTGGTCAGCATCAGGTCAGGGGAATGTCGAACCGCTTGAAATCCGAATGTCACATGCGGCTCGGTATTTCGCAGCCGTTCCGCGGCCTCACGCAGTCGAACTTGTTAGTCTGCCAATACCGTGGATAGTGGTCATGAGTGGCCGAGAGGCCGACATTGAAGTTGTTCTCCAAGAGCCCACAGATCCAAACGGCTTCTGTTCGTCAGCAGTTGCACGCGACGAAGAACTCGGAACTCTGCTTGGTTATTTATCTTCGGGAGCTCTACCAACTGCACGCCAGATGGCTGAAACGGCAAAGGGAATGCTCTTTGAAAAGGTTGCAAATCCTTTTGCCGCAGCCGCAGGAGCGTACGCTCTGGTTGGCACGGCGCTTCAGGCGACCGATCGAGAATGGCATGAATGGGTGCGCAACCTGATGAACAACTTCCCGCGTATTCCCGATGGCGCCATCCAGTGGGGGCAACTAAAGATTCGCATGCGGCGCAGCTCTGAAGATATCGACGAAGCAAAAAATGCTTTCAAGACCGCGTACAAACGCGGGCTCCCATTTTATTCCATGGGCATGCGCTGGCTGCTTGACGGGCTTGAGGCTGTATCGCATGGCGACTCGGAAATTGAAGAGATGATGAAAAATGTGCGTCGCGTGGCTTGGCGCACGCACTTTCAGCAACCGTTTACGATCATCAGATTAGGAGGCGATCAAAGTGTTTGAGATCGAAATGTTGCCCGCGAGGGAAGGTGACTGTCTTTGGCTTCGCTACGGCGATGCCAGGAAACCTTATCAGATTTTGATCGACGGTGGCCGATCAGCGACCGCGAAGGAGATCAAAAACCGGCTCGCCAAACTCCCCGACAATCAGAAAACGTTTGAGCTTCTAATCATCACGCACGTCGATCGTGATCACATCGAGGGCGTGATTGGACTTCTCGAGGATCCAAAGCTGTCTTTGACTTTCAAAGACGTCTGGTTCAACGGCTACGATCACCTGAAGGAGGTTTCGGTCGAGACGTTTGGTGCAGTTCAAGGCGAGCGACTGTCCGCTGCTCTGATCAAAGGCAAGCTTCCATGGAACGCCCAATGGAAACGAAACGCAGTGTGCTTGCCAAAGAAAGGCCTTAAGACTGTGAAGCTCGCGGGTGGCATGACGCTGACTTTACTGTCGCCCGATCGTGAGAAGCTGACCAAACTGATTCCGGTCTGGGAAAAGGAATGTAAGAAAGCGGGGCTCATGCCGGGCGTTGGCGCGAAACCGTCCGAGAGTAAAGGCCTCGAACATTTTGGCGGAATCGACATTGAGCAGCTTGCAGTCACTCCTTTCCACGGAGACGGTGGCGAACCTAATGGCAGCAGCATTGCCGTCTTGGCTCAATACCAGGGGAAGAAAGCGTTGCTGGCGGCCGATGCTCATGCCGATCGGCTCATTGCATCGATCAACTTTTTAAAGAAGACAGCTAAGCGATTGAAGCTGGACGCATTTAAAGTCGCGCACCATGGTAGCGAGAACAATCTGTCGTCAGACCTCGTCAAACTCGTCGATTGCCCCCGTTATCTCGTCTCGACGAACGGCTCGTACTTCCAACATCCGACTCCGGCGGCACTGGCCCGGCTGGTGAAGTATGGCGGCAAGAACGCCACGGTGTTCTTCAACTACGACACGAAATTTACGAAGATATGGGACAAAGATGTCTGGAAGACGAAGTACGGCTACAAAGTAGTGTTCCCAGACAAGGCTAGCAACGGGACCCTCACAGTTTCTTTGTAATTTGTCTTTTTTCGTGACATTTCGTGGATTGATTTGCTAGTCTAGCCCAGGAGTCATCGATACACGCCGGACTCCTTGCCCTAATCCTCTTCAATAGCACTCTCCCAAACTTCATTCGACCCATGCGGACCAAGAAGCCATCAACTCGGGCAGCAAAACTGAAAGCTCTGCGCCAAGCTGAAGCTCGTCTGCGGTGCATTATCGACTACGACCTGACTGGCATCAGCTTCGCCGATCTGAACGGAAACATCACCGAAGCCAACGACGTGTTTCTCAAAATCATCGGATGCACGCGCGACGATCTCGCTACCGGCAAACTGAATTGGCGGGAGTTGACTGCGCCCGAACTGCGGCATTTGGATGAACAGGCGATCGAACAAGTTCGCGAACACGGTCACTGCTCTCCTTTTGAGAAGGAATGTATTAGCAAGGACGGCAATCGTGTCTCCGTTTTGTTTGGAGCTTCGCTCTCAGAGTCTAAGACTGAATTCGTTTGTTTCGTTTTGGACTTGAGCGAGTACAAGCAGGCACAGGAGAAAGTCAATTACGTTGCGTATCACGACTCGCTAACGGATCTCCCGAATCAAGCGCTATTTAAGGATCGTTTGGACCAGGCACTGGCAATCTCTCGTCGAAATGAGCAGGTGTTGGCGGTGATGCTCGTTAATCTCGACCGGTTCAAAACGATAAACGAAACACTTGGATACGTGACGGCAGATCAGGTATTGCGGGAGGTGTCGACAAGACTGGTGGGCTGTGTGCGTAAAAGCGATACCGTAGCAAGGTTCGGCAGCGATGATTTTGCGTTGCTTTTGACCCAGGTCACTCGCGCCGAAGATGCAGCCAAGATCGCACATCATATTAAGGACGCATTGGCCCAGCCTATTACGCTCGCCGATCAAGAATTGTTCGTAACAGCAAGTGCCGGTATTAGTTTCTATCCGTACGATGCGAAAGAGTCAGTGACGTTATTGAAAGCGGCCGGGACAGCTTTGAATCGCGCGAAAGAGCATGGCGGAGACAGCTACGAGTTGTATACCGCAGGCAGAACGACTCGGGCTCTTAAGCAGTTGGTTCTGGAAAATAACATGCGGCCCGGTCTCGAGCGCGAGGAGTTCATCATCTATTACCAGCCACAGGTAAATACCAAGTCGTTCCAGCTGGTCGGAATGGAAGCGCTGGTGCGTTGGCAACATCCCGTACTTGGTTTGCTTTATCCCGGTGAGTTCATACACCTCGCGGAAGAGAGCGGTCAGATCGTTCCCATTGGGGAGTGGACATTGCGGATAGCGTGTACGCAATGCAAGTCATGGCAGAACGCTGGGTTTGATCCGTTGCGTGTGGCCGTGAATATTTCTGCGCGGCAGTTTCAACAATCAGGGCTGGTAGAGACAATCTCTCAAGTACTCTCCGAGACAGGAATGGATCCGCACCTTCTCGAACTCGAGTTGACGGAAGGTTCGATCATGAAGGATCCCGATCAGGCGATCATTAAACTGCATGAGCTGAAAACAATGGGAGTACATATCTCCATCGATGATTTCGGAACGGGCTACTCTTCGCTGAACTATTTGAAGCGTTTTCCGATTGACACGTTGAAGATTGACCGGTCGTTCGTGAAGGACATCACCACCGATACTGACAATGCGGTCATCGTCAACGCCATCATCACTCTCGCGCATGCCTTGAAGTTAAATGTGATAGCGGAAGGCGTTGAAACGAAGGAGCAGCTCGAGTATTTGCGTAGGTTGGATTGCGATGAGGTTCAGGGATTTTTATTCAGCGCAGCGCTTTCAGTTGAAGAGTTTACTCAGTTGTTAGATGAACGACGCGGCATCCGCTCCGAAGGGAAGTACGTAACTAACGCGTTGCCCGAAACTGTTACGCGCGAGTCAATTGCCGGTACTTAATCCGGTGCGGCTGCTCGGCAGCAGCTCCAAGGCGCTCCTTCCGATCGTTCTCATACTCGGAATAATTACCTTCAAACCACACGACTCGACTATCGCCCTCAAACGCGAGAATGTGCGTTGCGATCCGGTCGAGAAACCACCGGTCGTGCGAGATTACAACTGCGCATCCCGCGAAATTCTCCAGAGCCTCTTCCAGTGCGCGCAACGTGTTGACGTCCAGATCGTTCGTAGGTTCGTCGAGCAACAGCACATTCGCACCTTCTTTGAGCATCTTCGCCAGATGCACGCGATTCCTCTCACCGCCTGACAACATCCCAACTTTCTTCTGCTGATCCGAACCAGAAAAATTGAAACGCGCCACATAAGCACGAGAGTTCACTTCGCGCGAGCCCAGCTTCAACAAATCGTCGCCGCCGGTAATCTCTTGCCAGATGGACTTGTTCGGATCGAGAGCCCGGCTCTGATCGACGTATGCCAGGACAACAGTTTCACCTTTTCGTATCGTTCCCTTATCCGGCTTCTCCTGGTCAGTGATCATGCGAAACAGAGTTGTTTTTCCGGCGCCATTTGGGCCAATCACACCGACGATGCCGCCGGGAGGTAGTCGAAACGTCAGGTCTTCAACCAGCAGCCGGTCGCCATATCCTTTGCTCACGTTGTCAGCTTCAATCACCACATTGCCGAGCCGTGGACCAGGCGGAATGTGAATCTCGAGGTCTTCCCTTCGTTTCTCCGACTCCTGCTCAAGAAGTTTTTCGTAAGAGTTAATTCTGGCCTTGCCTTTTGCATGGCGAGCCTTTGGCGACATGCGAATCCATTCCAGCTCACGCTGAAGAGTTTTCTGCCGCTCGCTTTCGGATTTCTCCTCACGCCGCAGTCTTTCCTGCTTCTGCTCGAGCCAGGACGTGTAATTGCCTTTCCAGGGAATGCCTTCGCCGCGATCGAGTTCCAGAATCCAGCCGGCAACGTTGTCGAGGAAGTAGCGGTCGTGAGTCACAGCGATGATCGTGCCCGCATAACTCTGCAGGTGATGCTCGAGCCATGCGACCGACTCTGCATCGAGATGATTGGTCGGTTCGTCCAGCAGAAGGATGTCGGGCTTTTGCAGAAGCAATCGACATAACGCGACGCGGCGACGCTCGCCGCCGGAAATAATCTTCACCGGAGTGTCCGGCGGTGGACAGCGCAGAGCGTCCATGGCCATTTCGAGACGTGAATCGAGATCCCACGCATCGAGTTGGTCCAGCTTCTCTTGAACTTTGCCTTGCCGTTCGAGGAGCACATTCATCTCGTCATCCGACATCTCCTCGCCAAACTTCGCGTTAATCTCTTCGAATTCTTTTAGCAGCTCGACAGTCTCTTTGACTGCTTCCTCCACTACTTCGCGCACGGTGCGCGAGTCGTCAATCAGCGGTTCCTGTTCGAGATAGCCGATTGTGTAACCGGGCGAAACGACGGTTTCGCCGTTGAAGTCCTTGTCGACGCCCGCGAGTATGCGTAGCAGCGATGATTTGCCGGAGCCGTTCAGGCCGATTACACCGATCTTTGCGCCGTAAAAGTACGAGAGATAGATGTCTTTGAGGACGGGCTTCTTGTCGTAATACTTACTGACCCCGACCATCGAGTAGATAACTTTATTTGGTTCAGTACTCATTTCATTCAGAGATTACATGATCACACGGGCTGTGCCTTGCCGCAAAATTGAATCAGTAAGCGACGCGTAGCGTCGATTGATTCTAGCCCGGCCTTTCAAGGCCGGGAATCAGCACGACCATATTCGCCGTCGCGTCAGCGACGGATGAACATTTGCGCGCAATTTCCTCCTTGATTCACCGCGTCGCTACGCGACGCACACAACTTAATGACCCACTCCGAACCCGGCCTTAAAAGGCCGCGCTAAGGTCAGTGCGACGCTACGCGTCGCTTCATCTATTCACTTGGAGCAAAACCCACGGGGTGTTAACCATGACGCTTGATTGTCTTGGGACTTACGCCGTACGCTTAAAATCGGCCTTCGCACGTAAGAAACAGATCACGGCTGGCTGGCCTGGTAAATAAGCACTCGTTTCTTGCGGTCTCTGCCAATGAAATAGCCGGCTACAGCTCCCATTCCAGCGCCAATTACAGCCAATCCCGCTGCTAGCTGTCCCTTAGTTACAATGGGAAATCCGTTGTCGTCGTCGCCTCCCGCTGCTCCAGCAGCAGCCCCGAGCCCCGCTCCAGCACCCGCGCCAATCAAAGTTGGTGCGACGATCGATTTCTTATTTAGTTGATGGACAGTCAGTACCTCTTCTCGCCGTATCTCGACGGGTTTCTTCTTCACAGTTAACGACAGCGCCGAGTCAGTGACAGAACTCAACTTGCCATTGATTGTTTTGCCGTTTTTGAGTTTTACGGCCAGTTTGCTATCAGATGCAATCGTATTCAATCGAGACCAATCAGTGCTCGTTTGAGCGATTGAGGTAATCGACGAGAGCAAAAGCGTCGCTATTAGAACAATGCTTGTTGCAATTCTTTTCCTGTCGATACGCATACGTATTCTCCTTTGAGGCGAGGAAGTCAGTTGGCGTCGTGAGCCTACAGAACCGCTGGAGGTAGCCAGCGGAAATTGCATTGACTGTCGTTGTGTTACCAGTCTGCCGCTAATTGTTTCAGGAACGCGCGTTTGTACCACGGGATAGCAAGAGTTGTCGAGCATCGCGAGGGGATAATTTTGGAGTTCGGACTGAAAATCTGGAAAATCCGTCGTTGGTTCGAAGAATTCATCCAAAGATGAAACTTTGTCTATGCTTGTGCGTTTCTTCATGTTGCAAACCAGTCTGAGTCAGACCCAAAACAAAGTAAGGAGTTCGATATGAAACGGTTCCGTCTCTTGTTCCTTCCGACGCTTGTCCTAACGTGCCTGCTGTACTCGCTGAGCGCGGTAGCGCAACAGTCTAGTCAGCCATCAGACCGCAATATCGACGCGCCGACCCGGACGCAAGTCATCGACGCGATAGTCGCAAAGCTCAACGAGTCTTATGTCTTTCCCGACGTCGCCAAGGCGATGGAAACATCCATTCGCGAACGTGCCGGTAAAGGTGAGTACGATCAAGTGACCAGCGCGCGGTCTTTTGCTGAGAAGCTGCAAAACGATCTTCAGGCAGTAAGCAAGGACAAACATCTACGGGTGCGGTACTCACACGATCCAATTCCCGTCCGCGAACCGCGGCGCGAGCCTACTGCGGCAGAGCGAGAAGAGGCGAAACGCGAGCTCGGCTGGATGAATCACGGCTTCAACAAGGTCGAACGCCTGCGCGGCAACATCGGCTACATCGAGTTCTGGGGATTCTTCGACGCGGACTTTGGTGCAGATACTGTCGCATCCGCGATGAATTTTCTTTCGACGACCGATGCGCTCATTATCGACCTGCGCAACAACGGAGGTGGCAACCCGGAAATGGTGGCACTTATCTGCTCCTACTTCTTTGGGCCGCAGCCAGTGCATCTGAATGATCTCTACTGGCGCGAGGGCAATCGCACTCAGGAATTTTGGACGCGGAAGGAAATTGCCGGGAAGCGATACCTAAATAAGGATATCTATGTCCTCACCAGCAAACGCACGTTCTCAGGCGCGGAGGAATTCACGTACAACCTCAAGAATCTGAAGCGCGCGACGATCGTTGGGGAAACGACCGGCGGTGGTGCGCACCCGGGTGGGCCAGTGCGAGTGCATGACCACTTTATGCTCGGCGTACCGACCGGGCGGGCGATCAATCCGATCACGAAGACGAACTGGGAAGGGACCGGAGTCAAGCCGGATGTTGAAGTGCCCGCCGATCAAGCGTTGTTGACGGCGCGCCTGATGGCTCTAAAGAAATCGTTACCGGCGCTTAGCAATCCGCAA
>DATEDU010000140.1:0-7270 GCA_035281525.1 Pyrinomonadaceae bacterium | reverse complement strand
AAAGCTCCGTTAAGCCAGTACTTGTTCTTTCTCAAATAGTCACCACACAGGCACAGAGAACTGGAGAGCAAAGCGCAGACGATCGAGCGGTGAACAAGAGCTCTGAGCCTTTTCCCTGTTCTCTGTGCCTCTGTGGTGAATTTCTATTCATAAGCGCGGGCTACGGTTGTTGAATTGACTTGCAAAAGCGCTACGAGATTCTTGCGCTCAACGCGATCCCTGATTGCTGTTATTTCATCTGTGTCAGGCTTATCGCGGAGATTCGCGATGTCCAACAAGATTGGTTCGAGCGAACTGAGAAGCGACGCGACCTCAACGTCACCAGTGTCATCAGCTTCGCGCCGCAATCGGATGTTCTGATAAAGCAGTTGCCGAGCTCGACGACGGTCGTACGCGATTCCGGGAGCAGAGCCGGGCTTCGACGGCCGAGCGTTCCGGAAAGATCTAAGCAATAGTTCTGATTGTTCCAGGTGGCGCGCCGTCAACATCTCTGCGCCCGCAAGACGCAACTGTGAATCGCTGGGATCAAGCCGCAACGGCGAGTCGCTTGGCTGCAACGGTGATTCGGCCGGCTCTTCGACTGTTGCGTACGTAGGAGGAACACCAACTTGAGGTCGTGGCGGTTGAACCGGAGCGGTTCGTTCACCCTCAGGCTTCAGGCGACGATTCTCGGTTGGTTTGGCGCGTCCAGGTTGACGGCCTTTCGTACCCTTTGATTTCGATTGAGCTGTGGCTTCAGAAAGGTCCACGGGTTCATCGGGTGTCGGTGCGCCCGCGTTCGATGGGCCATCCACTGTTTTTGCGGGTGCATCAGGCGTGGACGCGTTGTTGCTGGCCAGGTTGTCGGGCGAACGCAAGCTGAAGAAAGTAATTGCGCCAATTGTAACGGCAATGGCGATTAGAGCTGCAACGGCTGCGAGACGCGGGGTGAAGCTTTCGAACAGCGCTGGCAAAGGATTTCGCCAAGCTGGAGCCTTCGCGACACCTCGAGTTCTCGACACTGCTGGCCGATCTGCTGGAGTCTTCGGTTTGGCCGAAAGGATTTTGGCCAGCGCCGCGTCGGATGCCGATGGAGCCAACGATGGAGTGTACGCGAGTATCTCGGTGCGGAGATTCAGAAAGGCTTCGTGCGCTTGCCGGCAATCGATGCAGTCGTGCAGATGCTGCTCGATGGAAGTGCGTTCTGATGCCGTCAGTTCACCGTCTATCAGCTGAGAAATCTTTTGCGTTTGATCACAAGTCATAGGATTTCCGATTTCAGATTTCGAATCTCAAATCTCAAATTCGATGTTAAGAGATTTCAAGCTTCAGATCTCAGATTGAAATCTGAGAGCTAGTGCGAGCGGGCGCCGTATGCGCGCGTCCTCTTCGTCCAGTAATTCCGCAACGCCGTTCGCGCTCGAAAAATATCGACCTTAACCTTGCTCTCCGAAACATTCAGCACAATCCCAATCTCCCGATAACTAAGTTGTTCCTGTTCGCGCAGCAACAGCGCCGCCCGCTGGTCTTCAGTCAAAATCTGGAGCATCTCGAATAGCATCTGGTTGCGTTCTCGAGTTTCGTATTCCTTTTCGGGATTCCGCGCGCGCGGCCTCATCGACTCGACGACGCGATCAAACAGCCTCGTGCGCGTCTGGCTTTTGCGAAACTCGTTAATGGCAAAATTGCGTGCAACTCGATACAGCCAGAATCGCGCTTCGCCCGCCGGTAGCGTGCCCCAGGCCGTGCGATGCAATTGCAGGAAACTCTCCTGCGCCAGGTCTTGAGCGAGCGCGGCACGACCCCCCAGCAGGCACTCTAAAAACCTGCAAAGGCTTGGGTAAAAATCTTGAAACAGCGTGGTGAACTCTTCGTCTTCACTCGCCATAGACTGCGCTACACTACCTAAAACACCCGAGCGCAGCAAAAGTTACAAGGAATTTCGAATTTCGGATTTCGGATTGCGGATTTCCGAGGAATAGGGCCACAGATCTGCACGGATAGAACACGGATCAGCAAAAAAACAACCGCTGGTGGCTACTCTCTTTTCTTAGCTGTGTCTGATCTGTGCTTATCCGTGCAGATCTGTGGCCGATTATTTCTGCAAATTCGAAATCCGAAATTCGAAATCCGAAATTCTATTCTGAGATGAGGCGGGCGATGAGGAAGGCGGCGCCGGCCGCCACACTGCCAATAAAAGCAGTTTGGAGAGCACTGCGAATAGGCTTCATCCCCGTATAACGTCCCTTCACAAATCCAAAAACAAGCAAAGCAACGAGCGTAAGAGCAATCGAAATAAACAACGCGAACGAAATTCTGTCCGTAGCCATATAGGGCGCCAGCGGAACAAATCCTCCCGCTGCGTAAGCACCGCCAATGGTGAGAGCACTCATCAGAGCTCGCTTAGGATTGGGCCTTTCCAATCCGAGCTCGAAGCGCATCATGAAGTCCACCCACTTTTTAGGTTGTTTCCGCAAAGCCTCGACGATGGGCCACGTCTGCTCATGCGTTAGGCCGTACTCCAAAAACACCTCGGCCACTTCTCGCATTTCCTCGTGAGGAATCTCCGCCACTTCGCGTTTTTCACGTTCGCGCTCCTTAGCGTAGTGCTCGGCATCGCTCTTGGCTGCCAGGTAACCACCGAGCCCCATCGCAATTGCTCCTGCCGCAATCTCCGCGAGTCCAGCCGTCACAATAATGCCCGTACTGGCCACAGCTCCGGTCAGACCAGCAGCGAGCGCAAATGGAACGGTCAAACCGTCTGACATTCCAATCACGATGTCGCGAACTACTTCGCTCGCAGTAAAGTGGCGTTCGATATGTAATGTTTGAGGCATGAAATCTCCGAAATGGTCTTGGGTCTTGGGTCTTTGGTTTTTGGTTTTTGGTCTTTGGCCTAAGTCCTACTTGTTACGTCTTCTCCGTGATCTCCGTGTCTCCGTGGTGAAATCGTGAAATCATGTTTTTATTTTTCACCACTGAGACACAGAGAGCACCGGAGATCAAAAACCAAAGACCGAAGGCCAAAGACCAAGTTAAAATTTCCCCACAAGGATGAGAACCCCAATGGCGATAAAAGCAAAGGCGGCCGCCCGCTTGATCCAAATCAGAGGCACATAATTGCCGATCACACTCCCGGCGATGACACCAATGGCTGAAACCGCCGCGAGCGCGAGCGCGGCGCCGAGAAAAACCATCCAGGGCCGCTTTGACTCTGCCGCCATTGTCATCGCCGCAAGCTGAGTCTTGTCCCCCATCTCAGCCAGAAATATCACACCAAAGGTTGTTAAAAAGATACGCCAATCCATCGCTAGCTCTCCTTTAAACTGCCCTTTATACCATTGATTGGAGCTTTCCCTCCTCAGACATTACAATCTCGATCAATTCGTGCTGCCACCAACTGTTCGGGTAAGAATGGGTAACAAAAACAACGATTTTCTCGGCACAGAACGATTCAAAATTCGGCGTCGTCTAGGCTCCGGCGGGATGGGTGTGGTTTACGAAGTCCACGACCGCGAGACGGACAAGGTCGTGGCATTGAAAGCCCTGACCCGCTCGGAAGCATCACACATCGCGCGGTTCAAGAATGAGTTTCGGTCGCTCTCCGACGTCTCTCATCCGAATTTGGTAGCTCTTTATGAGTTCATGTCCGATGGTGAGAATTGGTTCTTCACCATGGAGCTGGTCGATGGTGTTAATTTCCTCGAGTACGTCCGTCCCGGCTATCGAGCCCGTCGCAGTGACTCTTCGATCAGCCCCACGCTTCTTAAGCCGGATTCAGATGAATACAAACAGACGATGCAAGCCATCGCGGACTACGAAGCTGAAACGCAACAACTCAGCGTAGCCAGAACGACTTACGCCGACGACTTGCCGCAGGAAATAAAGGTTGAAACGCGGCTATCGCAGTCAAGGCTGGACCTTGATCGTCTTGAGCTGGCGATGCGGCAACTGAGCGAGGGTCTTCACGCGCTGCATCAAACCGGCAAGCTTCATCGAGACATCAAGCCGTCGAATGTCCTCATAACTAAAAACGGAAGAGTCGTGATTCTTGACTTCGGCCTCGTCGCTGAAGTTGAGCCGCGCGGTTTGCACGATACCATCACGTTGGCCGGCACACCGGATTACATGTCGCCGGAACAGGGCGCGCAGTTGCCCATCTCCACTGCCAGCGATTGGTACAGCGTAGGCGTCATGTTGTACCAGGCAGTCACAGGGCAACTTCCATTTACCGGGAAGTTCTTTGAAGTGATGGTCAACAAACAGAATTGGGATCCGCTGCCCCCCTCGTTGCTTGCGCCGGACGTTCCACGCGAGTTGAACGAGCTTTGTATGGGACTGTTGGCCCGCGATCCTCAACAGCGACCGTCAGGTCACGAGGTGCTGAGAGTGCTCGGCCACGGCAAGACTGGACCATTAAGGCATCCGTTGATGCCTGCGGGTTTTTCCTCTTCTCGGAGCGGCGCTCCGTTCGTCGGCCGCCAAGCCCAATTACAGGAACTCTTCGAGGGACTCGACGTCACCAAGCGCGGTCAAACAGTAAAAGTTTACGTCCATGGAGAGTCGGGCGTGGGCAAGACGGCTTTGGTGCGGAATTTCCTGGATCGGCTTCGCGATCGTGAAAGCTCGGTCGTGATTCTGGAAGGACGCTGTTACGAGCGTGAATCTGTGCCGTACAAAGCTCTGGACGGCGTAATCGACAGTTTGACGCGTTACCTGCTGGATCTTCCGGACACTAAAGTTGAAGCATTGTTACCGCGTGACGTGGTTGCCCTGGCTCGATTGTTTCCGGTGATGCTGCAGGTTGATGCGATATTCAATGCACCTCAGCGTGAGCATGAGGCTGCCGATCCGTTCAATGTAAGACGTCGCGCGTTTGTCGCGTTGCGAGAATTGCTGGGACGCATTGCGGATCGGCAGCCACTCGTACTCTACATCGATGATTTGCAGTGGTCGGATGCCGACAGCATGAGTCTGCTTGAGGAAGTTCTGCGACCACCCGACTCGCCGCCGCTCATGCTCATCGCCAGCTTTCGCACCGAAGATGTCGAAAGCAAAGGTTTTCTTAAGTCGTTGCTGAACCAAACCGGATCGGAGAAATGCCGCGAGATCCGCGTAACAGCTTTGACTAAAGAAGAGTCGCGCAACCTCGCGCAGAATCTGCTCGGTTCGAATGTTCCGGCCAGCGGTCCGATCATTAACTCGATCATTCGCGAGGCGCGTGGCAATCCGTTCCTGCTTGAACAACTCGCACAGTATGCGTCGACCAGCGAGCAAGCTGCTGAGACTGGCATTAGTCTAGGAGTCATGCTCGTTTCGCGACTGCGCAACCTGCCAAAAGGAACACAACAGTTCATTGAGGCACTGGCAGTCGCCGGACGGCCGATCAACGCAGAAGTGGCGTATCAGGCCGCGGGACTCTCGGGCGATGAACTGCCTCTCGTAAGTTCTTTAAGAGCCGCGCAATTCCTCCGCACCGGCGGCGAAGATCACACGATCGAGCTTTATCACGACCGCATCCGCGAAACGTTCACCGCTCAGCTTGCGCCTGGAAAGGTGACTCACATCCACCGGCGACTGGCCCAGGCATTGGAAGCACGCGGTATAGACGATCCCGAGGCTCTGTTCGAGCATTACATGGGGGCGGGCGAGCGTGTGCGCGCGGCGACACATGCGGCGATCGCTGCGAAGAAAGCTACGGGCGCGCTCGCGTTTGATCGTGCTGCTGCTTTTTATCGTCGAGCTCTGGAACTCACTCCTTTGAGAGGAGCTGAGCTCATCGAGTTGAAACGTGGCTTGGCAGAGGCTCTGGTGAATGCAGGTCGTCCAGCCGAAGCCGCTGAAGCATTTCTCGATGTAGCCCAGGACACTTCAGCTACGCACAGCCTCGACTTGAAACGCCGGGCGGCCGAACAGCTGTTGATGGGCGGTCACATCAAGGAAGGGCTCGAAGTTATTCGATCGGTTTTGTCATCAGTTGGGATGACTTTGCCGGGTGGACCAAAGCGCGCCTTGTTGTCACTGATTGTAAAAAGGATTCAGCTCCGTTTGCGCGGATTGAAGTTTACGGAACGAAGTATCAACGAGATTCCCGAGACCGATTTGATGCGCATCGATATTTGCGGCGCTGTGGCAGCAGGGCTGGGCGTTGTCGATATTATTCGCGGAGCTGACTTTCAGTGCCGCTACCTGCTGCTCGCCTTGCAAGAGGGCGAACCGTTCCGTATAGCACGAGCGCTGGCTTTTCAGATTGGCCAAATTGCCTCGAGAGGCCCTCGAACGCAAAAACGTTTGGAGCAGATCTCGCAACAGACCGAAGCGTTAGCCCAAAAGCTCGGGGATCCGCATGCAATCGCGCTCTCAATCTGGGGTCGCGGTGTCGCAGCTTATTTGATGGGCCACTGGAAAAATGCCGCAATGCTGTGCGAGCGTGCCGCCGAGATATTTCGAGATCAATGCACCGGCGTGACGTGGGAGTTGACTATTGCTAACCGGTTTATGTTGAGTTCCATGCTCTATATGGGAGAGATCGGGGAAATCTCGCGCAGAGTTCCGTCACTACTCTCGGCCGCTTTGGACCAGGGAAATCTTTTCGCGGCCGACCTGCGTACTCGGCTTAACTTGATCTGGTTAGCCGCGGACGATCCGGTCCGTGCCCGCGCGGAAGTAATCGAAGCACTTCAAGCGTGGTCCCATGAAGGCTTTCATCTTCAGCATTACACATCGTTGCAGGCGCTGGTCCAAATCGAACTTTACACTGGCGACTACGAGGTTGGGTGGCGTCACATTCACAACCAGTGGAAGGATCTCAAGAACTCGATGCTGATGCGGATTCAGATTGTGCGAATCGATGCACTGCACCTGTTGGCCCGCGCAACTCTCGCGTGGGCAAAGGAGAGTGGTGATGTCGAAGGCCATTTAAGGATGGCTGAGAAGTTGGCCGAGGATCTCTTACGGGAGCGAGTTGCGTGGGCGGCGCCGCTTGCGCATTTGGTGAGCGCTGCGGTGGCGCATCAGCGTGGTGAAAAAACGAAAGCTATGAATCTGCTGTCTCGGGCAGCAGAAGCCTTTGATTTGGCGGACATGGATCTGTATGAAGCGGTTGCTCGCAGACGATTGGGTGAATTGATTGCTGGCGATCGCCGTCAGCGAGATATGGCCGGGGATCGCGGTCAGCGAGATATTAATGAGGCCGACGCGTGGATGCGGAAACGCCAAATCGAGAATCCTGAAGCAATGACTCGCCTATTGGCGCCGGGATTTGATTGAAGTTCGAGCGACGCTACGCGTC
>DATEDU010000139.1:0-45116 GCA_035281525.1 Pyrinomonadaceae bacterium | reverse complement strand
GCGCAGTTGCGCGATTGAATTGTTTTTGTGATGCGGGGCTGCAGGATATGGAGAAGCTGACTTGCCCGAGCTTCTCGTTGTGATCATGCGTGTGCGTATGTGGCATCTCCTGCGCCGCACCCCGGACACCGCAGAATGTTAGTATGATCGCTGCGAGTAATGAGTATCCCTTCATGTGACTGTTTCTCCTTTTTCTGATTCATATCACAGGCGGGACAATTAATTCCATCGACAGCACGTAATCTGTGGATTGGTGCCGTCAATTAGCGGGAGAGCGGTGCCAGGTCCATTCTTCGGAGGCGGGTTTGCCCTTGAGCGTGCCTTCAATCTTCGCGTGCAAAGCACCGTCGTCACTCAACCAGTAAATGATCCGTTGCGGGAAGTCATGCTTCGCATTTTCGAATACGACGCGTTTGCCCTTTAATTCGATTAGTGTGAACGGTGTTGCCGGCCGGCCACGAGGACTGGCCCAGTAAGTAATTCCGTCCGCCGTGGCTTCAATTCTCAAAAACTCAAACGAGACGGTACGCCCGCCGGCGACGTCGCGGTGTAGCCCGAGCATGGTGTTACCCTTCGGGGCCTGCCAGTACTCTTCCATCTCCAGCTTGTCTTGAGTTCCAGTCCAAGTCCCAGCGAGCCACGCAAGCTCAGCTAGATCAACAGGAGCCACATGATTGTTTTTGGCGACCGTTAATAGCGGTACAGATCCAATCAACACTGCGATTAGTACTCGTAGCATTTGCATAAGAATGACCTCCATCAACAAGGTACTTGATTTGTGGAGTAGCGTCTTGAACAAACGCGACATCGCCGAGGAAGATGGTCGCATGCCGAGGGCTGTTGCCCCAAAGTCTTCTTAGCGTCCGCAAAGCGGACTGAATGAGAATAGCCCAGCGCTTTAGCGCTGGGCTGAAGCGGGTAAGGCAATGGAAGTCCGTGAAGCGGACGACTGAAAAGTGTCGTTTATGATCCAGCCGTCCGTTTCACGGACTCCATGTACGGTTGCATCGCAATCCCACCGATGAATCGGTGGGCTATTCGTAATTCGTCGGCTTCGCCGACTTTTAAGGCAAAGCCATACCCAGCAGTGCTGCGAGCCGGCGTGGAGAGATAAAACGAGCTGCGAGGTCGCCAATTAATGTGATGTTGTGTTCCGTCGGACTCTGGCCGGTGAACTCGCGAAACTCACGCACCATGTGAGGCTGATCAGCATAACCTCCATCAAGCGCAAGGCGCGTCCATTCGCGCAAAGGTTGTTCTCCTACAAGCCGCATCAGGTTCTGAAAGCGAATGATGCGAGCGAAAGCCTTGGGCGAGAGGCCTATGCCTACTCGAAATTCTCTCTCGAGCTGGCGAGGACTCATGCCGATTTTCGCAGCGACCTCGCCCACACGCGTCAAACCCCGGCTGTGAATGATGTCTTCGACCGCAGCCTGGAACCTTGGACGCGAGATGCTTTTTGAAAGCTCAAGTAGGAGGAATTCTTCGACGAGCTTCTGACGCTCATCATCATCTAGAGTTTCATTTACACGCTCCTCCAGGTGCTTCCCTGCGAGGCCCCAAAGATCGTTCAAAGGAATATTCTGATCGGTGAACTCATCAAGTGAAAATCGTAGAAAGCGATAAGCGCCGCGAGGACGAAAACGCACTCCCATGATGCTCGCGTGACCGGACGGGCGCACCAGCAGAAACTTGGTGAGTTCACCAACGACAAAGCTTCGTGGCTGGTCCTGCCAACCCACAACGGCAGACCAACGTTGAAATTGTGAGCCGAGATGAAAGATCAATTCCAGACAACCGTCCGGCAGAATTCGCTCAGGTGCCGAAGCCGGTAAATTGCCGGCGCCGGACGCGAACCAGAAACACTCCACATCCTTTTGAAGCGCAGGTGACGGAAGTTTTTCTGTGTAACTGATCATTAGTTCATTTTGCGGATTCGCGTTTGATCCACCAGGAGTTGTAACGCCCTCCTGAGAGATGATCAACTATCTGCACCATCGGCTCAGTCTTCTCACGAACCTGTTGTCCCTGGAACTGAATGCGGCCACCTTTCACATCGAAGACGTAATTTCCATAGGGCTTACCGTCCAACGTGAGACGGAACGCATACCTTCCATCTTCGCGGAGCAACTCGCCGGCCTTGAAATACGAACCCTTACTCGCGTCCGCTGGTTTCAGCAATAAATCGGCCTTCCCCCAATGGGGCTGAAGAATAAGCTTCCCGGAATCATGAGCCACCAGCCGATCGCCTTTCAAGTTGATCAGTTTTAAGTCGTAAGGCACGACAGCCTTATCATCAACTCCGCGCATGTGCTGAACCCAGGTCGTGAATCTTAATGGCGACTCCGGATCGTTCCGCTGGTAGAAAATATTTCCGTACTCATTCCAGGCGCCCTGAATGTAGTAGCGCGTGCCCGCAGGCTGATACGGGTCTTCATTCTTTCCTTGCACAATCGAAAAAGGAAAACGGTAAAAAGTCTTATCATCCGCGGCGAACTCCAACACGTAGTTTCCGGTACTCAAAGGCTTAACCGATTGATACCCGCCAAGCACCTTGTAATTGCTCAACTCCCATATGCTGCTGATGATCTCGCCATACCAAACATAAGTATTGAGAACTTTTCCGTCCGCACTCTTGATCACTGTCGTTAGTTTGCCACCCACGTCAGGATCGTATTCATATGCTGAAGTACTCTTTTTGGCGGGCATCGGCAGGCACACGGCGTACAAGCGGCCGATATTCAGGCGGCCGTCAACGTAGCCAACGTCAACCGACTCGAGCAAGCTAAAAAACGTCACGCCGGGAACGCAGGCCTTTATCTCGGTTTGAGCGTTGGCAACGATTGGGCACAACAATGTCAACAGACAGCCTACGAGAGTAAACTTTCGCATCCTTTTCCTCCTGAACGCGGCGTCATAATAATGCCTTGAGTCATCAAAAGACACGAATTTTTGGATAGAGCGGTCCAAACTTGCCCCTGTTGCGGCTGACTGTTAATCTTGCAATCTATTTTTTACGCGAATCGAAAGGAGTTGCTTTTCATGAAGAAGAATGCCGTAGGACTTTTCCTCGCAGCCATACTTATTACAACTGCTGCCGCAGCCGTCGCAGGCAGTGGCTCAACGGAAGGTGAAATTCCCGCACCGCCCGCAATCGGCGCCACCATTGAAGACTTTACATTGCCGGATGGTGACGGTAAGGAGCATTCGTTGAACTCACTCAAGGGCAAGACCGGTTCGGTGCTGATCTTTGTAGCAACCAAGTGCCCCGTTTCAAATGCCTACAACGAACGCATGGAGAAGCTCGCGCAGGACTACAAGGCTCGCGGCATCAACGTAATCGGCATCAACTCCAACGTCGCTGAAACTGCTGAAGCTGTGAAGGCCCACGCAGCTACGAATAATCTGACATTCCCAATTCTTAAAGACGCCGGAAACAAGATTGCGGACAAGTTAGGTGCGACTGTAACTCCGGAAGTCTACTTTCTCGACTCCAACAATAAACTCGTTTACCGTGGCCGCATTGATAACGCCAAGGATGCCTCGCAAGTAAACTCAAGCGAATTGCGAGATGCGATCGAGGCAGTAGTTGCTGGTAAGCCGGTCGCCAAGACTACGGCCAGCGCATTCGGTTGCACAATCAAGCGTGCTTAAATCGATGAGATTCGGTCGCTCATTCACATTGTTCGCCGCCATCAGTGTGATCCTGCTGGCAAACTTCGCCGCGTCCGCTCAATACCGGCAACGGAAGAGAGCGGCGGCGAAGCAGGCGCCAATCGTCGTTAAGGAAATCGACACCGAGTCGATGACCTCTTTATTAAAACGCGCACCGGCCGAGCCACGACCACTGCTCGTTAACTTTTGGGCCACCTGGTGCGATCCATGCCGTGAAGAGTTTCCGGATCTCGTGAAGATAGATAAGGATTACCGGCGGAAAGGTCTCGATTTTATAGCAATATCGCTGGACGACCTGTCTGAGATCAAAACTGAGGTGCCAAAGTTTCTCCGCCAGATGCAGGCTACGATGCCGGCTTACCTCCTTAACGTTCAGGATCCCGAAAAGGCCATCAACGCGATTGATCCAAGATGGAGTGGTGCATTGCCGGCGACGTTTCTTTACGACGCGCAAGGTCAGTTGGTTTTCAAGCATTTTGGCCGCGTGCAACCCGAGCAATTGCGTTTAGCCATAGAAAAGGTAGTCGGCAACCAAACACTGACAAGTAATGAGTGACATATGATCACTCCCGACGTCATCGCCGCTCACAACCTCACGCAAGAAGAATTCGAACGTATCAAGTCGCTGCTGGGCCGAGAACCCAACCTGGTCGAGTTGGGCATCTTTTCGGTCATGTGGTCGGAACACTGCTCATATAAATCCTCGCGAGTCCACCTGGCGCGACTGCCTACCACGGGCGAACGCGTAATAGTGCCCCCGGGTGAGAATGCCGGCGTCGTCGACGTCGGGGACGGCTGGTGCGTAGCCTTCAAGATTGAATCTCACAACCACCCCTCGTTTATCGAACCGTTTCAAGGCGCGGCAACTGGAGTCGGCGGAATTCTGCGCGACGTGTTTACGATGGGAGCGCGGCCGATTGCTTCTATGAACAGTCTGCGGTTCGGCTCGTTATCCGATCCACGTAATGGCCGTCGGAATCGATCGTTGCTGGCCGGAGTTGTGGCTGGCATAGCGCATTATGGAAATGCATTTGGAGTCGCGACCGTCGGCGGTGAAGTGGCATTTGATAATGCTTATGCTTTGAATCCTTTGGTGAACGCGTTTGCTCTCGGTCTGGTTCGCCGCGATCAAATTTTCTTTGGCAAAGCGACGGGAATTGGCAACCCGGTTTTGTATGTCGGCGCCAAGACGGGGCGTGATGGCATTCACGGCGCGACGATGGCTTCGGCAGAGTTTGATCAGGAGGCGTTGCAGAAGCGTCCGACAGTGCAGGTTGGGGATCCGTTTTTGGAAAAGCTATTGCTCGAGGCTTGTCTCGAGGCGATGCGCAGCGGGGCCGTGGCAGGGATTCAGGATATGGGCGCGGCGGGGCTGACGTCTTCGTCATGTGAGATGGCGGCGAGGGCGGGCACGGGAATCGAGCTGGACCTTTCGCTCGTACCGCAACGCGAGGAGGGCATGACGGCGTACGAGATGCTGCTTTCTGAATCGCAGGAGCGCATGCTGATCGTTGCGCATTCCGGACGCGAGCGTGAGGTGGTGGATATTTTTCGGAAATGGGATCTGGATGCGGTCGTTATTGGTCGAGTTCGCGATACCGGGAGGATGGAAGTCATTCACGGTGGTGAGATTGTGGCGGATATTCCGGTGGCGCTGTTAACTGACGAAGCACCGAAATATGCACGCGCTATGGCGCCGAAGAAAAGTCCAACGTCCAATGTCCAAAGTCCAACGTCCGAAGACCAAAGACCAAAGGCCAAAGACCAATCCGCGAACGACGCGCTCCTCACGCTTCTCCAATCTCCCAACATCGCCTCCAAGCACTGGGTCTATCGCCAATACGATCACATGGTCCGCACCAACACCGCAGTCTTGCCTGGCGCCGATGCCGCCGTCGTCAGAATAAAGGAGACTCGCCGAGGTGTGGCAATGAGTCTCGACGGCAACGGCCGCTACTGCGCCGTGAATCCACGCGAAGGAGCAAAACTGATCGTTGCCGAAGCTGCTCGCAACATCGTCTGCGTAGGGGCACGTCCATTGGCAATTACCAACTGCCTCAACTTCGCTTCTCCTGAACACCCTGAAGTGATGTGGGCCTTCTCTGAAGTGATCGACGGAATGGCAGAAGCTTGCAGGGCATTCAACACTCCGGTCGTTTCCGGCAACGTCTCTTTTTATAATGAAACCGAAGGACGCGGCGTTCTACCAACTCCTGTAATTGGCATGATTGGCTTGGTTGAGGACGTGCATCGTGTAGTCCAACCGGGCTTCAAAAGTGAAGGCCATGTGATAGCACTGCTTGGAATAACAGGCGACGATCTTTCCGTGAGCGAATACGCGTCGGCAACAAATTATTCTGACGACGAACCAGCGACGGTGCCAAGCCTTGACTTAGATCTCGAACGCGCAGTTCAGGCCGCCTGTCTCGAAGCGGCCGAGCAGGGTCTACTCCAATCAGCACACGATTGCGCCGACGGAGGACTCGCGGTGGCACTTGCGGAGTGCTGCTTCTCCTCTTTGAATAGATCAGTAATTGGAGCTGATGTTGAGCTGACAGGATCTTTGCCGGCGACCACGATGCTATTCAGTGAATCTCCATCCAGGATCGTCATTAGTTTTGAAAGAGACTCGCAAAGCGTTGTCGAAGAGATTGCTGGACGCGCGCAATGTCCGATCACAATCCTCGGCTACGCCGGCGGTAATCGCCTTCAGATCACGGTAAACGGTAACCAGGTCATTGACGCTGGCGTCGAGCGTTTGGAAGACGCCTGGCGCAACTCTCTTGCCGATAAGCTGCAAGCGGAAGCAATGGCTGCCGGCCGCGAATAAACAAATCCGCAGATTACACAGATTCAAAAACACAGTCACAAGGCAGTTGGGTAATCTAAACTAAGGATCCGCGAATAGATTACATACCGGCCCTTTTGTAATCTGTGTAATCTGTGTAATCTGCGGATTTAACAGTGCACCCCGTCATTTATCTGAACCGAACGATGGTTGAGGCCGCTAAGGCGCGCATCGCGCCGGTCTCTTCAGCAATGTTGTACGGTCGCGGAGTCTTCACCACGGTCGCGATTCACAACGGCAAACCCTTTCTCTGGCCACAGCATTGGACAAGGTTGCTGGAACACGGCGAACGGTTGGCCGTCGACTGTAACGAGTGCACCGAAGCGGGAATCGGCGACGCTTTGAAAAAGCTAGTCTCGGTAAATCGCGTCCGCGACGGGCGGGCTCGCGTCATTCTCCTCGCACGCAGCGGCCGTGATTTTTGGAAAGCCAAGCTGCCGGGCAGCCGAAAAACGGATCTCGTAATCATGACCGGCGAGGCGCAGAAAGTTCCTCAAGCGGGAATGACGCTCGCCGTTTCACCCCACCGCGCCAACACCTTTTCGCCTCTCACCGGAATCAAGAGCATGAACTATTTGGAGCACGTATTGTCATGGGAGGAAGCTCAGTCAAGAGAGTTTGACGAAGCCGTCATCCTCAACGAGCGAGGCGAAATCGTCTCCGGCACCATGGCTAATCTCTTTTGGGTAAAGGATGGGACTATTCACACGCCAGCGCTTGCTACCGGAGCGCTCGCTGGTGTCACGCGAGCGGCAGTAATCGACATCGCCGGCAAACACTTTATTCCAGTGATAGAGGGAGTGTACGAACTGGCAGATCTTACTGAGGCCGATGAGATTTTCCTGACCTCGTCGAGCCTGGGCGTCGCACCCGTTACGACTTTCGACTTCCGGCAATACTCAATCACCGAAGGAAGCATCGCACTGCGAGTACGATCGCTCTTCCAGCAACTCATCGCCGGAAAACAGTAGGGCTATTTTCGCGCGAGCACGACAGGCGCTTGATCGGCAGCTCGTATTCGTTCGAAAAAGTTTCGTACGGCCGGATACTGATCGACTGGAATCGTTCCTGCGCGTTGCGCAAGCGTCCTCGTGAAGAGCAGCTCGCCTTCTTTTACTTCGTAGCTGGTCTTGTACGATCCAAAGGGCGTCTCGAGCTTTACTGGATCGGGCAATTCATCAACTGCAAAACCCGCCGGCAGCTTTACCGAAACAGTCTCATTAAAAGATCGAGCATCAAGTACGACCGCGTGGCTGCGCTTCGAATCGGTTAAGAATAACGATTCACGCCGAGAAACGATCGCCGGTTTGAAAACCAGCAGCTGGCCCTGCATGGACTGGGCATAAGCACTAACGCTGAAATCCAGGTCAAGATCGAATCTTCCTGACGAGGCATCGTCCAACGGCACGAGTTTGGAAATCTTTGCAGCAGTCGCGCCAAGAGTTACCCACTTTTCAATCATGCCCTGGTATTCAGAGCTCGAGAGTTTGCGAAATGCGCGTCGCTCATTCACAGCCGTCTGGCCGGTCGACTTTTCTTTCAGAGTAGCGGTGATCGATCCATCGGCAGCGAGAACAACTTTGGCGAAGCGGTCCAGTTGACTCAATTCGGGAGACAGGACCGGCATCTTCGTTAAGCTGCCGGAGTCTCCGGCCGCGATAAGAGCCCAGCTACCCTGTTCGTCGTCGGGCAGATCTCCAATGGGCGTGTGTTCGTCGGTTGCATCGAAAACCAATAGGCGACCGAGCGTGGAATGTTGAATTACAGTGGGTGCTTGTGTTTCGTCACTGACCTTGATCGCAATGATGCAATGGTTGAACTGCGCGGGAGATGCCCATTCTTCGCGAACGAACGTCGAATCTCCTAAATAAATGAAGACTGGATGCGCGGTGATGCCGATCGTTTTCAGCATCGCACGCATCAGGTTAGCCTTGTCCTTACAATCCCCATACGCTTTGGCGAGCACTTGTGACGCAGCCCGCGGCCGGTAACCGTTTCCTTTGCCCAAACCGATATCGATGGAGATGTATTGCAGGCTCTGGACGAAGCGCGCAATCGCACGGATTTTGTCCAATTCGGTTTTTGAATTGGCAGTTAATTCGCGAGCTTTGGCGGCGACGCTTTCATCGGGTACGGCCTGCGGATCGTGCATCTCACTGCCCCAGCGAGACACCTGCGTCCAACTTTCAAATATTCTGCCAGGTGTCTGAGACCCGCTGTCTGCTGGAAAATAGTTAATGGCGATGCCGGGCGCGAGATTCTGAAGGGGCGGACTTGCCGGCTCAGGCCTGATCGGAGCAAGACCGCGCAATTCCCACACGTAGTTTGAACCGCTTACGCTAGGCTCCAGCTTTGCGTAATTGAAAGTTGCATTCGTAGCGCGCCAGCCGTTAGGCAACATCAGGCTGTAACGCGAGACAAGCGCCGGCAAGTGGCTTTGAAAGCGCCACGTATCCTGGTTAAAGAGTGGACGCTCCTCGCTGGTGGCTTCGTAACCGAAAACCACACCCGCATCGGCATCATCGGAAGCATCTATGATCTTTAATCTATTTTCGTTGTAGATATCATTGGGATCGATAATCGCATCGAGCGTTTGATCTTTGCCGTACTTCTTGACGAATCCGTTCGGCCGGATCAGCCACGCGGTCATCTCGCGAATCTTGCCGGTCTTCGTAAGATAGAATTCAACGGCTCGCGCAAAGGCGCGACCCTCGCGAGTGAGTATTCGAATCGCGAAAAGTGTTGTCGTCGTTGTGCGACCATCACCGGCGACGGTGACGGTTTGATCCCGACGAAGAACGACAGCCGGTACATCTTTATCGTAAGTAGGTACTTGAACGCCTGCTGCTTCCTTCAGCCAGGACGGAGCTTCATCGCCCGCGGCGAATACAGCCAGTGGACTGACAAGCAACACAAAAAAACAAATGATTAATCTTTGTAAACGCATTCGATTACTTCCTGTAGTTCAGTTTGAGGCTGATGCGGCGGCTTGCTTCAGGACCACCGCATGGCTGTCCTGCTTGTGAAGCGTGTCAAAATACGCTTTTAGTTGAGCATAGGCCTCCACCGGAAATATAATCTTTCCATCTCCACCAAAATAAAACTGTCGCTTGTAGATTAACGTACGGCCATCTTTGGTGATTGACAGGGTGGGTATGTATTCACTGATAGGCTTCGAAGCGAACGACGCGGGCGCATCAGGATTATCCAGGGTAAAGCCGGCGGGCAGCTCGATGCTCACCTCGTCCTCTTCAGACCACGGGTAACTGAAATAGATTGCATGCCGGCGAGCACTGGTGGAAAACAATGAATTAAGTCCTCGTTGGAAGAATGCGGGCTGAAGAAAAATACGTTTGCCAGTGCGTTGAGCGTAGCCCGGAACTTTTATCTTATAGATGTACGTGTACGGTTTGATTGGATCCGTGACATTCTCAACTTTGATGTCCGAAAGCTCGGCAGTGCTCATGCGCGACTTGATGCTCTCTTTCAGCGTTTCCTCACGCTGAGCCGGCGAGTCGTCGTCGTCCCATTCTTTTCTTTCCACAGCCATGTGACCGTGGTACTCAACGCGCACGTCTCCTTCAAGCGTCCCGTCTTCGTCGAGACGAAGCTTGGCAATACGTTTCTGTTTGGACTTATTGGGCGGCGAAAGCGGGGTTCTCACCCATACTGGGTCTTTTGGATCCGAAAGCAAAGCTTCCTGGTCCTCCTCCTGCCACCGTAACATGCCAAAGGGAACATAAGTGCTGGCCGGATCATAGAATTTCCACGTGTCGCCAACACGAACGGCAATATCGTAGGCGCGAATGAAATAGTCATCCGGAAACCCCTTGTCAAAAAAGACGTCGCTGCGATCGGCAAGGTTGACTACGCGCGCATCGAAGCCTGCGGCAATCGCCATCGCCGCAAACAACATGTCGATGTCATACCCCGTTCCCATGCCACGCTTGATCGTATCTGCCGGTGATTTGTTTTCCTTCAGTTTCGCGCGTTCTTCGGTGGTCATCCCGGAAGCGTCGTCGTCGACATCCTTTATCTTCGAGCGGCAAAACTCGAATATCCGCTCAATCTTCTGGTCAGGCTCCGTAGCATCTCCGATCGCTGCAGCCGTAGCTTGTTTTACCTCGTCGCTCACCTTCAACCGCGACTTGTTCCTTTCGAAGTTCTCTTTTCCAAGCTGCTTCCAGAACTTCTCGCCAATCAGTTGCCGATCTTCGGAGTAGTAGACGAGCATCCAGGGTCGCACGGAATCCTCGGGCGGCATGCGTGGCTCTTCACGAAATGCTGGAACATTCGCCATCGAGGTCGCATAGAAACCATTCTTTTCCTTCACGAAAGGAGTATGGTCGGCGCGAAACGTTTGGACACGCATGCCAAAAGGAAAATACGGACTCTGAAGCGGTTTGATGAGATACCGTACATTCTGAACAGGGACATCTCTCTGAAAGTAGAGCCGGATATAGTTGGCGAGGTGGTCATCACGCACTTCCCGCCAACGGTACTCGATGATTGCACCTGGCTCGACGCCACTCAGTGCAAACGACTTTGCTTTGAGCTTGCGTCCGCCCTCTTTGACGATAATCCTTTCAAGGACATCTGACTTCTTTATTTCAATGATGCTGCCATCGGGTTTGATGGTGCGCGCCGCAATGTCCTTAATGCTCCAGTTTTCACGATAAGCAATATCAATCTTGCTTTGAGATTCACGCCCGCGCTCGGTGAAGATCTTGATCCTGACGTAGTGGTTGATTACAGTTCGGGGGCCATCACCATCGACCTCGTCAGCCACACGAACTTCCCAAAACAGGGCCTCCGCATCCGCATCTTTCTCGACCATAGGCGCCTTGAGCGCCAGTTCGCCAGGATCGACTGGCTTCCAATCGCTTCCAGAAACCGCTAAGACGGGCGAGACGACCAGGCAGACTAACGCCAGGAGGGAATAATAAAAGTGGGAGAATCTCATTTCTTTCTAGCCTTTCAGGAAAGGTTAACCGTTTCGGACAATAGCGACGGTATAAAAGGAAAAGCGGCGTTCCGTGGAACCGCGTCGTGGGACGAGCCGGATTTTATGCCGGGCAGGGGCCGGACGCAAGCTTTTCCGTTACTTTCTCCATTCAATTGGAAAGAGGCCGCCCGCCTTCTCAGGTGAAATCGTGACACCGGCCAGCGAGGCTGCATAGGCAAGAACCGGATCGAGTTTTGCCGCGAGCTCCGCAGGCTTCGGGAGCTTCAGTTCGTCAGGAACGACACCAACTCGCTCGAGACTTTTACCGTCGGTCATGATGATGTCGGCATCAGTTATGCTGGCGCCGTAGAATACGACTGTATCCATTCCTGCTTCGTGATCGTAAAACTTCGATCGCATCACGGCACCGGCTGAAACATCACCAATTACGGTACCGCGTTTTTCCAGTTGTACGACACGCGCGAAAAGCTCTGCAGCCGAACCCGATCGGCTGTCGATGAGCACGATTAGTTTGCCGGGAAAAATATTGTTGCCGCGTGACTTCGCTTCAAGGGGCTTGGTTTCCTTGCGTCGCTTCACATCGCCGAGTTTTACGTCGCGATCGAAGACATTAGACATCATGCGCAACAATGTGATTTCGTATCCACCACCATTCCCACGCATATCCAGAATCAGGACTTTGCGCTTTTTTGCCTTTCCCATGATGTCATCGACTTTGGATTCGTCCAGATCGAACGCGGGCATTTTCCAGATGAGAAGGTCTTCGCCAACTTCGTAGTAACGATGTCTATGGAGGCGTTCTTCATTTTCCGCCTGCCTGATGAGATCAAAGATGTCTTGAGCGGTGCTGCTCATGGTGAGATCCAGGACTCGCTTGCCTTGCTTTACTTTGGCCATTACGTCGAGCTCGTGTTCCTTACCGTCGGGTTTGATCACGACCAGGCGCATGCCTGGTTTTGGACGGAGAGCTTGATAAGTGTACTGAATCTTCCACAGATTCTCGCGAGTCGGTTCAAAGCCGTCGATGCTGAATATCTCGTCGCCCTCTTTTAACCCTTTCGCTTCTGCATCACTGCCGGGCTTAACGGCTACGACGTAACACTTGCTGCCAATCATCTGCATATTCCAGCCATACTCGGTGGTGTAAGACCTGTCGGGTGGCACGAAGTAGGTGTGTGAATCGTTGAGTTCGATCATCGCCTGCGCGATGATGCCGAATATCTGTCCCAGGGACGTCGCAACTTTGATCTTCTCTTCAGCCTGTTTGAAGCGCCCGTCGACGTCCATGCCGTGAAAATTCGGATCGTAATAGTGTTTCTTAAGATCACTCTTGATGGCGTTTAGCATCGTGCGAGCGCGGTCCTTATCGAACCCGCTGGGTGCGGACTGACCAAAAACAGTAGTGACGGCTCCTGGCAAGAAAATCAATAGAAAAACAAGGAGGATGCGGTGTTTAGGCATGACTAAGATCTCCAGTGGGTTTACAGCAATGAGAATGAATCCGGGTTTAGGGTTTAACCCTAAAAGCTGATGAATTCTAATTGAAAAGGCTCAAAATAAACAGAGAAAGCCGCGAGATTCACGCATTAAGCCCGCCTGTTATATAATTCGGAGCCTGCAAAAAATCCCAGGCTGCCAGCAATCAGGAGGACTCAAAATACCAATGGCCACGGAACTAAAACGGGCAGAAACAACGCTCGATCGAATCGAAGAACTCCTTGGAGCAAATGCACGAACGCTTCTCGACCATAAGTCACAAACGATCCCCAAGGAAGGGCTTCATCTGCCCGGTCCTGATTTCATCGATCGGGTCTGGAGTCATTCAGATCGTTCGCCCGCCGTACTGCGTTCGTTGCAAACGCTTTTAAATCATGGCCGCCTCGCGGGCACGGGTTATCTGTCGATCTTGCCGGTCGATCAGGGGATTGAACATTCGGCTGGAGCTTCCTTTGCTCCGAACCCGGAATATTTTGATCCTGCGAACATCGTGAAGCTGGCGATTGAGGGTGGTTGCAACGCAGTAGCCTCGACCTATGGCGTGCTCGGAACAGTCGCGCGACAGTACGCGCACAAGATTCCTTTTATCGTCAAGGTCAATCATAACGAGCTGCTGACACTGCCGAACAAGTTTGACCAAGTGCTGTTTGGGACAGTCAAAGAGGCACACAATCTCGGTGCAGTCGCGGTAGGCGCAACTATCTATTTCGGCTCTGATGAATCGACTCGACAGATAACCGAGATCAGCGAAGCCTTTGCCGAGGCTCACGAACTCGGTATGGCATGCATCCTGTGGTGTTACCTGCGCAACTCCAAGTTCAAAACCTCCGAAGGCGACATGCATGCGTCGGCCGATCTGACTGCGCAGGCAAATCATCTCGGCGTGACGATCCAGGCAGACATCATCAAGCAAAAACTTCCTGAAAGGAATGCCGGCTATACCTCTGTGGAAAAAGCGTTGGGCGGCTCTTACGGCAAGATCAGCAAGATCGTCTACGAGAAACTCACCAGTGAGAATCCAATCGACTTGGTTCGTTATCAAGTCGCGAACTGCTACATGGGTCGATGCGGTTTGATTAATTCAGGTGGCGAGTCTAAAGGGGCGAGCGACTTGGGTGAGGCTGTTCGCACCGCGGTCATCAACAAGCGCGGTGGCGGTATGGGCTTGATCTCTGGCCGCAAAGCCTTCCAAAGACCGATGAGCGAAGGCGTCCAGCTGTTGAATGCGATCCAGGATGTGTATCTGTCGGAAGAGATCACAGTAGCCTAAGCATTGGCCGTCATTGCCTTAATCACAAACTAAGCTCACAGTCCAAAGCCCGAAGTCCAAAGTCCAACGTCGAGTAAGCGGACGTTGGACTTTGGACATTGAACGTTGGACAATCCTATGCCTACTCTCGATTCGTATATTCACTTAGGTCGCATTTGCAGCCCGAACAAGCACAAACGACTGATGTCGATCTGCTCCACGCCGTGGCCCGCGGCGATGAGGCGGCGTTAGCCTCGCTTTACGACCGCTACCGCGTAATCTTGTTTGGTCTGCTCGTGCGTATATTAAACGTCCGCGAAGAAGCGGAAGATGTTTTACAAGAGGTGTTTCTGCAGGTTTGGCGGCGCGCGGGTGATTTTGACGAACGGCGAGGGCGGCCTTTTACTTGGCTCGTAACACTGGCTCGCAGTCGGGCCATTGATCGTTTGCGGTTGCTGGCGGCTCGCCAGCGCGTAGCCGATTCCGCGGCCCAAAATACGTATGATGAAGTTTCCGACGCGGCTACCGATACCTTGCATTCCGAACAAAGAGAAATAGTTAGACGCGCATTGGCAGAGCTGCCTGAAGAGCAAAAGCATGCTCTGCTGTTGGCATATTTTGAGGGTCTGACGCAGACAGAGATAGCGTCGAAGCTCGGCGCACCTCTCGGGACGGTTAAGACTCGGATGCGCTCGGCGATGCTCAAGCTGCGTGAGCTGCTGGCAAATCAGGTCACGAGTTTGCGATAGGTTAATGACACATCAGAGTTACCAGGAAATGTTGCCGGCGCAGGCGCTGCACGCGCTTGACGCTGAAGATGCGCGGAGGCTCGAAGCACATCTAGCGACTTGCGCCGAATGTCGCTCGCAACTATCGGAGTTGCAGAACGCGGCGGCATGGTTGGCGTTTGCGGCAATCGAAGACAAGCCGGTCGAGCCGTCCTTGGAACTGCGTGGACGGATTCTGGCAGCGGCTCGTTCTGACAGCGTGAAGTCGAATGTCGTTGATCTAAATCAGAAAAGACGCGCTTGGATCACAAGACAACGCTGGGCAGCCATTGCGGCGGGATTGGTGTTTGCCGTGTTGGGCACATGGCTTTTTGTTGTGTGGCGACAAAATCAAAACGCCAGGAACGAAGTGATTCGACTCAACAGGCAAATCCAGGAGGCCCAAGCCGAACGAGACAGATTGCAAGAGGCAATAGCATTCATGACTGCTCCTGGGACTCGCATGTCGGAATTAACCGGCACCGCTGAAATGCCGGGTGCCCACGCTATGCTCGCGTTTGATCAGAGTGGTCGCGCGATTCTCATGGCCAAAGGCTTGCCGCCGCCGCCGGCAGGCAAAGCGTATCAGCTTTGGTTCATCACGGGCCGCCCGATGCCCGGCAAGGTATTCACTACTGACAGCTCCGGCAGTGGCATGCTTGCCGATCATGTGCCTGCTGAAGCGCGTGCATCGGCCGTGTATGCAGTGACGCTGGAACCCGCTGGCGGCGTGCCACAACCTACCGGAGCGATTTACCTCAAGAGCAAGTCTTAAACAGCAAAGAGCAGACAGCAAACAGCAAAGGTCCCTCTAAATTTGCCAACTGCTGTTAACTGTTCGCTGTCAGCTGTCTTTTCTAAAAGTTCCGAGGACGCGACGCGTAGCGTCGCGGTTGAGATTAGCCTGGCCTTTCAAGGCAGGGAACAGAAGGCCGTTTCGTTTGGTCGCGTCGCGTTAGCGACGCGGTGACGTTTTTTCTGTTAATTCATTGCGTCAGCTACGCAGTCTTGATGAGGTTCGCTTAACCCGGCCTTGAAAGGCCGGGCTAAAGTCGTTGCGACGCTACGCGTCGCTTCATCATTTTGAAGGCTCATGAAGCGTTCGCGCTAAATCCAAAGGCCAAGGCGTGGTCGTAAATAACTAGATTTCATTCTCACCCGGCTTCAGCCGGGTGTTTCAGGCAGTCGATTAGTAGGAAACCGTTTCAAACAATTTCGTTCATGATTCCGATCGAAGCCGGCGAACCAGTAAACCGTTCAAACGGTTACGTCGATGGGTATACCCCTAACACCCGGCTTAAGCCGGGCGTGAATGATATGAGTAACAAAAGCTAAAGGAGCATTGGATCCATGTACAAGAGAATTGCTCGAATATCGGTGTTAGCCTTCATGCTCGCGGGTTTGATTACACCCGCGTTGGCAATTAGCCAGGGCTTGCAGGAGAAATCGCTATATCAGCGAGTCGGCGGCTATGACGCGCTCGCGGCGGTTGTTGACGATTTCATTGGCAGGCTCGTGGCGGACAAACGCTTTGAGAAGTTCTTTGTTGGTCACAGCGAGGATTCGCTCAAGAAAATTCGCCAGCACATTGTCGATCAATTCTGCGCGGCGACTGGCGGCCCCTGTGTTTACATTGGCCGCGACATGAAGACTACTCACAAAGGCTTAAACATCACCGAAGCTGACTGGGACGCGGCGGCGAAACATCTGGCAGGCTCACTGGACAAGTTCAAGGTTCCTGACAAAGAGAAGAACGAGATTCTCACCTTCGTGACGAGTTTGAAGAAAGACATCGTCGAGAAGTGAACGTGCACTTTAAATCTATCTCGATCACAACGCGCTTCAGCGCGGTGTGATCTAATGCGACGGGAAAACGAAACCGTTTAAACGATTTCCTTGCGGTCGGCCGCTTCATCACCGGGCTGAAGCCCGGTGAGAATGAGACGATTCCATTCACCGGGCTCCAGCTCGGCTTCAGAGACGATTCCCTGAAAACCTGTTACACTTGGCCATCAAAAGCATGGCGGGTGAGATCATGGCCAAGGGAAAAAAAGAAGAACTCGAACCGGTAGATAACGTGATTTCGGATGAAACAGGGCAATTTGATCTGCGCTTTATTCTTTGGCGCCAGTTCTGCGCGCAAAACGCTGTCCCGGTTGAAACACTCCCCAGCCAGCTCGAGGGCGATCAAAAAGAGAAGTGGGAAAGTTTAAAGTCCAGCCGCCTGCGCAAATGATTTAGAACCTACCCGAGCCCAGTTTATAAACCCCAGTCAGAAACGGATTCGTAAGTCGCTCATTACCGAGCGTAGTCACTGGTCCATGCCCCGAGTAAACCTCTATATCGTCGCCTAACGGCAAGAGCTTATTCAAAATCGAATCCATCAACTGTTCAGTCGATCCTCCCGGCAAATCCGTCCTGCCAACTGAACCGGCAAACAAGACGTCGCCGACAAAAACTTTTCTTTCATTCGGCTCAAACAACACGACGTGACCCGGCGTATGCCCGGGACAATGAATTACCTTGAACTCCAAAGTCCCAACCTTATAGGACTGCCCATCTTCCCAGTATTCATCGACCACTGGCGGTCGGTCGTACGCAAATCCCATCAGTGGCCACTGAGCTCGCGGAATTCCGATCCACGCAGGTTGCTCGGGCAGTGCCTGGTATATGAACTCATCTGCTCGATGCAGGATGATGTTGGCTTCCGGCTTTAACTTCTTGAGCGCGGCGACGCCGCCCACGTGGTCCATATGAGCATGAGTGCACGCAATGGCCTGCAACTGAAAGCCATGCTTGTTGATTGCATCAACAATCGCTTCAGAGTCGTCACCCGGATCGACGCAGATCGCGCGCTTTGTCTCTTCACAGCCGATCACGCGCGTGTGCTGTTGAAAAGCGGTAACTGTAATTTCTTCGATTATCATCGGTTAGTCCGGAGTCTGGAGTCTGGAGTCTAGAGTCAGGAGACAGACTACCGACTCTTGACTCCCGACTCCAGACTCTGACGCAGTATAATTGTCGAACAGGAATTCTGCTATTAGGGTTTAAAGTAATGCCAGTTAGTACTAAATCAGCTCCTTTGGCGCGCGTGTTGGACGAAATGACGGGCCTGGGCGCGCCGGAACTCATCGAACACCTCCCGAACAACGCCCTAAAGTGTTACGCGTGCGGACACCGCTGCCTGATCAAAGAAGGCAAACGGGGCATCTGCAAAGTGCGCTTCAACGAACAAGGCCAACTCCGCGTGCCGATGAATTACGTCGCCGCGCTTGCCTGCGATCCGACTGAAAAGAAGCCTTTCTTCCATGTCATGCCCGGTTCAGACACACTGACCTTCGGGATGCTCGGTTGCGACCTTCATTGTGCGTATTGCCAGAACTGGCTGACGTCACAGGCTCTGCGCGACGATGCTGCCGGCACTGCGCCGACTGTTGTAACCCCCGAGCGTTTAGTCACAATGGCCAAGGTTTACGGTGCTTCGATGGTGGGTAGTAGTTACAACGAGCCTCTGATCACGGCTGAGTGGGCGGTTGATGTTTTTAAGAAGGCACGCCCTGAGGGTTTTCGAACTGCTTTCATCTCCAATGGCAATGCGACGCCGCAGGTGCTCGATTACCTGAGGCCCTGGACCGATTGCTACAAAATCGATCTAAAGTCAATGAACGACAAGAACTACCGGCAGCTCGGAGGAGTGATCGATAACATTCTCGATACTGTGAAGATGGTCCATGAGCGGGGATTCTGGGAAGAGATCGTGACGCTTGTGATCCCTGGATTTAACGACTCGGAAGATGAGCTGAAGCGTGCAGCGTATTTTATCGCATCGGTGTCACCGGACATTCCGTGGCACGTCACGGCATTTCATCAGGACTACCGGATGACTGAGAATGCCAATACTACTGCCGAGCAACTGATTCATGCTTGTGAGATCGGTCGCGAAGCGGGTTTGCGGTACATCTATGCGGGCAATCTGCCGGGCAGAGTCGGACGTTGGGAAAATACTTATTGTCCGACTTGTGACGAGCTCTTGGTTGAGCGGTACGGTTACCTGGTGCGGCAGATGAGAGTAACAGTCGAAGGAACGTGCCCCGCCTGCAACACCGTCATTCCAGGTATTTGGCATTAAACCGCGAAGCGGTTTTGCCACCCCAGCCCAGGGTTGCCGTTGCGGCAACCCTGGGTTTTTCGTTTGTGTTTGATTTGGCGCAACCCCGAATGGGGTTGCGCCTGTTTGTCGATGCCCGTTAACCCAACGTAGCCGCCAAAGCGCGGCAACGTTGGGCTGGAGGACGAAACCGCTTCGCGGTTTATCACTTCGGCGAAGCGCCGGTAGCCGGTGCTTTCGTAGCAGCCGACGCAGGAGGCGGTATCGGAATCGATGGAGTAGCCTGGTGGAAAAGAGCCGCCCACTTGCCATCACGATTCGCCCAAATCGTACTGTGATACTCCACCGGCTCTGGACCAGGTATTTTCACCTTGTAGACGACCAGCTTGGCATCAGCATCAAAAGGCACAGCGCGCAACTCGCTAATCTCCGCCTTTGACAAGTCAAGACTGCGGACACCTTTCATAATTCCAGCCTTGTCATAAACACCGCCGGTCTCTACGTCCATCGCGTCAGACGCGAGAGCACCTTCAAACGCGTCGTAGTTCTTCGCCTTCAGCGCGTCCCAGATGGCCCGCTCATTTGCAATTGGATCGTCCGTAAGCGTCAACGGGCTGGCGCTGGCCACTGGGCTCGTAGCCGGGCTGGCGGAAGGTGATCGAGAAGGCGAAGGCGACGCTGAAGCGGGGGCAGACGCTACGGGAGTCGATTGGTGATACATCGCCATCCACTTGCCATTCCGATTCACCCAAGCTGAGCTTGCTCGCAGACTCTCGGGCGTCATTTCCTGACCTCGATATTTGCCTTTGGCAGCAACAGTGTAGGTGACGACGTATGCGTCCTTGTCTATAGAAAGAAACTTCCAGTCAGAAAACGTCAGCTCAGACGGTTCAAAATCTTTCACCGAAGCGATTGTGCCTGTCCGGTCAAATATTCCTTCACCACCTACTTCTACTTGTTCAGTAGCGAGCTTCGCGGCAAAAGCGTCGTAGTTCTTATTCTTGATCATGTCCCAGACTTCTCTCTCCTGGGCAATGGCAACACTTTCGGTCATAGCCGCGGCGACCGGTTGCGCTTCATTTGTGTTTCTATTAGTGGTCAGCGATTCATTCGTGGGAGGCGCGGCACAGGCCAACCCGAGCACTAGCAGAGACACGAACAACAGAATCTTTTTCATCATGACACTCCTTATGGGTTAATTAGTTGGTTTGGGACTCGGCGATGTTACAGGAGAGCCGGTCCTGGTAGCAGAGGGGCTGGGTGTTGCTGGAGGTGGTTCACGAACAGGCACTGCAGCGCTGGCGACCAGTTTCCACTGCCCATCTCGTCGCGCAAAAGTATCGACGAAACGATATTGGCCGCTGATGTCGATCGTCTTCCCGTCGGGAGTTCTGGCTTTTCCGCCGGTGACAATTGCGCGCCCACTGGCAACAGCTGCGTCGGCGTCAAGCACTTTTACAACCAGATCAGTGTTCTCCCATGACTCGGCGCTGAGCGCGCCCGATCCAATGTCTTTTATGTCCTGATCCTTACTGCCAAGATTTCCGTCAGGATAGATGAGAATGGCATCGTCCGCTTCGACTCTCCGGATCGCCTCTACGTCCTTCTCCCTGACGACGCGCGGAAAGTCCATTTCGATCCGAATCAGTTCTGCCTCGATGGCTTTGACGTCAATAGGCACGGAATTGGTGTTTGACGCCGTGCTCGCCTCAGGCCGATTGGTTGGCGCAGCCGGTTGGCAGTTGATCTGGGTCAACGCAGCCACAGCTACCGCGAGACACGATATTGCTATGAAAACTATTCGTTTCATAGAAGGGCTCCCGTTTCTGCTTTAAATTCATGTTGCCTATAAGCCAAAACCTCAATCCGAGTCAATAGTCCGGTAGGTGCTTGACAGACAAAACAATTCGGGATTATCGTCCGGCCATTCGGACCGAGTTGAACGGCCAGACCCTTTTTCCTTCAACTCGCCCTCCCTCGGGCGGCTTGGCCGCAAAGCTCTTCGAAAGGAGAACACCCGATGGTCTGCAGCTCAAGAATTACGACTCCGCAAGCATTTTTCCTGTTAGTCACGCTGCTAATTTCGGCCGGTTTCTCGGCTGCGTTTGCTCAAACTCAAAAGGCGCGAGCCACGCACGGCGGCGATGACGACGCTCCGTTGTTCCAGGAGTATCGCGCCGTGCGCATCGGCATGACGACCGACGAAGTGCGCAAAAAACTGAGCAACCTGAGTGACAAGAGCGATGAGCAGGACTTCTTCGTGTTCAGTGAAAACGAAAACGCGCAAGTCTTTTATGACAAGACCAAGAAAGTCTTTGCCATCTCGGTCAATTTCTTAAACGGCGCAAGCGAGATCCCTACACCCAAGGCCGTATTTGGATCCGACCTGCCGGCTAAACCGGACGGCTCGTGCTACAAGCTGGTGCGTTATCCGAAGGCTGGTTATTGGGTGTCCTTTAGCCGAACGGCGGGCGATTCCCCTTTGACGACGGTCACTCTCCAGAAGATCGAATAGATCTTGCAGGAATTAGTCGATATTCAAGCGGGTGGAAAAGCCGGTCATGGCGGGCTGGCTGAGTCGATCAAGCAGCGCGCTCGCACGATCGGCTTTGACATGGTTGGAATTGTTCGCGCCGATCGGCTGGAACCTGAGCGGAGCCGGCTGATCGAATGGCTCGAACGCGGCTACCACGCGGACATGCGCTGGATGGCTCGCGATCCGGAAACGCGTGCAGATCCTCGTAAGCTGTTCCCAGAAGCGCGATCAGTAATTGTCGTCGCGCTGAACTACTACACTCCCGATCAACATTCTGACAACTCAGAAACTGGTAAGGTGTCGCGCTACGCCTGGGGTGATGACTATCACGAGGTGGTTGGCTCCAAACTGCGCTTGCTTCTGGAATGGATTAAGGAACAGGTTCCCGAAGCACAGGGCAAAGTTTGTGTCGACATTCAACCGATGATGGACAAAGTCTGGGGCGTGCGCGCAGGCTTGGGCTGGATCGGCAAACATTCGAATCTGATTACTCAACAATTTGGTTCCTGGGTGTTTGTGGGTGAGTTGCTGCTGAACCTCGAGCTCGATTACGACACGGAACAGGTTGAAGATCACTGCGGGACTTGCACATTGTGCATTGACGCTTGTCCGACCGGCGCCATTACCGAGCCATATGTTGTTGACTCTAACAAATGTATTTCCTACGCGACCATCGAGTTGCGCGCGCCTGAGATGCCGGAACAATTTTCCGGCAAGTTGGATGGGTGGCTATACGGCTGCGACATCTGCCAGGATGTTTGTCCCTGGAACAGATTCGAGGAAACGACTTCCGAGGAGCGGTTTAGACCTCGGACCGGAAATATTAATGCGAGCCTATCGGAAATTGAGGCGTTAACGTCTGAAACGTATGCTGAGCGGTTTCGTCACAGTTCGATGAAACGCGCGAAGTTGACGGGACTTCAAAGGAACGCTCGCGCTCTACGACGATCCAACTAACAACCGAGGCTACTTTAATGAAACTCTTACCCCTACTGGCATTATTTCTGTTCATGACCATCCCAACAGCGCAAGCCCAAACTCCAAAAACTCCAGCCGATCTGCGTCGCGTGGCCGAAGACTATTACAAGTGGCGCAACGAAAACTTTCCCGTCTTCTCGAGCGACGCAGGCCTGCATACCTGGGACAACCGGCTGACTGATTATTCGATCTCGTCAGTCCTCGCTCGACGACTGCACACAAAGGAATTGCTCGGCAAAATAATGGCGATTCCGACCGACAATTGGAGTAAGGACGATCGCGTGGACTGGCTGCTCTTCAGAGCGCAGCTTGAAGGGGTAGTTTTCTTTAATCGCGTGATGGATTTCGAGCAGACCGATCCGCAGACTTACGTCAACGAGTGCAGCAACGGGATCTTCTCGCTCCTGAAAAAGGAGTACGACACGCCGCGCAATCGCGCACTCTCGGCAACCGCTCGGTTGAAGCAAATGCCGATGATGATCGAGCAGGGGAAACAGAACTTGACGAAGCCCGTTCGCCTTTACGCGCAACTCGCTATCGATTCCGCGCGTTCGATCGACAGCCTTTTTACCGACAGTTTGATGACGTTGGCAAAAGATCTTTCACCAGCGGAGAAGACCGAGCTGGTGAAGTCCCGCGATGCCGCGCTCGTTGCGATACACGGATTCGCCGACTGGTTAGAGCGACGACTTCCCGGCATGGTCCCGTTCAGGCCCATGGGAGCCGAGAACTACAACTACATTCTAAAAAACATCTATCTTTTGCCGCTTGATGCGGATCAAGTCGAGATGCTGGGGCAGTCGGAGCTCGCGCGTTACCGCGGGCTCGAGTCAATGCTGCCGGATCCGGCGCTTGCCGATCCCAATCCAGCGCGCAGCAAGAACATTCCCGCCGACCAGCAGGCGTTCCTAAAAGCCTACGAGAGCCGTCAGGAAGAAATGATCAATTTCCTCAAGAGCAATAAACTTATCTCGGTTCCTGACTTCATCGGCCCCTTTTATATTCGCCAACTTCCGGAAGCATTCAAACCGACAAGCCCGGGCGGCTTTATGAACCCGCCCGGTGTCTACGACAAAGACCCGAGTGGTTTTTATTTCATTCCCACTTACAACCCACAGAGTAAGAACTTTTACATTCGAGCTGCGATCGAAGATCCCCGGCCCATTCTCGGTCACGAAGGAATTCCCGGTCACTTCCTTCAGCTTTCAATCGCCAATCACCTGCCGAATGAGATCCGGCGGCAGCACGGCGACGGCATCTTTGTCGAGGGTTGGGCACTTTACGGCGAAGAGATGCTGATGCGGACTGGCCTTTATCCCGTGAATTCGCCTGGCCAGGGACAAATCCTTCGTCTTTCGCGATATCGCGCAGCTCGGATTGGCGTCGACGTGAATCTACACACCGGCAAATGGACCTTCGATCAAGCGGTCAACTATTTCATGGAAGCCGGAGGTCTGGATAAAGAAGCCGCTACCGGTGAAGCAGCAGGTGCTGCGGCGAGTCCAACACAGAAGATCACCTACATGGTGGGCAAGTGGCAAATCATGAGGTTGCTCGGGAAGTATCGGGACAAGCAGGGCGCCAATTTCCGGCTTGGGCAGTTCCACGATGATCTATTGAAGAATGGAAGCTTGCCGCTCTCCGTCGTTGAGTGGCTGCTACTGGACGATCCCTCGAGCTTGCATCAAGCATTGAAGTAACTTGATGGCTCTACGAAATTGAGTGCTCACGACGTCGTGCAAGCAACACGAGCACAGTCAGGATCGTCGTCGTCAGGGCTGACAACAAACAGAACTGGCACCAGGCTCGGATGACGAACGCTTGCAGGTAAGTCAGCCACAGCGTCGTCAGAAACATCAAGCCGACCAGAGGAGTCATCAACTTGCCGGCGAATCGATAACCAAATGCTGCGAGCGTGGCGAGGCTGAACGCAGTGAAATACGCAAGAGCGCCAAAGAATGCCAGCGGGATTCCGCGGACGGTGGCGTATGGACTGCTGAGGACTTCCGAACAGCCGGTAACGATGGTGCATCGCACGCTGCGTCCCGAGACGTGTTCCACTGCAAGGTAGATTGAATCAGCTAATCCAATAAGAGCGACAACGGCCGCTGCTCCGTAGAGGATGGTGGATCGCCTCATTTTCCATTTTCCATTGTCATTTGGTGTGATTTCGTGGTGGTCTTTATATGTTCGTGGATTTTAGTGTCGTTTCGTGGATCGTATTACCCTGTCCCTCAGAATAACGATCCACTAAGCACACGAAATCACACCAAATGGAAAATGGAAAATGACAATTGGAAAATGTACTCATTTATTCGACTGAGCGATTTCACGCGCGATGAGTACGCGAAGTTTTTCCGGCGCCAGCTGCTCAAAAGGCACTTCGCGCCCGTTGAGGAACACCGTGGGTGTTGCCCTCACCCCTAGCGAGTGAGCTCGATTACCATCGAGATAAATTCGATTCTCGACAGTCTTGCTGCCGAGATCGCGCCGGTAGCGAGCCATGTCTAATCCGATTGCCTGGGCGTATTTTTCGAAGATGGGGCGAGCATCAAAAGCCTCGTGCCACGCCTTTTGATTGTCGTAGAGCATGCCGTGCATCTCCCAAAATTTTCCCTGAAGACCCGCGGCTTCGGCAGCTCGCGCGGCATTAAGAGCATGAGAATGGTTGGGAAGCGGATACTCACGAAAGACTACGCGCAACCGTGGTCCAAACTCCTTCACCATCGACTTCACCACGGGATGTAACAAGCCACACGGCGGGCACTCGAAATCGCCGAACTCTTCGATCGTTGCCGGCGCATCCGCAGGACCAATCGCATGTGGAGGCTCAGCTCCGGGAACGCCGGTGACCACCTGATTAGCCGTGGGCGAAGCGGAAGCACCAGAGGGATTGCCGGTTGCAGGTGAAGGCACATCAGTACGAGCTCGTGTCATGTACAGGAACGTCCCGACACCGGTGACGAGTACAAGAAGAATCAGAATTAGCGGTAAGAAGGATTTCATGTCACTCAACTTTGAATGAAGCAGTCTGTTCCAGGTTGCCGTTCACGTAAACGTCAACTTTGTAACTACCTGGCGGCCAATCGTTAGGAACCGTCAAATGGCTGTGAAGAATTCGATCCTGCGCCGTGGTCGTGTACTCGAACTCGTCAATCCTCTCGTTCTTAGTTTCGCCTGCTTCGACGACCCACCAGGAATATCGAATTTTGGTATTCGGTTTTGGTTCTGCCAACTCAATAACGCAATGAATCGTCTTGTCCTTTGGCCCAAATGTCTCAGCGGGATCTCCAGGACCGCCCTTACCATCGTCCTTAGCCATCACGATGTCTTTGATAGTGCCGGTCGGTCTTGCACCACCCGTGGGAGCGTCGCCCGCCGAATTCTGGTTTGAGGCTTGTCGCCGCGCGCAACCTTGAAAAACAAATACGCCCAATCCGCAGATTACACAGATTAGGAACATTGCCGATTGCCGATTGCCAATTGCCGATTTGGTAACGTGGATCCGCATTACGCAACAGCGGCGAGCGTAGCCGCAAGTGAACGAAAGATGTCGCGCCCATCGCTCGAGCCGAGCAAGTCCTCGCAGGCTCGCTCGGGATGCGGCATCAATCCAAGCACATTTCGCTCGCGATTGCAGATGCCCGCAATGTTATCCCGCGAGCCGTTGGGGTTTGCGCTGTCGGTGACGTTCCCGTCCGGATCGCAATAACGAAAGATGACCCGGTTGTCACGCTGAAGCTCTGCCAGCGTTTGATCGTCACATACATAATTCCCTTCAGCATGCGCGATCGGAAGCCGAAGTACGGTCCCACGTTTCAGTTCATTAGTAAAAGGTGTATCGGACGTTTCAACTCGAACAAAAATGTGTTCACAGATGAAGTGGAGGTCGCGATTTCGAATCAAAGCTCCGGGAAGCAATCCAGCCTCACACAGGATTTGAAAGCCATTGCAAATTCCCAGTACGAATCTGCCGCTCTCCGCAAATTTCTTCACGGCATTCATCACCGGCGAAAAGCGAGCAAGCGCGCCGGCACGTAGATAGTCACCGTAAGAAAATCCACCGGGAATAATCACCGCGTCGTATCCAGCGAGCTCGGTATCGCGATGCCAGATGAAGTCAACCGGCTGGCCTACATGTTTCGAGATCACGTGGTACGCATCGTGATCACAATTCGAGCCGGGAAAGACTATAACGCCAAACTTCACGCTTCAATCTCCACGCGATAATCTTCGATCACTGGATTCGACAAGACCTCGCGCGCCATACGAGTGACTGACTCGCGAGCCGCAGCTTCGCTGATGCCGTTGTCGAGCGCAATCTCGAAATACTTGCCCTGGCGGATATCTGAGATGCCAGTGAAGCCCAGCAATTCAACCGAGTGCTGAATCGCCTTGCCCTGTGGATCGAGCACGCCCTTCTTAAGATTCACATAGACTTTGGCTTTCATTGTTCTCAGGACTCAGCGTAACAATACTAGACAAAATATTGCGCGATGTGTAGCGGTTAGCTTAATATCTGGCGCGGCCATAACTAACTTTATATAGGACTAATACGTCCTATAAGTCCTATACAATTCATCCAGGAGAAAACTTATGCAGAACCCGCCGCCCGGTTCACCCAACTACGGAACCACCGATGCAGCGACCCCGCAGAGTAAAACAGGCACGGGGCTCGATGCCAACATCGCTGCCGCTATTTCATATTTTTGGATCATAGGAGTGATTTTCTTCTTCCTGGAAAAGGACAACAGGTTCGTTCGGCTTCACGCGATGCAATCGATCCTTTTTGGCGTTGGCTACGGAGCAATCATGACCGTGCTGGTGATCCTCGGCATGATCCTGACATTCATTGGCGCTGCCATAGCTGCTGCGGCCGGCGATGCCGCAGGCGCTCTTTTCAGCATACTCATATGGCTGGTGTGGCTGCTGATCTGGCTCGTGCCTGTCGGGCTACTCGTGGTTCTAATACTGACGGCAGTCAAGGCATACCAGGGCAGATGGACTAAGATTCCGATCATCGGCAACATGGCCGAGAAAATCGTCGGCGCATAACGTGTTCGACAAACTTTAGTTTGTCGTAGAGCTCTCGCCAGCGACAAACTGAAGTTTGTCGGACGTGTCGCGAAACACTCGCCGGAAAACGACGTCGACGTTTTTCAGGTAGCGATCAAGAGAGAACACGCTCTCAATCTCTTCCGGTGTCAGTCGCCCACTAATGTCCGGATCGGCGCTTACCAGCGTCTGAAAATCTTTGCCGTCGTCCCAGACTTTCATCGCATTTCGCTGCGTCCACTCGTAAGCCGTTTCTCTCGACACATCCTTCTGCGTCAAGACCAACAGAAGTTGTCCACTAAATATCAAGCCCCGCGTAGCCGCGAGATTCTCAAGCATCCGCTCCGGATACACGACAAGGCCCGCCATCAGCGAAGTGGTCTTATGCAAAATGTAGTCAAGCCCAATGCTCGAGTCGGGAAGGACAACGCGTTCAGCAGACGAGTGAGAGATGTCTCGCTCGTGCCAGAGCGCTACATTTTCGAGACCGACCAAGCTGTTGGCCCTGATGACTCGAGCCAGGCCGCAAATACGCTCGGAGATAATCGGATTGCGCTTGTGAGGCATTGCGCTCGAGCCTTTTTGACCTACGGTGAAGCGCTCTTGTGCTTCGCGTACTTCCGTGCGCTGCCAGTGCCTGACGTTTAACGCAAATTTGTCGAGCGATGACGCAATGATCGCGAGCGTGCTCAAAAACTCCGCATATCGATCGCGTTGAACAATCTGTGTAGAGACTGGCGCAGCTTTCAAGCCCAGACGCTCACAAACCTTTTCTTCAACCACAGGATCGAGATGCGCGAAGGCTCCAACTGCGCCACTTATTTTGCCTACCGAGACGGTCTCTCTCGCCTGCAACAAGCGTTCGCGATTGCGACGCATCTCGTCATGCCATAGAGCAAAAGTCAGTCCGAAAGATGTTGGTTCAGCATGAATGCCGTGAGTGCGGCCGATCTGTGGAGTGTGTTTGAACTCAAAGGCGCGCTGCTTCAAAACTGCCATCAACGCGTCAATCTTCTTCAGCAGAATGTCGCAAGCTTCTCGCAGCAACAGCGCATTCGCCGTATCGACAACGTCTGACGAGGTGAGCCCGTAATGAACAAAGCGCGCCGAGTCGCCAATTGATTCCGCAAGGTTAGTGGTGAATGCGATGACGTCGTGATTTGTAGTTTCTTCAATTTCCCTGATACGCTCGACTGAGAACCTGGCGCGTGACTTTATTTCCTCGAGCGCCTGCTGCGGGATCGTTCCCATTTCCGCGTGGACTTCGCACACTGCGATTTCCACGTCCAACCATTTTTGGAACTTTGACTCTTCCGACCAGAGTCTGCCCATCTCGGGCAATGTGTAGCGATCGATCATGAAACAGTTTCGAGTTCCGAGTTTCGAGTTCCGAGTTTGAGTCGCGTTGCATCAACTCGGAACTCGGAACTCGAAACTCGGAACTATTTTAAAGCCATCGAGTTGACAAAGTATCGCGCGAGTTGCCAACGCCCGTCACGCTTTACCAACGTGAAGGTTTCCATGCCTTGCGCTTTTTCAAACTCTGTTTGGTACGTCAGGATAAACACCTCACCTTTTAAGACGCCGCCCGAGTTTTGTTGCTCCGTTGCTGAGTGAAGCACACGACTTTTAACCTTGCCGAGTTTTTCGTTCAAAGTACTGAACGACGCGACGGTCTGTTCGAGGCTTGACTCCTGTTTCCACAGCTCAGCGGCTTCTACGTAAATTTTTTCGTAACGCTCGGCGTTGATATCTTCACCGACACTGCTGACTACGGCTTCAACTTGCGGTGGAACACCTCGTCGCTCACTCTGAATTCCGCAAGCCAACCCGACAAACAATACAAGGCCAATTAAAACCTGCACTAAATGTTCTTTCCTCAGACCTCGATCCAGGGCGTCGGCTCCTTCGGAAAAGAAAGACAAATCTGTGTGTCGGTGTGAAAGAGAGGCGAACGCTCCTGTAGCGCGACCTCAGCAGTTATCTTGGCCAAATAAGGATTGTTGGCGCGCTGCGAAAGGTGAGCAAGGATAATGTAGTCGGCAGTACCGTCAAACCCGTCACGGAGCCAATCGGCGACGTCTTCGTTTGAAATGTGCCCGAGCCGCGACAGGATTCGCTGTTTCAACTCCCATGGGTACGTATCGCAAGCCTTCAACATGTCGCGACTGTGGTTCGACTCGATCAGGATCGCCGCGCAGCCACGCAATTGTTCCGTGATCAGCGTTGTAATCCGGCCAAAATCCATGAGCGTAGCGATCTTGACGCCCTGGTGCGTGGCAGTGAAGCCAAAATTGTCGGCGGCATCGTGAGGAATGGTGAACGGGTGAAAGTCGATCTCCCCGATGCGAAAGTCCTTGCTCGATTCTATCTGTTCTACTCGATTGTTTAGCGCAGCGGCACGCCGCCGCGGCTCGTCGGTGGCTACTTTGAAGCGTTCGCTGACGTATGCGTCACATGTCTTGGCCGAGATGTAAACGGGACAATCGACTGTTCTGAGCAGAACTCGCAAGCCGCCTGCGTGATCGCCATGTTCGTGCGTGACGAGTATGCCGTCGAGATTGTGAATGTCCTCGCCGACTAATGAGAGTCTGCGTGCGATCTCTTTTGCACTCAGTCCGGCATCGACCAGAACTCGAGTTTCACCCGCAACGATCAGCACTGCATTGCCAGTCGATCCGCTGCCGAGTACAGATAGTTTCATTTTGTCGTTAACGGTCTAAGAGGGACGGACACAGTCTAACAGATTTCAAATATCAAATCTCAGATTTCAAATATCAAATCTCAGAAAGATCTCAGATTTGAGATCTCAGAGTCTCAAAACTGCCTTCAGATTTCGAGGCGGGAGCGGTCTACACGAAACCCATTGAGGTTGCCCAACGCGCCGAGTGCAATTCGTTCAGTGGTAAATGAGGACTGAGCCACTTCCTGCAGTTGCATTCGATCGACGCTTTCAATTTTCCGCACCACTTCATCCGGCGAAATACGACGATGATGAATGATTTCCTGACGCGCGAGCGTGCTGGCGCGCGCGCTCGTCGATTCCAGCCCGAGCAGGATTGACGATATCGCCTGATCCTTCGCGATATTCAGCTCATCCTCAGTCACGTTCTCTCTGACAACGCGACGCAACTCCTCTAACGACAGATCGAGGACTTCATCCAGATGCGCCGGCGACGTCCCTGCATAAATCGTGAACACGCCGACATCAGAGAACGTGTTGCCGCCCGCACCAACGGAATATGCGAGCCCGCGTTCCTCTCGAATTCGCTGCCACAGCCGGCTCGATGTGCCGCCGCCGAGAATTGACGCGAGCAGGCTCGCAGCATAGCGATCTGCACTGAGTGCAGTTGGCCAGGGCGCAGCAATAATCAAATGAGCTTGTTCGAGATCCCTCTTTTGTTCGATGAGAATCGGCGCTGCCGCTGTCGGTGAGCCGTTCGCCAGGAAAAGCTCCTGAGATCCGTCCCCTTCCAACGTCGGATCCGGAATAAGTCGTTCGACCATGTCGACTAAGTTGTCATGATCGACGTTTCCCGCAGCCGCAATGACAAGATTGCGAGTGGAAAACTCGCGAGCATGAAACGAAGCCGTAATCTGTTGATCAAAAGAAGACACCGTTTCTCTAGTTCCTTCGATCGGCCTGCCAAGCGCTTGATCCGGGAAATATGCGGCATTGAACAGCTCACCGAGTAACTCGTCGGGCGTGTCCTCGACCATCTTCATCTCTTCAAGTATGACCTTTTGCTCCCGCTCCAAATCGGCTGGGTCGAACTTTGGCCGCGAAACGAGGTCGGCCAGGAGGTCGACTGCTTGTGACAAGTGATTGTCCGCAACCTTTAGAGCAAAGCCCGTCATCTCATGGGTCGTATACGCGTCCAGATGTCCGCCGAGCCGGTCGGATTCAATTGCAATGTCCCGAGCCGAACGGCGCTGAGTTCCCTTGAAAACGGTATGTTCTATGAAGTGGCAAAGGCCGTTTAAATTGGCGCTTTCGTGCCGCGAACCACGCCGCACCCAAATTCCAACGGTCACCGACCGGAGTCCGGGCATGTGCTCGGTTAAAACGACGACACCATTGGGGAGTGTAGTGGACTGGACGTTGTCGATCATTGAGTCAGAAGCGATAAACCCTCGATATTCCGAGCCTTTTATCCGGGGGTTTGGGATCGTAGCATGGCCGAAAACCGGCGGCAATCAGCCGCCACGGACAACGAATAATTGGGTAAATCTGTGTAGCTAACCGGGATGAGTAAATGAACCGCCAAGACGCCAAGCACACCAAGAATGCAAAAGAAGTTGCTGCCGAATGCCGAGATACCTCGGTTTTCGACTGGATTTGTTCTCTTCCCAACTTGGCGTCCTTGGCGTCTTGGCGGTTCAATTTTCCGAGTTGCCAACACACAATTAGACCAATACGGGACAGGCTATTTGCTTGACACAGCTTCGAGGCATGGCGGAAAATGAGGCGCATTAGTGGTTCTGGTAAGTCTCCTGACCTGAACCAGTTCGCCTTTCTTAAGGGCGTGCGTCCGGCGATGACGCTACACCCTTGTTCAGACGCTTCCTGTCAGCGGTTGCGCTTGGAGGTCTTGAAAATATGAAAAGACGATTTGGTTTGGCTCTGGTCATTCTGGCGTTGTTCGCCCAAGCCTCACCTACGTTCGCATCAAAATCCAGCAATCTCGGCACCATTACCGGTTCAGTTAAGGACAATCAGGGAAATCCCCTCTCGGGCGCACTCGTGTCTTTATTCAAAGAAGGCGCCAATAAGGTTATCAAACAAACGAAAACAGGCGCGGATGGCAGTTTCGTCACGAGAATCAGTCCGGGTCGATACGGTATTCGCGCAATCGCCAACGGCTTTAATGCCGTAGTGTTCGCTTCGGTAGAAGTGCGTGCTTCGCAGGAGGTGGTTTATCGTTTCAACCTCGAACCCGTTGGCTCAGGTAAGACTTTGCCCGAACGTCGTCGAGACCGCGACGATGTCCGATGGACGTTAAGGTCAGCTCAAACACATCGTTCAATCTTCCAGGTACAAGAGGGTGAAGATGAAGACATCAAAGCTGCCCTCGGCATAGAGACCGGGAAAGCTGAAGAGGCAACTGAAACTGCCTCGTACAATCCTGAGGAGCCTTCCCCTCATCGACGTCCAGTCGGTGTTATCGAATCGTACTTCGCGACCAATTCGTACGGCGCACCATACCACGGACTGAATTTCGCCGTCTCAACTCCAGCTACCGAGAACATTGAGTTGGTAATCGCCGGCCAAACGGGCATCGGTCCTAATGCGCCTGAACGTCTTCAGGCAAGTGGACGCATCCGCGTCGGTAATCGTCACAGTGTGGGAATGACGATCGGCGGCATGCGCTTAAATTCACCTGCGTGGCCGTATGTGACAGACAACCGGCTCAGGGGGCAGCTTTCGGTGCGTGCTGTCGACGAGTGGATTGTGCGCGATGGAATCGTAGTCGTGCTGGGCTTGGACTACTCGCGTTTCGTTGGCGCGGGCGGCGCACATTCAATTACGCCGCGCATCGGAGTTCAGTTTGATGCAAATGCCCGTACTCGACTGAAGGCTGCGTTCGCACCCGGTGGTGACGAAGATCAAATTCAAAGCATCGCCGCGTTCGAAGGAACTCCGGTGGTGTTTACTGACGCCGGCAATCGTCCGATTGCCTTCATAGATGGCCAGGCGGTGCTCGAGCGCAGTCACCGGCTCGAGTTTGGAGTCGAGCGAGTTGTTGACAACGAATCAAATCTCGAAGCGACGGCTTTCTTTGACACAACCGCGGGACGAGGAGTCGGTCTGCTCAGCGTGCCGATCTCGGCATTCTCCGGAGCGACTGGTGAAGCCCTAATCTCCGTAGCGAATCAACAAGGAAGTTCGAAAGGAATGCGCGTCGTCTATACGCGCCGGTTGAGCAGCCATTGGACAGCTTCAGCCGGATACTCTTTCGGACTGGGCCAACGTCTCTCCGCATTTAATCCATCGAGCCCGGGTGAAGTTTTCACGAACGGCTTCTTTCAATCAGCCGCGCTCCAATTAGGGGCCGGCTTTAATTCCGGCACGCGTGTTCGCACGGTGTTACGTTTTTCGCCCGACGCTACGGTTTTCGCCATTGATCCGTTCGCGGGCCGGTTAGGAGTCTACGATCCGTCGTTGAGCATTCAGGTTACGCAAGACTTGCCGAACTTTGGTTTGCCAGTCCGTGCGGAAGCAGTGCTCGACGCGCGCAACTTGTTGGACTTCCAAGCCAACGCTGAAAACGGCGAGATCCTGGCGCAACTGCTAACTGGCAGGCGCTCGGTACGTGGTGGCATCTCCGTCAGGTTTTAGAAGTATGTTAGTAGCGGAGAAGCCTGAACAGGAACAATTCCTGTCCTCCTTCTCCTTCCCTTTCTTCGCCCTACCTGACGACGAGCTTCTCCAAAAACATGGAAAAGTCCGAAATATTGAAGAAAGCGGAGGTCTGGTTTGTAGCTAGTTGATGTTGCCGAAGGCGCATAACCAAGCGCGGGTGGTTCGAATATCGATGGTTTGCGTGAAAGCACGAATGCACGAGGTCGATAGGGTCGAAGCAGAGGCTTCGGAACATACCTTGCTAATTCAACTCACGACCGAGTGTGCCCTGCGCTCGGCAAGAGTATAGAAGCCGTGAAAAGGTCGGTTTTTACAACTGGAACCTGGCTGGTGATGATCGGCGCTGCCCTGCTCATGACGGCGGGAATGCTTAACTTTGCCCAGCGCACGCGGCGTGAGACTCCCGCCTGGGACGGGGTGCGATGGGTTGATACGCAAGACGGAATCGTAGCCGAGACCATCGAGCCGAATTCTGCTGCCGCACGGGCTTGGATTCTGCCTGGAGACAAGCTGCATGGGATCAGCTTAGATGGTGTTTCCCGGGACCAAATCGGCCAAGCGAAGGACGTCCAGATTTATTTGGACCAAGCCGGCGTCGGAGGCCGGCTCCACTATCTGATTGAACGCCCCTCCTATCCCCAGGAGAGTCGCGCCTATTTTGCTGATCTGGACAATCTGGATGCTACTCACAAGTGGTCTGCGCGTGTCCTCTATATCAACCTGATCGGTGTCATTTATCTTTTCGTCGGATTCTTTGTCCTCTTTCGGCAAGGCGGCCGAGCTCCTTTCGTGCTCCACTTCGCCACGTTGTGCCTCGCAGCTTTTGTTTTTCACTTCTACACGCCGACAGGTGCATACCGGGATCTCGACTTAGCAGTAGCGTTTTTGGATAGCACCGCATTCATCTTGTTTGCCCCGCTGTTTCTGCACTTTTGCGCCCTTTATCCATCGAAGCAGCAACTCTTCAACGAGCGGCGCTGGCGCGGAGTGCTGATTTATGTTCCAGCATTAATTCTGTTATCGGTGGCAACGGCCATTTTCCTGCGAGATGCTTTAACTCCGGTTCTCCCGTTCCTGCGCCGAGTGCCGGCATTTTCAGACTCGTTCATCAGTCTGTTCTACCGCCTGATGTTCCTCCACTTCGCCGGCTCAGTCGTAGTCAGCGCTGGATTACTTATAAGAACTGCACTGACCACCACCAGCACTGTCGTCCGGCAACAACTCAAGTGGGTGATCTGGGGTTCTTTGTTGGCGATCACTCCATTCTCATTACTTTACGGCGTTGGGTACCTCTTTGGCGCACAAGGCGATCCCCTGTTGACTGACATTGCGGTCGTGCCGCTGATTCTTATCCCGTTGGCGTTCGGATATTCGGTGCTGCGCTATCGGTTGATGGACGTTGAGCTCGTAGTGCGCCGCGTGTTTGTTTATGCCCTAACCACGTTGGCGATTGCGCTAATGATTGGTTCAGTAGTCTACCTCGCCGGTCTCTATGCGCTTGGCGGTGATGAGAGTTTCACATCGGGCGAGATTACGCTGCGAGTCGTAGTTGCGATTGTAGCCATGGCTGCGATCGTGATGATTGCCGCGCCGGTGAAAAACTTTTTGCAGGAACGTACGGACCGTCTGTTTTATGGCGAGCGCTATGACATGCGCAACAGCCTGCTCGATTTTGGACGCACGCTCTCTGCCACCACCGCTTTGGATCCGCTGCTCGATTCGCTCATCAGCCGCTTGCAGGAAGTAATGAATGTGGAACGCGTGGCGATCTTTATTGAGAACCACAATAGGTCGGGATACCGCGTCGCCCGAGCCGCCGGTCTCTCCTCTGACATGGTCGTCCCTCCCGACTTTCGCGAGATGATTCGCGTGCGATCAGCCGAGAGCGGCGTCGTGCGGACAGACGATCTCGATCTCGTGCCTGAGACGACTGGTTTTGTGAAGCGAGCCCTCCATTACTATGTGCCTTGTGTAGTGCGTGGACGCATGGTGGCCGTGATCGGTCTTGGCAGATCTGCCGATGGCGCTCTGCTTTCGTCTGAAGACGTTGAGATTCTCCGTACTGTTTCCGGCTATGTTGCAGTGGCAATCGAGAATAGCCTTCTGTACCAGGAGCAGCAGGAACGTGCATCTGAACTGAAGCTCCTAAAGGAATTCAATGAGTCGATCATCGAGTCGATCAATGTTGGGTTGCTGGCGGTGGATCTTGACGGAAAGGTGACGCGTCTCAATTCTGCGTTGGAAGAGATTCTCGACTTGAGCCGCCAACAGGCTGTTGGTAAGTACGTCGAAGACCTCTTCTCAGAAGATTTCGCCGATACGCTGAGGCAAGTTCTGGGCGAGGATCGCTGGCGGTTAAAGGACATCCGCAACATCTATAAAATTCATACCGCCACGTTGGCCGGCCAAACGCTCGTGCTGAACATTGCGATTGCGCCGCTGCAAGACTCACAGGAGCAGCCCGGCGCGCTCGTAGTGGTGGAAGATGTCACGTCCAGAGTCACGCTCGAGGAGCAGTTACAGCAACGCGAGAAGCTTTCCTCCATTGGCTTGCTGGCGGCGGGTGTGGCTCACGAAGTAAACACGCCGCTGACTGGTGTGTCGTCCTACACGCAGATGTTGCTCGGTATGTTGCCGGACAATGATCCGAAGCATGCTTTGCTGCAAAAAGTGCGCACGCAGGCCGAGCGTGCTACGAATATTGTCAACAATCTGCTGAACTTCTCGCGTACCGGTAGTGCAACCGAGTTCAGTGAGATCGATATTAATCGAGTCCTCGACGATACTATCCAGTTGCTCGAGCCGCAATTGCGTCGTAATCAGATCGACATTCAGCGGAACTATGACCTGGATGCGCCAAAAGTCATTGGCAACAGCGGCAAGCTACAGCAAGTCTTCACTAACCTTTTGCTGAACGCGCGTGACTCAATTCCTAATGGCGGCCGGATTACGATTGGCACGATGGCTAGCGAAGATGATGATGTTCTCGTGGTTGAGGTCAGTGATACCGGCATCGGCATCGCTCCTGAGAACGTTGCAAAGATTTACGATCCGTTCTACACGACCAAGGGCGTTGGTCGCGGGACCGGGTTAGGGCTAGCCGTATCGTACGGAATCGTCCAGGAACATTCAGGCCATATTAGTGTCGACAGTCTGCCCGGACGCGGCACGACTTTCCGCATTACTCTGCCTACCGTCGAAACCCGCGCCCGCCTCCAAGCCGTGGGCGATTAACCTCCTACAGACGGGACCACGAAATTACACTAATTTTTGCTTTATACGGATTTATGTGTATAAAGGTGCGTAATCCGCTCGACGATGAAAACAGAAAGGCGCATGGCTAAGAAGGGCTCGATCCTCGTCGTCGACGACGAAGAGATCATGCGCGACGTTCTCGAAACGTTGCTTACAGCAGAAGGTTATCGCGTCGACCTCGCCAAGACCGGCGAAGAAGGAATCGAGAGCTACGAACGCCGCGCATATGACGTGGTCCTGCTGGACGTTTCCATGCCAGGTATCGGCGGCTTACGCGCGCTGGAAGAGTTCCTGAAAGGTGACCCCGACGCTGTGATCGTAATGATCACCGCCTACGCGACCTTTGATACGGCGATTGCGGCGTGGGAGCGCGGCGCCTTCGGCTGCATCCGCAAACCTTTTCAAAATGAACAGATCATCGCCCAGGTCGCCGCCGGCATAAAACGTCGACGCAAGGAAGAAGAACGACGAACATTGAGGCGCGCGATGAGCCGCGCTGTCGATCGAGACGCCATCGTTGGACGCTCGGCAGTGATGCAAGAAGTATTTCGTCTCGTCGAACAAGTCGCGCCTGCACGTTCCACAATCCTAATTACAGGCGAAAGCGGCACCGGCAAGGAATTGGTCGCAAAGGCGATTCACGAAGCCAGTCTTCGAGCCAGCAAGCCTTTCGTAACAGTCAACAGCTCGAACATTCCTTCAGAGCTCCTGGAATCAGAGTTGTTCGGCCACACTCGCGGCGCGTTTACCGGCGCAGTTGCGGTGAAAAAAGGATTGTTCGAAGTAGCCGACGGCGGCTCCATATTTCTAGATGAGATTGGCGAGATCCCGCCGGAAACTCAGGTGCGCTTGCTGCGCGTGATTCAGGAACGCGAATTCACTCCACTGGGTGACACCGCACCGCGCCGAGTCGATGTGCGCATCATCGCTGCGACAAACATCGAGCTCAAGGAAGCCGTCAAACAAGGAACCTTCCGAGAGGATCTGTACTATCGCCTGGCCGTGGTACCAATTGAATTGCCGCCTTTGCGCGATCGGCGCGAGGACATTTTGCCGTTGGCCCAGCACTTCATCCGCAAATACAACGAAGAGAATGGGCGTCAGGTGTCCGAACAAGTCGGACCGGAAGTGCTCGCGTTACTCGAAGCTTATTCCTGGCCAGGCAACGTCCGCGAGCTCGAGAACACAATCGAGCGTGCCGTAGTGATTGCGCCGGGCGATGAGATTAGTCGCGAGTGTCTGCGTCCCGAAATCAGCGATCCTCTTTCGGTCGCGGCAAGCTCTCACGATGGTGCAAGCCTGAATGCGGTGCAGGACATTGGCCGTGGCGTAAACTTTTATGATGAGGTGCGACGATTCGAGATCGATCTTATCCGCCGTGCCCTGGAACGCACCGGCGGTCATCAGTCACGCGCAGCTCGATTGTTGGGAATGAATGCGACGACGCTGAACTCGAAGATTAAGACCTACAACATCAACTTGCGCGCCTAGTCTAAGACGGAGTGGTGAAAGCGTGAGAAGACGGGATCTTGATGGATGTCCGATTGCCGGCGCTTTGCAGATGATCGGCGACAAGTGGACGATGCTGATCGTTCGAGATCTGGCTAATGGCCCGAAGCGGACGATGGAGCTTCATTCAAACTTGGAGCCGATTAGCAGTCGTACCCTGGTCGGCCGTCTTCGTGATTTGGTTAAGGATCGGATTTTGGAACGCACGGATTACGGTGGCAATCCACCTCACATTGAGTACGCTCTTACCGAACGTGGTTTCCTGCTAGTCCCGCTTTTAGATGCTTTGCATAAGACCGGTGAGGCTTTGCGGTGTAATGAGTGTGAGGATCGCAAGACTCGCCGCGGAGACTACTGCGAAGTTTGTCCTTATCAGATCGGCGCGCGGGAGGCTTACGACCGTGAGGAGCCACAGTTTCCGCGGCGACCACCCCGCCGCGACCGCGACGACTCAATTGTCTTGTTGTAGAAGTTCCTTACTCCTCATGGGCTACTAAAGCCGGCTTGTTGGGAACCATATTTCCATCAGGCGTTATGATTGCCTGATGATCCGGCGTGATATGTTCGCCTTCAATAGTAATCGCTTCCCCAGTCGGCAACAGCACGGGCAGGTGATCCAAAAATCTCTCTGAGTCCAACGCTGCCATACAACCGGTACCTGCCGCAGTCACGGCCTGCCGGTAGGTCGGATCCTGCACATCGCCGCTGGCAAATACTCCGGGGATATTAGTCGCAGTCGAGTGACCCGAGGTCTTGATGTATCCGACCTCGTCCATCTCCAACTGCCCTACAAACAAATCAGTATTCGGCTTGTGACCAATCGCCACGAAGACGCCGGCACACGGGAATACGCGCTCCTCATTAGTCTTCACATTAAGCACTCGTACAGCCGTGACTCCTTCTTCCGGTGTTCCCAAAATCTCTTCGACGGTAGTATTCCAAATGAACTCAATTTTCTCATTCCGAAACGCCTTCTCCTGCATAATCTTCGACGCCCGCAACTTATCACGACGATGGACGACGAAGACTCGCGCCGCATAGCGAGTCAGAAACGTAGCTTCTTCCATTGCCGTGTCACCACCGCCCACCACGACCAGCGTCTTGTTCCGAAAGGCAGGCAACGGCCCGTCGCAGGTAGCGCAAGCAGAAACGCCATTGCCACCGAATCCTTCCGGCACTTTCGCTTCGCCTGGGATGCCCAACCATTTCGCGGACGCTCCTGAGGCGATTATCAGAGTCTGCGCTTTGATCTCGTGATCCTCTGTGTACAGCGTAAACGGCCTTTCTTCAAGGTCGACTTCATCGATCCATGCCTCGAGAAACTCGGTTCCGAACCGTTCAGCCTGCTGGCGAAACTGAACCATCAAGTCTGGCCCTTGAATGCCCTCGGCAAAGCCCGGATAGTTTTCGACGTCAGTAGTAATCATCAGCTGGCCACCGGGCGCTGTCTGTTTCACAGCATCGGCGGGTGCATCAATCAGCAGCGGCTTTAGATTGGCTCGCGCAGAATAAATTGCTGCGGTAAGTCCCGCCGGTCCGGAACCGATGATGACCACGTCTTTATGGAGGAGTTGTTTAGCCATTTGGTAGGTGAATTCCCTTCGCGCAAACCTATATATTGCTACTAAATGAAGAAGAGTATAGCCTTTTCCAATGTGCGTATAGTATAACTACGGGTACTGAAGTAGTCGAACACGGGCTTGCGACCGCAGTTGAAGGTCGCACCTTCCCAGGAGAGTCGGGCAAACGCTTGAGAGCAGGCAGCCTTCCCCAAACGATTGACACGATCGGCGTAATTGGCGCGGGCACGATGGGGCACGGAATAGCGCAGGTTGCCGCCGCCGCTGGCTACAAGGTGCTGTTGAGGGATGTCGATCGCGATACGCTCGCCCACGGCATTCGTGCTATCGAACGAAATCTCGACAAGGGAATGCAGCTAGGTAAGCTCACTGACGCCGACCGCGAAAATACACTTCAGAATATTCACGGCACTACGCATCTCGAAACACTCTCGAGTGCGGATCTGATAATCGAAGCTGTCCCTGAACGGCTTGAGCTGAAACAAACTATCCTACGCGAGGTCGAATCTCTCTCGAGCCGGCAATTCATTTTTGCCTCCAACACGTCATCGCTATCGATCACAGACATCGCGACCGCATCAAGCCGGCCTGAAAGAGTTGTCGGGATGCATTTCTTCAATCCCGTACACTTGATGCGGTTGTTAGAAATCGTAGTTGGTAAGTTGACCAGCGCCGAAACTGTCGAGACCGTGGTTGAAGTAGGCCGCCGCTTGCGAAAAGAACCGATTATTGTTAAAGACGTGCCCGGTTTTGCTTCCAGCCGCCTCGGCGTTGCGATTGGGCTGGAGGCCATGCGCATGGTGGAACAGGGCGTGGCCAGCGCTCAAGACATCGATAAAGCAATGGAGCTTGGGTACAACCACCCGGTTGGTCCATTGAAGCTGACGGACATCGTGGGTCTTGATGTGCGGCTGAATATCGCCGAGTATTTGCACGGTGCGCTGGACTCAGAGGTCTTTCGCCCGCCTCAACTTTTGCGCCGCATGGTTAGCGAAGGTAAGTTGGGAAAGAAGAGCGGCGAAGGCTTTTACAATTGGAGAGACGAGAAGGAAGACTCGCGACGCGCATATTCGTCATGAGGGTTTAACTTGTTGTGTTGCATGCTATGAGCACACCTTCCAACAACGAAGAGAGACGATTTGCACTGCGGATGTCGCTGCGGTTGCCCATCGTAGTGTCGGGACGCGCTGAAGATGGATCGGCTTGGAGCGAGCCGACCGAAACGGATGACATTTCAACTTCTGGAACACTCTTCCATCTCAATCAGAAGGTGAGCCGCGGCGAGCGCCTTTACTTACGCGCGCATCGTCCTGATGGCGCGCCGATCGAGGTGACGGCATTGGTGGTGCGAGTAGCGCCTGCGATCTACGGTACGGCTCGAGTTGGGGTGCAGATAGCTGAGCCGACGGAAAACTGGCTGCGGCTGTTTGTATCGTGGGTTGCTGATGAGCAGCCTCCGCAAACAGACGCCGCCGCCGATCAGGAGACTTCCGCTTCCGAATAGTTTGTTATTCGGTGTTCTTTCGTATGATTCGTGGATCGCATAGTGATGCAGGTTGAAGCGTTAGCGGGTCTCATTCACACCGCGCTTCAGCCCGGTGATTTGCGGACCGTTTGCAAAAGGAAACCGTTTAAACGGTTTCCGGCTACTTTGACTAAGGAGCACCGCGCTGAAGCGCGGTGTGAATGAAAATGATTTAGCAAACTGCAACACTACCCGTGGATCGTCGTTAGTTGACGATTCATCCTCAAGTCCCTACGATTCCTTTTTCTTTAATCAAACCACCTGGAGCTAACAGATGACCCAGTCATACGAAACCCTTCTGCTCGACCGTCGAGACCGCGTGGCAATCATAACGATCAATCGACCTGAGAAAAGAAATGCTTTGACCGTGAAGACTCGTGAAGAAGGGGCGGCATTGCTCGACGAGTTGCGCAACGACGACTCAGTCGGTGTCGTCGTCTTCACCGGAGCAGGTGATAAGGCATTTATCGCAGGCGCGGACATTGCGGAGTTTGCCGGCCGCACCGCAACGATGCAGCGTGATGTGATGACCACTCGGTCGCTTTTTAATGCGATCGATACTTTTCCGAAGCCTGTGATCGCGATGATCAATGGCTACTGTCTGGGAGGAGGCTGCGAGTTGGCGCTGGCTTGCGACATTCGTATTGCCAGTGACACTGCCTCATTCGGTCAGCCCGAGATTAACCTTGGAATTATTCCTGGCGGAGGTGGAACGCAACGGTTGACGCGGTTGGTAGGCGAAGGGAAGGCAATGGAGCTGATACTCACTGGAGAGATCGTTGATGCGAAGACCGCGTTTAGCATCGGGTTGGTGAATCACGTTGTGCCTGCGGACCAGCTCGAAGCCAAAACAATGGAAATTGCGAACCGCATCGCGGACAAAGGTCCGATTGCTTTGAGGTTAGCGAAGGAAGCAGTTAAGACTGCATCCAGGTCTCTGCTGGACGAAGGCCTGCGCCACGAAGTCGATCTGTTTGCTCTCTGCTTTTCTACAGAGGACAAGGATGAAGGCGTGAAGGCTTTTCTCGAGAAACGCAAACCCGCCTTTAAGGGAAGGTAGAGTCTCGATTGACCAACGTGACTAATGAATAATGCGGACATTGTTTATCAACGGCTGCACAATCACCGGTTATCCACGTCAAACCTCAAGAGACCCGTTGACGTGGTTCATTGGCTTGGCGCTGTGCAAGCGCAAGATTTCAATGGCGCGAAGTGGGGAATCGCACAACGAATGCGCGATCCCACGAATACGCTGGTAGACGAAGCCTATAATCAAGGCAAAATACTTCGCATACATGTGATGCGCCCAACTTGGCACTTTGTCGCGGCTGACGATATTCTTTGGCTGCTGCAGTTGACCGCTTCACGGGTCAAAGTTAGGTGCCGGCCATACTATCGCAACCTGGATTTAGACGATCGAGTTTTCAAACGATGCAATAAAGTCTTTACGCGCGTACTAAAAGACGGGAAACACCTGACCCGCGATGCTCTTAGGAAAATCCTCATTGAGGATGGAGTAGCTGCACAAAACTCCGAGCGCCTCGCTCATATTCTTGTTCGCGCCGAACTAGATGGAGTCATTTGCAGTGGTCCTATGATCGGCCGGCAATTTACTTATGCTCTTCTGGACGAAAGAGTGCCTGCGATGAAGACGCTTGATCGTGATGAGGCTTTGAGTAAACTTACTCGCCGCTATTTCACAAGTCACGGTCCGGCAACTTTACAGGATTTCATTTGGTGGTCGGGATTAACTACCCTCGACGCGAAGGGTGGTATTGCCCTGGCTGAGCGTCATTTGAGCAAGCAAGTATGCGATGAGCGCGCTTATTGGGGTCCACGTGTTGTAGAAACAATAAGCCGGCCAACATCCGCTGCTCTTTTACCTGCGTTCGATGAATACGTAGTAGCCTACAAGGATCGAAAAGCAGTCTTTGATCTGGAGAATAGCAAGCTGCTAACCACACCGAACGGCATACTGGGTCCTACAGTTATTGTCGGCGGGAAAGTAGCGGCAAGTTGGAGGCACACAAGAAAAAACGGAAAAGTGACGATCGACGTCAAGCCGTTCAGACCGTTTAAGAAGTTCGAAAAACTCGCAATTGCGATGGCGGCTGATCAGTATGCAAAGTATCGAGAGGTCAGTACCCCCGCGCCGTAACGCGTGGGTCTTGAGTTGTGAAGGCCACAGTGGCATGAGGTCAGTACCACCCGCGGTAGCGGGTGGGTTTTGAATTCAACGTGAGAATACTTGGGTCCATCTTAGGTATCGTTATCGCAGCTGTCGGCGGAGTAATCGCTTATCGGGCGTTGTTTCTCGAGCCCACGGCCGCGGTAGTGATCACAGATACAGAAGTCCGCGAGCTGCCAGACACCCTTCGAGTCGTTGGCGGGCTCGCACTTCTGGCAATCGGAGCAATCGTCGCAATCTTAAGCTTGCGTCGCAGGAGATCTTAAATCTCAAACCATGCCAACAATATTCCCCATCAAATTAACTATTTACTCGACGATACTCAATTTCATCTTCTTCGGCAGTTGTTCAAAGCCTCAGTTGCCAAAGCCCAGCGACATAATTCCACAGCTCAAGAAATCTGCACCCGCGCGGCTCCAGCCGGTCACAGAAGAGGAGGTCACGTTCTATCCCACTTACGGCTACAAAAAAGATGGCGCCTGGCATATTCATTTGCGCGGGTGGGTGCATGAGAACCGAGAACATGTGAACAGATTTCTGACGAAGATTGCTGAGGTGAAAGACAAGTGCGCAGGCGCAGAACTGACCAACTTCCAGTTCCGCTCAGACGACTTCGAAGATGACGACAAGTCTCACGAGACGGTAATAGTAAAATTCGATTCTGATCCACAAGATCAGGCTTTTACGTTCCCGCGCAGTGAATCGGTCGGGATTGTGGAAATGGATTTGGTGTTACCCGATGACCGCGCCAAACAGTTGCTCGACAAGCAGGGCTCGGCCAATGGATGGCTGACGTTTCGTGCTGTTTCGGGAGATCACACGGGCTTAGGGCGAGTCAGGTTAATAGAGGCCGAAGGCGTTTCTGTAGTGTCCGATATTGATGACACGATTAAGGTGACCGACATCCCCGCTGGGCAGAACATTGTTTTGCGAAACACCTTCTGCCGCGATTTCCAGGCGGCGCCAGACATGGCCAAGATGTATAGCGACTTCGGTGACGTCGCATTTCATTACGT
>DATEDU010000138.1:0-3115 GCA_035281525.1 Pyrinomonadaceae bacterium | reverse complement strand
TCGTGCGCGCAGGTCAAGTCGATGACGAAGTCATGAGAATGATTCTGGCGAACGTGCGTGGTCGCGAAGAGCGCGAGGGTGACTTCCAGGCTCAAATCGGTTCCTTAAAAACTGGTGAAGCGCGCCTGCTCGAAATTATTGGACGGCGAGGAACACGTGAAGCAACTGATTATGCAGCGCACTTGATCGCTTATTCCGCACGGCTAATGCGAAAGGCAATCCGCGCGATTCCCGACGGCAGTTACCATGCGGAAGACTTCCTTGATAACGACGGTATTAGTGATGAAGCAATTCCGATCCGCGTCACTGTAACCATCAAGAAGGATCACGCCTATGTCGATTTTTGCGGGAGCGCACCGCAAGTTGCAGGCGCTATAAATGCCGTTGAGGCGATTACAGTTTCTGCGGTCTCTTATGTTTTTCGGTGTTTGATTGGCGACGACGTACCTGCCAGTGCTGGTCTGATGGAGCCAATTGAGGTCGTCGCTCCGCCCGGCACGATCGCAAACGCAGCGCACCCGGCATCGGTTGCAGGCGGTAACGTCGAAACTTCGCAGCGCATCGTGGACGTGCTCTTCAAGGCGCTGGCCCAAGCACTGCCGCATGTCATACCAGCGGCGAGTCAGGGAACGATGAACAATCTCACGATTGGAGGCATCGATCCTCGGACTGGTCGCGAGTTCTCTTACTACGAAACGGTGGCCGGCGGCATGGGGGCGCGGCCTGAACGTGATGGATTGAGTGCGGTCCATACGCACATGACCAACAGTCTCAACACGCCTGCGGAAGCGTTGGAATATGCTTATCCTTTGCGTGTTCGGGAATATCGGATTCGCAAGGGTTCGGGCGGCGAAGGTGAGCATCGAGGCGGAGATGGTGTAGTTCGGGAGATCGAAACACTCGCATACTCACGCATGTCGTTGCTTGCCGATCGAAGACGTCATTCACCGTATGGATTGAATGGAGGGGATAACGGCAACCCCGGCCGCAACTCCATTGTTAGCGACGGGGAAGAAAGACAAATCGCCGCCAAAGGAAGCTGGGAGTTGGAGCCGGGTGATCGGGTGCGGATTGAAACTCCGGGCGGCGGCGCCTTCGGCAGAAGCGTTAAGGAAAGAGGTTACGAATCAAATTAATATGCTCTTCGGCTTCAGAAGCTGCCCAGAACAGAATCAACTCATCAATTGCTCGTCTGACGCTGATATTTTGAGAGATGATGAAGACTCCGGGACTATTTTGGGTCTGAATGAATTCTCCAAAATGCACTGACATACTTCGCCTGTCGTTGGTAACGAGAATTCGACCCTCACGTGCAGCGTAAGCTAGGACCTGAGGGTCTGGTAGACCCTGCAGCTCAAGAGCCACCTTAAAATCTATCTCGGGTGTCGGCTTAAGCACTCCGCGTACAATATTTTTGTTGAGATCGGCATCAGCTAGAAAGCGAATTTTCATGAGCGTGAGGTAAAAGATTTGCAGTCGCGACGGGGCGGGTTGTCAGGGCTGTGAGGTCAACATTTGTTTTCGAGCTTTATCCATCCTTTCGTAAAACTCCCGATGTTTCTCATATGACGCTTTGCGGAACTTCTCCCACTCAATTTCGCCCTCAGCGAGATACTGATCGATTTTTTCCTTGTTCCCGAGGTAGTAGGCGATTGCGCCGTAGACTTGTTCAAGAGTCAGCGCAGGAAAGGAATCTTGGATCGACTCGGGTGAATGGCCCTTTTTGTATTCGTAAACTACGGAATCCAGAGACACCCTTGTCCCAGCGATTCTGTACGCGATGCCTTCGTAAAGTTCTACGTATTCTTTAGCCATTTCAATTTACTCTACAGACGAACCGTCAGCTCCGCGAACTGAAGCGTCACTGCCCGTACCGGCCCGATTGTACCATTAAGTAGTAAGCCGTCTGTAGATGCCGGGTAAGCGCTCAGGCAGTGAAAGCACATCATCGATAATCGTGTATCCAATCTCACCGTACAGATCCCGTAACTCCGCTTCCGACTCCCGATCTATCGTGATGCAAAACGGCGTGATCCCCTGCACCTTAGCCTGCCTTAACGCCTCGCGCGTATCCTCCCGAGCATACCGAGCATCGCCGTAGTCATGATCGTAAGGACGCCCATCTGACAGCACAATCAACAGCCGCGTCCGAGCCTGTTGTCTCGCCAACTTCGCCGACGCATGACGGATCGCGGCGCCAAGACGAGTGTTGTTCTGATAAGTAATGCCTCCGATGCGTCGTTTTACTTCATCAGAGTACTGCTCATGAAAATCTTTAACGACGTAATACTTCACGTTGCGGCGACCTTCTGAAGTGAAGCCGTTTATCGAGTAACGATCACCGACTGCTTCAAGTGCTTCGCTCATTAACACGAGGCCTTCCTTCTCGATTTCGATGATGCGGCGGCCCGGATGTGTGTAAGGCTGCAGTGGATGACGGCCAATCGTACGTGCAGTGGAAGATGACTGGTCCAGCAGGAACGACACGGCGACGTCGCGCGTTCGCCGGAGCCGTTTTGTGTAAAGGCGCTCAGACTGATGGCCACCACCGACTTTGGCAGCGCGCCGGTCAATCACATAATCAACTACTGCATTGAGATCATAGTCCTCACCGTCGAGCTCATTCGCTACTCGCGTCAGCTCTTCGGGTTTCATCAACTGAAACTGGTAACGAATGGAAGAGATCACTCCTCTGTGCCGGTCGCGTGTCTGGTCCACAAAGGCTCGATCGCCATGCTTCACCCGTTTTTCAACGACGCGGCACCAGCCGAGCCTGTGGTCCGTTAACTCGCGATCCCATTCGTCATAGTTGTACGCGACTTCGCCTTCTTCCAGCTTTTGTTCGGGGTTTTCAGCTTCCATCCAGGCTTCGGCGCCGTCAAGATCGTCAGGCTCGCCTTCCACGTCCGGATCATTCCAGGCGTTGAAGAGTTCGCGAGCGTCACGCCGTTGCGGTTCTCGGACCGCGGGCCGAGTCTTAAGCGTTTCGCTGATCGCGGCGCTTTCATTCTCGCTCTCCGACGGTTCTTCCTGAGCCTCGACTTGTTGCAGTGGATCGTCTGCTGGTGCAACCGATTGAAACAAAGAGTAAACCCTGCTGGTGGCCATTAGAGTG
>DATEDU010000137.1:0-3092 GCA_035281525.1 Pyrinomonadaceae bacterium | reverse complement strand
TTTCATCTCCCTCGGGAGTGATTTGTTGGCACAGCATGACGCTGGCGTTCTCGTAGCGCTGGTTCTTTTGTGTCGCGACGATGTTTCCCAGAACGCGCGCCAAAATCATCTTCCGGTTCCCTGCGTCACATGCTGGTTAGAGTCGACGATCGCAATGATCGTGCAGTCGGTAGGAGTGTCTTCTCGTTTGAAGGGAAAGCTCGCTTCTCTGCCCCGGCACCAAAAGACGAGTTCGCCGACTCCAGCTCCGATCGCGTCAACTGCGACCATCGGCTTCGCCATGGGTTGGAGGTCCTTATCGAGCGATTGCACTACGAGCAGCTTCCGCCCCTCCAGCGATTCGTTTTTCACAGTGGCGACTACTGTTCCGATAACTCGTGCAAGCTGCATAAGTCGTGAATCTTCAGGAGCTGGTTACATCGACAGTATCAATCACCCCAACGATTGCTGCGTCTACTGGAGTGTCTTTCATTCCCTGAGCCAGGCGCGCGCTCGAGCCTGCTACCACCAATACTCTTTCATGAAAACCCGCGCCGACAGTATCGACCGCAACCACATAACCGGTCGTGTCACTGCCATCGACATTGATCGGACGAACGATGAGTAGCTTCTTGCCAAGCAGCCGCTCGTCCTTGTGGGTTGAAACGACCGTGCCGAGAATACGGGCGATGATCATGCTGAACCGCGGCTCAGACCTACTGGAAGAGCTTCGTCAACGCTGCCGTGTGGGCGCGGAATAACGTGGACACTGACCAACTCGCCGACTCTCCGTGCAGCTGCCGCGCCGGCATCAGTTGCGGCCTTCACCGCAGCAACGTCGCCTCTGACAATGGCGGTGACAAAGCCTGCGCCGATTTTCTCGTAGCCAATAAGTGTGACGTTTGCGGCTTTGACCATTGCGTCCGCCGCTTCGATCATCGCGACCAGTCCCTTTGTCTCAACCATGCCGAGCGCTTCTTGTGGCATCTGCTGTGTGCTCCTTAAAGTGGGGTATGCGTTTCTTATTCACACCTGGCTTCAGCCAGGTGGTTAGAGTTAATAATAAAGAGGGAAACCGTTTAAACGGTATCCAATACTTTCTCAGCCGAAAGCACCTGGCTGAAGCCAGGTGTGAATGAGAAGAACCATTACTTACTATTCACTGCTTGCGATAACAACTCAACTAGCTCTTCTCTCGTCAATGCGATCTTGCCCGACCCGTTCTCCGAAGTATACCCAGTCGCGGCGGGGCGCTCACCAGTTGGACAAGCGAACTGCGTCTCATGCAGATAACCACACGCCTGGCAACGAGCGCCTTCACCCAGATAACCCGACGCCTCTCGAACATTAATTAATTTTTCAATCGCATCCGCCGGTAGGTTTCGCGAACCGCCGAGTATGCGCGAAAGTATCGCTATGCGAGCCGTATGCTCTAAAGTTTCCAATCGATCAAACGCCTGCCAGATATCGGCACCGTACGCTACCGCGCCGTGGTTCGCCATCAACAGTGCGTTGTGATGCTTCACCAGTGGACGCATCGCGTCGGTCAATTCCTCAGTCGACGGAGTTCCGTAAGAAGCGAGTGGAACGCATCCCAGCGTCAGAATAACCTCCGAGAGTATGGGTTGATCGATCGCGAGTCCGGCCACTGCGAACGCGGTTCCATGCGGTGGATGAGCGTGACAAACTCCTTTGACGTCCGGACGCTCGCGATAGATCAAAAGATGCATCGGCAGTTCGCTCGAAGGCTTCCGATCGGTCAGAGGTTTCCCGTCACGATCAGTCACAGCGAGCGAATCTTCGGTCATCCGACCCTTGCACGTCATCGTCGGGCTGGTGACGATGCGACCATCGTCGAGGCGAATGCTGAGATTCCCATCAGACGAAACTACATAACTTCGTTCGTAAAGCAGTTGTCCAACGCGGCAAATCTCTCGCCTGGCGGTTTGTTCGTCCATACTGTCAGGCAGCCTCGTTAGAGTTCGCGTTCTTTTTGTTCGAAGGGTTCGTCAAAACTAGTTCTGCGACGCCCGTTCGTTACTGCACCGGCGGGCGGTTGCGCCAGAAAATAGGATAATGATTCGAGTGAAGTCGTTAAGTCAACGGTTTTAACTTTCACGCCGAGCCGCGCGCTGAGAGATATTGGAGCGAAATTCAAGACTGCTTTTACGCCTGCGGTCGTCACCTCATTCAGAACTCGTTGCGCAGCGCGAGCGGGCACTGCAATCACCGCGACATCGATTGCTTCCTCTCTCACTATGCGTGCGATCTTTCGCACGTCATGAATAAGAACGGAGCCAGTGTGCTGACCGATCTTCTTGACGTCGTTATCGAACAAGGCCACGACTGCGAAATTCGACTTGGAAAATCCCTGGTAGTTTGCCAAAGCCGTGCCCAGTCTACCGGCGCCGATGATGCCTACTCGGTGAGGTTTATCGAGCCCCAGAATGTTCGTAATGTGCGCTTGCAGCTCCTTCACGTAGTAGCCGACTCCACGCACTCCAAACTCACCAAAGTATCCGAGGTCCTTCCGAATCTGCGCCGAATTGAGATTGAATTGTTTAGCGAGTTGCTGTGAAGAGATCGTCTTAATCCCCGCGGCCGAAAGCTCATTCAAGCACCGAAGATAAACGCTCAGCCGATTAGTTGTCAGTTCTGAAATCTTTTCTGACTTCATCGATTGGCCTACGGTCGTAAGTATAGCCCCAATCCGTGCAATCTGCGTAATGCATGGATGATTTAAAGTGCATTGCCGGATGCGATGCCTTCAACTACAATCGCTCGGGTTTACACACACACACAAGATACAGTTCGTTAATGATTGCCCATCTTTCCGGAACACTACTTTCCAAGCAGCCGACATCGGTGATTCTGGATGTGGCTGGAGTTGGTTATGAAGTGAGCATTCCCGTTTCGACTTACTACGACCTCGAAGACGTAGGTGCAAACGTTCAACTCAGAATCTATACGCATGTCCGCGAGGATGCACTGCAACTTTATGGGTTTAAGACAGCTCGTGAACGCGAACTCTTCCTGCGTCTAATTTCCGTAAGCGGCATCGGCCCAAGACTCGGCATTACTTTGCTATCCGGCATGAGTGCGGATGAAATGAT
>DATEDU010000136.1:0-4929 GCA_035281525.1 Pyrinomonadaceae bacterium | reverse complement strand
ATTACTTATTACTCATTACTTATTACTCATTACTCGGCACTCAGCACTCAGCACTCATCACTTATCACTTATCACTTATCACTCATCACTTATCACTTATCACTTATCACTTATCACTTATCACTTATCACTTATCACTTATTACCGACCTACCCAGAAGCGAGTGATACGTCTTACTGATTCTGGGATAAGCGCTGGGAAAGTGATGGAGAATAAACTTCTTCACCGTATTCTTCACCCGATAACGGAAAAGCTTGCTCTGAATATCTTCAAAAATCATGGTTGGAGTCCAGTGGGTCTGCCATTTAATAAAATAATCGTTTTCTATCCTCCGTCGTGTCCTACCAAACCTTTCCTCGAAAACATTTCGTCTGCACTCAGGAAAAAGAACAACCGTGGCTGGATCGAGCGAATGATAAGTTGTAGTGAACAGAAGTTCCGATATCGAAATTGCCTCGAACATATTCGTCGGCACATATTGATTCAAATCCATCTTATCCAATATAACCCTTCGGTACTTCCCTAAGTGCGCCAACCAAAACTTAACTTCACCCAGCTCGAGTAATTTGCGATTTGAACCTTCGTCAATATACTTCAGCAATAGCCTTTGATCCTGATCCTGAGATGCTTGCCAATTGCCCGGCTCTAGCGTGAATGCGATGCTTTTGCCTTTATGTTTTTCAAATACAAGATTGAAAAGCGCTGGATTTAGAATCTCACAAGAATGCGATAACAACAGGAACTCTTGATAATTGGTTTTCTGATACGCAGTGTAGAGACCGCCAAACTCAAAAGAGTTCGTCGTAATGTGTTCCCAGGTAATGGGAAGATGAGCAAACCTTTCTCGGATTCGAGCGAAGACTTTTTTGTCAAATCTCTTATAGTCGTTAACAACAACAAGGATCGGATATGCGCTATATCCTTGAAAAGATGTGAGCAAGTTCTCGAGCATGGCAACGCCAGTTCGATGTGTTGGTATCACGATGACATTTGATGAGGTTGTCATTGTGCGATCCTACAGTTGATTGTAATCTTTCGACTAAGTGTCCGTCGCCCATTTGCGTAGGCGCAGCTGCGTTCGAGCCTATGCGCGGACCGCGGCAAGTATCCTATGAGACCAACGAGGTTGAGTCGCCCTCTTGCGGCTGCGCTCAGCATCCTTTTTCTGTTCGGTATTTCGTGCCCAGCGCAGCAGGCAGTCTCTGCCGATGTTGATGACTTCATTAACGCCGAGATGCGGCGCCAACGCATCCCGGGCCTCTCTCTCGCCGTGATTAAACACGGGCAAGTCATTCTTACCAAAGGCTACGGCCTCGCCAACGTCGAGCACCGAGTTCCCGTCACGCCGCAGACCGTCTTCCAGTCCGGCTCGATGGGCAAGCAGTTCACGGCGACGGCGGTGATGTCGCTGGTCGAAGAGGGCAAGCTCTCGCTCGACGACGAGATCGTCAAATATTTTTCGGACGCTCCCCAAAGCTGGAAAGACATCACCGTAAGGCATCTGCTCACGCACACTTCGGGGTTGGGTGACTACCCGCCCGACTTCGACCTGAGACGCGATTACACAGAAGACGAATTGCTCGCCGCCATCAAGTCGGTCTCGCTCAACTTTTCGGCGGGCGAGGGGTGGGACTACAGCAACTTAGGCTTCGTGCTCTTAGGCATACTCATCCGCAGGGTGACGGGTAAGTTTTACGGTGACTACCTGGCCGAGCGCGTCTTCAAGCCGCTCGGCATGACAGAGGCTCGCGTCATCTCGGAATCCGACATCGTCCCGCACCGCGCCGCCGGCTACCGCCTCGCGGGCGGTGAGCTGAAGAACCAGGAGTGGGTCTCCCCGTCAATGAACACGACAGCGGACGGCTCTCTCTATCTGACGGTGCTCGACATGGTGAAATGGGACGCCGCCCTTCGCACCGGCAGGCTGCTCAAGCCACCGACGCTTGAACAGATGTGGAGGCCCGTGAGCATCGGCGGAGGCAGGTCGAGGCCCTACGGCTTCGGATGGCACACGGACGTGATGCGCGGCCACCGCGTAGTTCATCACGGCGGAGCTTGGCAAGGCTTCAAGTCCTACATCGTGCGCCTGCCCGATGACAAACTTACCATCGTCTTCTTCGTCAACTTGTGGCAGGCAAACGAATTCAGGATCGCCCGCGGGCTGATGGCGATCTTCCGACCCGAATTCGCGCTGTCCGCCGCCCGCCCGATCGAGGATAGGGAGCCGCAGGTCACGGCGTTGGTCAAAAAGGTTTTGCGGCAATTCTCCACAGGTACGGCGGACTTCAAGCTTTTCACCGCGGGGGCGAGGGTGGCCGTATTCCCTCAACGGGCCACGCAGATCGGCGATAGTTTGAACTCCCTGAGTCTAGCCGTCGCCGTCATTTCTTCTTCACTCGATTTGGTCGACCGAAGAGAAGAGGGCGACCTCCGCGTCTATCGTTACGTTCTCACCGACATCGGGAGGACCTTGTTCTGCACGATCAAGTTGACGAAAGACGATAAAATCGCTGACCTTCAACTGCGTGAGGATTAAAGTACGATTGCTCCTCGTTATGAACGATGCTGAGAGGGTACGGAGAGCGATCGGAGCAGATCGGTGATCAAGCGCTTTAGCGTCTACCGAGCCTACCGCGGCCGCCTGTGGCCGCGATCTCCTGTTGTATGCGGCCGATCCTGTTCGAGGGACTCGGATGATCCGAGAAGAATCCCCCGCCCCGATTGCTCAGCGTCTGCATAAAACTGACCAGACCTTGAGGGTTATAACCTGATCGTCGCATTAGTTGGACGGCTCCGACATCAGCTTGAGTTTCGGCACTGCGACCATACTTTAGAAACAAAGAGTTCAGGCCAAACGACAGTCCGAGCCGTGCGAGATTTCCTCCAAGCCCGCCACCAAGCCGGCCGGCCAAAACCTGCAATGGCATTTGGGCAAGCATCGCCTTTGAGGCTTGATTGGTGCCGTGACGCAACGTTACATGCGTGATCTCGTGCGCCAGAATTCCCGCCAGCTCGGAGTCATTACGCGTGCGGCGCAACATGCCACTGGTAACGTAAATGTAGCCGCCCGGCAGTGCGAAGGCGTTTGCATCCGCTCGGTCAATCACGCGGAAGCGCCACGGTAGATTCGGCATAGAGGAACGTGCGGCCAATTGCCGGCCGATTCTACTGACGCGCGGATCATTGTAGCTCCGATATTGTCGCTCAATCTGGCTCGCGGAACGACGCCCGATCTCGACGTCGTCACGGAGTGAGAAAAGATTCATCCCCGGCTTTAATCGCGTTTGCGCCGGGACATAGCCGGCGCTGGAGCTTATTAACGCCAGCGCAAAAACAACTGCGTAAATCTTTTTGAAGGGCGAATGTCTCATTACCATTAATCCTCAGTTATCAAGGTTGAGTGAGCTACGGAACCGGGAGCGCAGCGACCGGGTGCGTCGGGCGATGAGCTGCGCCAGGTTTACCCGCTCGCTACGCTCGCGGTTCTGATTGCTCTGCTTCGGAGAGAGAGTGACGATCGCAGCTGAGCCGGCGGGAGAAGGAGTTTGATGAGTAACGCGGGCCTGAGGTTTTCGCCGACAGGACAAACGGCGCCAATTAATTCAGAAACAATTGGATCGCAAGATTAATGCAAAATCAATTAAGTGACATTGAGCGGTGTCCGGTGGATTGCTAACGTGGGAAGAAAACAGCACTCTGGATCGTCCAATAAATATCAAGTTAGTCGCGGAGCGCATTTCAAACGGTAGGATTAACTGGCGAGGCAGGTTATGGCACCATTGAGCACCATTCCTTTCAACGACGGACAACTTACCTCGAGAACTGGGATTCGTCCGTTCGTATTCGCTTTTTTGGTCACTGCATTTTCGATATTGTTCCTCGGCTCCTGCAATTTCAAAGCTCCCTTTGCAACTGCAACGCAAGAGTCATTTTTCGTTAACGCTCCAGGCTCGCCGATATCTGTACCAAACGGTCCGGGGAACATACTCATCGGCGACATGAACAATGATCGAAAGCTGGATCTCATCGTTGCCTGCGACAGCACGCGCAGCATTGTCATCTTGCCAGGCAAAGGTGATGGCCGATTTGGCGCGCCTCGTAGCGAGACGACCATGACGGTCAGCCCGGGCGACATAGCATTGGGCGATTTGAATCGTGATGGCAACCTCGACCTCGCCGTTTCTTCTCATGACAGTTACGAAGTGACGCTGTTACTCGGTGATGGTCGGGGCGGCTTGGCTCTTGCTCCAACTTCTCCATTTGCGATGAAGCTGGGCCAACATCCGCATACGCACGGATTGGCAATAGCTGATATGAATCGCGATGACAAACTCGACCTCGTCATCGCCAACAACGCAGATAACGATGTTTCGATTGCTCTGGGCGACGGACGTGGCAATTTCACTCGCGCTGCGCAATCACCCTATCCCGTTGGTCCTAGCCCATATCCTTTTGCTGTGGGCGACGTCAACAACGATGGGTGGATGGATATCGTGGCCACGGCCTCAGCAACAGGGCCGTCACGAAGGGAACAGCTTCCCTTAAGTCGCGCGTTGACTCTGCTTTTGTCGGACGGCAAAGGTGGTTTCGCTTCGCACCAACTTCCAATCCGTACGGGCGCGCCATGGTTTGCTGCCCTCAGCGATCTCAATGGCGATCGAAAAGTCGACATAGTGGCAACGCATCACGAGCAGAATGCAATGACTGTGATGATCGGCAACGGACGTGGCGGCTTTGTCGAAGGGTCTGGCTCTCCATTCGATTTTGGACTCGCGCTTTCCCACGTTATCATCGCCGATGTGAATCGCGACGCCAAGAACGACGTTATCGGCTCGAGTGGCGATAGCATACGTATCATGCTCGGCGATGGAAGGGGTGGATTCCAGGCGCGTGCGTCAATGCCGGTTGGGCGAGGCGCATGGCGCTTCG
>DATEDU010000135.1:0-2424 GCA_035281525.1 Pyrinomonadaceae bacterium | reverse complement strand
GAGAGAGTTCTGATCAAGGATTTAAGCGTTAATATCGACACTCATGTTCATGATATGGTTATCTCAACCGAAGTGGCAGAACACATACCTAAGAAAGCCTCCGCGGTGTTGGTCCATAATCTAACCAAAAGCGCTTCCCGGGCGATTATTTTTAGCGCTGCACAACCTGGACAATGGGGAGATGGTCATATCAATTGTCAACCCAAAGAGTTCTGGATAAAACTCTTCGAATCACACGGGTGGACTTATGATGAAACGGCGACGACAGACTTTACAATGGCCGTTAAAGGCTCCTCAGAGATTCGGAAAAACCTGCCGTGGATAGTCGACAACTTTATGCTGTTCGCACCTGAGGGGCGAACAATCAGTAGTCAGTGATGAAGGCCGATAGCTTAGACTTTGAGGACGACCAGGGCGCGATACGCTTCGACATAGTTGTTTTCAACTACGAGCACATCGTTTCTCTCGTAGACCACTTCGACAAGATCCGGAATTTCCGTCCCGATCGCGATCGGCTGCTGGTGTTGGATTGTTCGATTAATCATGCAGCGGAAAAACAGCGAGTCGAGGAGTTTGCGCGACGGCGTGGTTGGAACTTCGGCAAAGAAGTGCGGGTAATCAAACGGAAGAATTGGGGGATCGATCAGGGCGCTCGTGTTGATTATCTTTCCTGGCTGCGTCAGGCGACGAATCGTCCGCGCTACATCTGGCAGTTTCAGGAACATTATCTCGACTTAGTTTCGCCATGGAGTATCTGGCAGGAAGACAGTCCGATGCCTACCGGCGAGATCAAGAACGACACGATTCCCGACAATCTCGTTATCGACCTGGATGAATGCGAGCGAATCTACGAAAACAATTCGAACGTTGCGGTTGTGTATGCAGACCGGGGCAAGCTGGGGATTTACAGTCATGAAAGCGGCTCGGAGTGGTTTTATGCGGGCGGCGCGAATTTTTCCGTGCGCACGAGCGACGCGTTGGCAGCGTTTCCGGGTGAAATACTCGAATCCTACAGAGCTATTTACGATGGTACTTATGAATGGGCGCTGTTCATGGAGCTTGACATCGGCCGTCAGCTAACTTGCGAAGGTCGTGAATGGCACGATCTCGTAACTCATCATGAGTTCAGCAGTGCGTCGTCACTGAGAAGACTCGAAACTGAGAAACAGAGCTCGATGCACCAGTCTGCTGAGGCGTTTTACACAGGTATCTACGGCAAGTATGAGCGACGTTTTAAGTCGGTACTCGCAGAGAGCGCGCCCCGGCGAAGACTTCACGCGCGGCTGTCGCTGCTGTACGTCGATCTACTTGCGTCCGGTTCCAGAGGCCCAGTCAAGCGCGTCCTGAACTCCCTGGGGCTGGCACTGCTTGCGAAACGAATGAGACACTACGTCGCCGTGGTGCTAAGACAAGAATGAGAATCGGAGTCGTTCCCGGATTAGATCCAGCCGACGGTGGGATCCATCAATACAGTTTGACGATGCTGAAAGCTCTTGGCGACTGCAAAGAGAGCTTCGCCGGCGACGAGTTCATCATCTTCTCCAGCAATCCTGATAGTGAGTTGACGAAGACATTGAAGACTGATGGCTGGACCGTGCTGCCGCTCGTACCAGTCACTCTGAAGCGACGCGTGGCGAAGATATTAGGCCCAGGTCTGCGCGGGGCGATACGCAAGTTGATGAAAAATGCGTCGGCGCCTACCAATGGCCCCGTTGATGTGGACCACGTAAATTACAACACCGAGCTCGAACAATGGTTTCGCGCGAATAAGATCGATCTAATGATCTATCCGATCTCCAGTTCCCTGTCGTTCGAAACTCGTCTGCCCTACATCCTGACGATCCACGATCTGCAACACCGTCTGCAACCAGAGTTTTCGGAGGTCAGTGCGAACGGAGTATGGGAAGCGCGCGAATACATATTCAGAAACGGCATTCGCAACGCGACCATGTTGCTCTCCGAGTCCGAAACCGGGAAGGAAGACATACTGAACTTCTACGGCGAATATGGGGTTACGCCCGATCGCGTGAAAGTGCTGCCGCTGCTGCCGTCGATTACGTTGCAACGTGAGATCAGCACGGCCGACCGACAACGCGTCAGGCAAAAATACAACCTGCCTGACCGGTATTTTTTCTATCCCGCGCAGTTCTGGCAGCATAAGAACCACGTCAGAATCGTTAAAGCGATGGCGCTGTTGCGGGAACAGCACGATATCAAAGTGCACATCCTTTTCTCCGGCTATCACAGCGGCGAGATTCGCGAAGCGGTATTCAAAGAAGTGACTGACACTGCGGCGAAACTGCAAGTTCAGGACCAAATAAGTTATTTTGGTTACGTGCCGGATGAAGACATTGCGGCGCTTTATGCCGAAGCCCGGGCATTGATCATGCCGACGTTTTTCGGCGCCACGAACATTCCGCCGCT
>DATEDU010000134.1:0-3404 GCA_035281525.1 Pyrinomonadaceae bacterium | reverse complement strand
CGTGGTCCTCCAACCAATGTCATTGTAAATTGCAATAAACAGTTTTCCATCGCGTGATACCGGCTGCGAAACATTTTCCAGCGCCTGCCACATCTTGCCCGTGTGATGGAGAACTCCCCACGAGTATACAACGTCAAACTTCCCTAACGACTGAAGGTACTTCGTATCCAGCACCGATCCTTCTTCCACGGTCCAATCTGAGTCATCGCTGAAGTAACGACGCCGCAGTTCCATTGTGCAGGCAACCGACTCGGGATCGTAATCGAAGGAGTGAACGCGCGCGCCGAGTCGTTTTGCTGCCAGGCTGAAAATTCCGCTGCCGGACCCTACGTCGAGAAAGCTTTTGTCGGTCAAATCTTCGACCTGGAGCATCTCCTTGAGAGATTTTTCAGCCTCCACGATCCGGGTTTCATTCAGGGTGCTAAGAAAGTGTTTCCAGTTCTCGCCAAACTGGAATCTCTCACCCTGCGCGATTTCGAGAACCTGCGACGTCATCATTCGGATCTTGTTTGTGGTGAAACGGTTTCCTGTAGCTCGCCGTCTACAAATCTCTTCCATAGCCACTGACCAGAGCGAATCATAACAACATCACGAATCTTTGCCCGAGAAACCTCAAACGCCCGCCCCTCTTCTGCTTCCAATTCAATCACCCGCCACTCAATTTCGGCGCTTCGGGGCAACAGAAAGCTGATGACGTCTTCACCGTCGCGCAAAGTAGCGGAAAAGCTAATCGCTTTTGCCTTCTCCTTTTGACCATAACAGTGCGAAAGAAAGGCCTCTTCCTCGACGCGCTGAGCGTTCCCGAAACCTTGCCCGAAACATTCAATGTCGATGGCTGTTTCCGTGTGCGGTGTAGAGTCGAAATGGAACCGAACGTCGAGACGGTGCTCTCCGGACGAGCTGAGCGCATCGCGCACGATCCAATAATCGTGTTTTAAGAATAGGATTTCCCGGCTTACCATCGCGGGACTCTGAAGGCGCATAAACCCGTCGTGCCGTCCGGAGACAAAGTCGAAGCGGTCGTTTGAGATCCACTGCTGAAGCGAGCAGCACGCGGTCGTCCTCCACGAGAATGCGCCGTTCGGTGCGGATGACGAGTGTCCATCCAAAGTCACAGTGTTGTGGGCATGTGAGCTGCGAAACCAGTCGCGCAGTTGTTTTGAACCGGTGTAGGTGTAGGTGCCCGGATCTACGAGTGCGGTGCGACCGTTCGCGGCGACATCAATCGATAAAGCGTCAGCATGGGCATGACCGCAGTTGAGCGATCCATGCGGCCCGCAATCAAAAAGCAGATAGTTTGATTCGCGCGTCCAACCATCGCGCATGACGAGGTAACCACCATCGCGAAACGCTTTCGACGTGTCTGATGGTTCGGCCGCGACGATTGAATCAAACCGGCGCAGCCCTTCGACACCCGTTAACCATAACAACTCCTCCGCTGCACCGTCGGCAACGAACTTGTAGTCACCACGGTTGAACAACACAGCACCGGTCGCGAGTGTCCCACGAAAGTCATTTGCTGCACGGACGTCGAGCATAGCCAAACGCCCGCCGTCGTCGTCGCCAAACAATGGTGTGGTGCCATCAGGACGAGTGATGTACATCAAGTGATCGAGCAGACGCGTAACCGCGTCCTCTACGATTGCGGGAAGGGCAAAATTATTTGCGCGCGAAAGGAGCAGGAACTGAATGTAGAAGTCGGTGGTATAGCGATGATAGTAACTTGACTGTTCAAAGTAGACGCCGTCGTCACGGACGTGTACCGGAATCTGGTCGATCAGAATCTCGCCGCCAAGATCCCGCCAACGGCTGGCTTCGTCAAACTCCGGAAGCAAAGTACCGAGATAAAAGAGTCCAAGCGCTTCACCGGTCAGGTGTGTGTTTGGACTGAAATACGTCGATAGATAGGATTCGAGATGCCGCGCGTTCAGATACAAAAACTTCAGCGCCCTGTTTCGTGTCTCGACCTGCACAGCGTCTTTGAAAAAGTAAAGTCCCCATAGCCATGAAATCGATCGGAACGCCACTTCCAGACTGCTGGCCCAGTTGATCCCCAGCTTGGGCGGGTTCGCCGCCATCCATGACTCGAGATGGTTCTCAAATGTGTTCGCATAAGGCTTGTCGCCCGTCAGTGCGTACGCCTGGCCCAACTTCATGAAATACTGGTGCCGGTTCAGCTCCCAGGTGATCTTCTTATCACCCGCAACTCCGCTGTCGAGATAGTCGAGCTTGCTCCAATGCTCGAGCGGGATTCGTTTGCCGCTGATTGGTTCGAAATGCCAGTCGATCGGATCGCCAAAACTCAGATTCTTCAGTCCAAGAAGATCAAAACGTCCATCGCAAATACGATTCGCCTGCTCGACAATTTGTTCAGCAGTATCAGGCCAGCGCGATTTCAGTTCGGTAGCGGTCGCATTGAGATCGCGAACCCCTGCGAAGAACATCCGTGTTGCAAAATCTGTGTTAGGAACACTCTCCGGCAGCTTTACGAGACTCGACCACCCACGCCGTTCGCTGAAAGCGGCAACGCGCTGAGCCGCGCGTACACGCAACTCCTGAAAGCTGGCATTCTTCAGCTTTTGCAGGTTCATTCAAGTTCCATCAGTTCGTACAACTCATGCACGGCCCGCTCAGTTGCTGTACCCGGCTTGTAAAACATCTCGTTCGCGACGGCGACACGCGTTGCCGACTTGTCTCGTCCATCAACCAAGCCTTGCTCAACCGCTGCAATCGTTTCCGCAACGTTCGTCACGCTTGTCGAAGCACTTGCAAGCAGATCCACGTAGCTGGGTTCGATGTCCGTGTTCTTAATCAACTCCGGAACGTGTATGCGAATCAATGGTCGATCGAGCAGCAGGTATTCAAACCCCACCGAACTATGATCCGTGATCATAACGTCCGCGGCGCTCAGGTACGGTGAAGAATTGGTGCCGCTTGCCAACACGCCGCCAAATTTCTGCAATATCGGCTCGAGCCTTGCGCCCCAGTCCACTCCGCCCGAGTTCACAAAACGAAGATCTCTCGAACGATCGTGTAACTTCACGATTACTGCATAGCCTCTCTCGCCTAACCCTTTCACCAACTCTTCACCCATCGACACGACCGAAGAATGTGGCGACCACGTTGGCGCATACAGAATGGTCTTCCTTTCGGGATCAATACCCATCGCCGTGAGAAGCTCGTCTCTTTTAAGAGAGCCATCGACGAGACAATCGAGCTTCGGCATGCCAATCAAACGCGCCGCCTGACTGCCTTCGTCAATAGCGCCGGACTCAATAAAGTGACGCATACGTCGCTCGTTTATGAAGAACAGTCGATCCCAACTGCGCATCGATTGTGAAGGTGAGTCGTAAACCGTTCGATACTTGCCCGCTACACCGTGAAACGTCTGCACGCGACGAGCG
>DATEDU010000133.1:0-10619 GCA_035281525.1 Pyrinomonadaceae bacterium | reverse complement strand
CACGACGGCCAGCAACATGCTTTCGGTGAGTAGCTGGCGAATGATTCGCCCGTGACCTGCTCCCAGCGCCGAGCGAATCGCCATTTCTGAGCCGCGTGCTGCAGCTCGCGAAAGAGAAAGGTTCGCTACGTTGACCGAGGCGATCAGCAACACGAACGCTACTCCGCCCAGCAGCACAAACAGCATGCGACGAACATCGCCCACCATCACCTCTTTGAGAGAACGCGCCGCCAACGTAGTTTCCGCGTTGGTGAGTGGGTTGTCCTGCCTCATTCGTAGACCGATGCTGTTCAGTTCGGACTGCGCTTGTTGAAGTTGCACTCCTGACTTTAATCGTCCAATTCCGTACAAGTAGTAAGGCCCACGCCGCGCCGGAGGTGTGAGTGTATGCAGGGCCCACAAATCCACTTCGCCCGGCAGCGAAGTTTCGTCATCCGGCGGGAAGCTGAACCCAGTAGGCATCACGCCAACAATTGTCCGGCTTCTGCCATTCAGGGTAATTGCCTGACCAATGACTTGCGGATTGGAACCGAAGCGCCGTTGCCACAGCCGCTGACTTAATATGACGAGAGGTGCGCCGCCGGGTGCGTCCTCACCAGCGACGAACGTGCGGCCTAATAGTGGCTGGGCTTTAAGAGTCGAAAAGAAACCTGCTGTGACCCAGGCTCCTCTGAGTCGCTCGGGCTCGGCATCGCCGGTGAGACTGAACCAGTTATCGGTGAATGCCGCGAGATCCTCGAAAGCCTGATTCTGAGATCTCCAGTCCAGAAAATCCGCAACGGAAAGTGGAATGCGATCTTCTCCCAATCGCGGATTGGCCATAGTGACCATTACCAAATCGTCTGATTGTGGAAATGGCAGCGGGCGCAGCAACACCGCGTTGACTACACTGAAGATGGCAGTGTTGGCGCCAATACCCAGAGCGAGTGTTATCACCGCCACACAAGTGAAGGCAGGCTGCTTCAATAGCATTCGCACGCCATAGCGCAAGTCTTGCCAGAGTGTGTGCACCGTTAGATCTCCTAATTAATAGGACGTATAGGTCCTATTCGTCGTATTCGTCTTATTCTTTTAAAATCACTCATACCTCAGCGCCACCAATGGATCGACTTTCGTCGCGCGACGCGCCGGCAGGTAACACGCCACAAAAGCAACCAATGACAAAACCGTCGCGACGACAACAAATGTCAGCGGGTCTCTGGCGCCTACTCCGAACAGCAAACTCGACATCACGCGCGTCAATGCAATAGCGCTTAAAAGTCCCAACGCCACACCGATCAGTACCAAACCCATGCCCTGCCGGACCACGAGTTTCAAAACATCAAGTTGTCGAGCGCCCAGAGCCATGCGCACACCAATCTCATGGGTGCGTTGCGCAACCGAATACGACATCACGCCGTAGATTCCAGTCGACGCAAGGACCACCGCCAACAAAGCGAAAAGCCCAAGCAGGATGGTGCGATAACGTGGAGTTGCGACGGCTGTCTCCAACCATTGCTCCATCGTTCTGATATCCGATACAGGCTGATCCGGATCGACCGCGTGGACTTCCCTGCGCACCGCTGCAGTGACGCTGGTCGGATCTCCTTGGGTGCGAATCACGAGATTTGTTCGGCCCGTCGCATAGGTGGGCCAGTACATCATCGGGCCCGGCTGAATTTCGAGAGCGCCATGACGAATGTCACCGGTGACGCCGATAATCTCGAAGGGCTGACCTCCCATCGCCATCACCAACCGTTTGCCAATCGGATCTTCATTGGGGAAGACTTGGCTGACGAGCGACTCGCTGACGAGGGTTACTTTGGCGCTCTGGCGGATCTCTTGATCCGTAAAGTTACGTCCGCGGAGAATCGGAATACGCAGCGTTCGCAGGTAGTGTTGATTCACACGCCTGAAATCCGCGCCGAACGCCTGGTCGATAGTTACCGGCGGCCGGCCCTCGACAGTAAAAGGCATATCGTTTAGTTGGCCACTTAGCGGAAGCTCAGTCACCATTCCGGCGCTTTCCACGCCGGGCACGCCAATCACTCGGCTTTCAAGCTCCTGGAAAAAGCTCGAAGCCTTCTCAGGTGTCGAATATTTCTCCATTGGAAGCGTAAGACGCATCGTGAGCACATTCTGAGCGTCGAAGCCGGGATTGGTGTTCTGCAACTGAATCAGACTTCTGACGAGCAGACCCGCCCCGATCAGCAACAGCACAGCAATGGCACTCTCAAGAACAACCAGCACGCTGCGAGTGCGATTGCCTGGCGCTCCCTCGCCGCCGCGGCCGCCTTCTTTGAGCGATTCGATGAGGTTCAACTTCATCGTACGCAGGGCCGGGGCCAATCCGAACAACACACCCGTGAATAATGAGATCAGAAGCGTGAATCCCAGCACAGTCGCATCGAGGTTGACCTGAGCGGTTAATGGAATACTGTCGGCACTGAGCGTGACCAGCAGATTGACACCCCAGATTGCGAGCAACGTTCCCAGCGTTCCGCCAGCTAAAGCGAGCAGTACGCTTTCGGTGATCATCTGCCGCACGATCCGAAACCGCCCGGCGCCGAGAGCAGTGCGCAATGCGATCTCTTTCTGCCGCGCTGCTGCACGAACGAGCAGCAGGTTCGCGACATTGGCGCATGCAATCAGCAGCACAAATCCAACAGCGCCAAGAAGAATCAACAGAGTCGGCCGGGTGTCGCCGATGAGTTGTTCGCGTAGTGAGACCAGGCGCAGACCCCAACCGGTATTTGAATCGGGGTATTGCTCTTCCAGTCGCTTAGCAACGACATCCAGATCAGCCTGGGCCTGCGCGATGGTGATTCCCTGCTTCAACTTTCCGATGGGTCGCAAGAAATGAGCCTTGCGTAGCTTCATCTCCGGATCAACATCGAAGTTCATTGGAAACCACAAAGCGACGTCGAATGGGAAACTGAAGTTCTGCGGCATCACGCCGATGACTTCACGCTTTTTGCCATCGAGGGTGATCGTTTTACCGATAATTCCTGGATCGCCGCCAAAGCGTGTCTGCCAAAGCTTGTAACTAAAGATCACAACCTGGTCGCTGCCTGGTTTTTCATTCTCCAGTACAAAGGTCCGACCGAGCGCGGGCATTGTTCCGAGGGCCTGTAGGTAATTACCCGTGATTCCGGCAGCGGATAGGCGTTCGGGTTCGCCACTACCTGTAAGGTTCAGCGCTAGCGGAAGAGAACCCGAGGCAGCGAATTGTTCGAAGGCTTTGTTCTCGTTGCGATAGTCGAGAAAATCGGCGGGCGAAACACTTGCACGGTTGCCGCCGGTAAAGCTTCCCCACACCCACACCAGCCGGTCAGGCTCAACAAACGGCAAGGGTCTGATGAGCACAGCATTGACCAGACTGAATATGGCCGTATTGGCGCCGATGCCGAGAGCCAGAGCGATCAAAGCGACGGAGGTGTAAGCGGGTCGCTTCAACATGCTCCTAATTCCGTAGCGAATATCCTGGAGTAGTGTGTCCATAATTAACCCATTGCCGATTGCCAATTGCCAATTGCCGATTAGTTACCGATGTAAGTACCTGGCAAAGACCGAACGTCTGAGGACAAAATTCCAATTGGCAATCGGCAATTGGAAATCGGCAATGTCCTCACTCGTACCTCAACGCCACTAACGGATCTACTTTCGTGGCGCGACGCGCCGGGATGTAGCAAGCCAACAGAGCAACACCGAGTAGAACGCCAGCCACGCTGGCAAATGTAACGGCGTCGGTTGCACTCACGCCGAAGAGCAAACTGGCCATCAGCCGAGTCAAAGCAAAAGCGGCAACCAGGCCACCGACTACGCCAATCGCACTCAGCAGCATTCCGCGCCCGACAACCAAGCTAAATACGTCACGCTGTCCGGCCCCCAACGCCATGCGGATCCCAATCTCGTGGGTGCGTTGCGTTACCGTATAGCTCAATACTCCGTAGATGCCGACTGCGGCCAGTACCAACGCCACCGCTGCAAAAATGCCAAGCAAGACTACCGAGAACCGTTGCTGCGCGACGGAGATTGCAAAATACTCATTAAGCGTTTTGATGAAGGACGTGGGCAGCTCTTTATCGAGCTTCAAGACTTCACTGCGAATCGCCGCACTGAGATAGGCCGGATCGACTGACGACCGAACAAGCAACGTCATGGAAGACGGCGGTTGTTGCGTGTAGGGCTCGTAAGTTTGCAAGGTCGTTGGCTGATCCAGACCATAATGTTTGACGTCCCCTACGATGCCGACGATCTCGAACCATTCGGGATTCTTAGACCCTGTGTCAAAGGTAATTCGCTTGCCAATAGGATCTTCATTCGGGAAGATTTTCTGCACCATCGTCTCGTTGATGACAGCGACGGGCGGCGAATCTTCCGTGTCTCGTTCGGTAAACACGCGTCCTCGGCGCAGCGGAATGCCCATCGCCTTGAAGTAGTCTGGGGTCACTGTGTAATAGTTCGTGCTTTGACTGGAGCCCGGCGGAAGAGGCGGCCGTCCTTTGACCTCGAAACTCAACACGTAGTCGTCACCGGTCATAGGAACGACATGGGCTGCTCCGGCTGCTTGAACACCTGGCAAGGCGCTGACTCTCTCAATTAGTTGCTGAAAGAAGAGAACTCTCTTGGGGTCTTCGGGATATTTGGTTTGCGGCAGTGATACCCATGCCGTCAATACGTTATCCGGATTAAAGCCCGACTCAACCTTCTGCAAACGCCAGAAGCTCTTGATCAGCAATCCAGCGCCCACCAAAAGCACTAGAGCTGACGCAACTTCCAATACGACCAGCGTGCTGCGAATAAACTTGCGTCGCCCGCCTTCAGTCGAGCCCCGCCCGGCATCTTTCATTGTTTCGTTTAGATTTGGCTTCGACGCTTGCAATGCCGGAACTAATCCGAAGATAAGGGCTGTGAGAAAAGTGATTGCGAAAGTGAAAGCCAGCGCGCGTCCATCAATTGAGACATTGCTCATGCGCGGTAAACCTGACGGCGCCAGCGTCAGCAAGAAGTCTGTGCCCCATTTCGCCAGCAACAATCCAACGAACCCGCCTGCGAGAGACAACAGCATGCTCTCGGTAAGTAGTTGGCGGACGATGCGCCAGCGACCTGCTCCGAGTGCTGTGCGTGTAGCAATTTCTCTTTGCCTTCCGGCCGCGCGCGCCAACAACAGATTCGCGACGTTGGCGCAGGCAATCAACAGGACAAAGGCGACTGCCACGAGGAGGACGAGCAAGGCAGGTTTGATACTTCTGACCGAGTACTCGAGCAACGGTATGATCTTCACGTCCCATCCAGTGTTGGCCCCTGGAAATTGCGCGGCCAGTCTTCCCGCGATAGTGCTCATCTCAGTGCTCGCCTGATCGACCTTGACTCCTGGCTTGAGCTTGCCCATCGCGGCAACGTAATGGCCGCCGTGGTTTTGAGCCTCCTGCGCGGTGAAGGCCATCGGTGTCCACAGTTCCGTCGGTTCGTCACCGCCTCCGAAGCGAAATGACGCTGGCATCACACCAATCACGGTGTAGCTCTGGCCACTGAGCGTGAGGTTCTGGTTAATGATTTTGGGATCGCCGCCAAAACGCCGTTGCCACAACCCATAGCTAATGACCACCACGTTATTTCGTCCTGGCTGGTCCTCTTCCAGCAGGAAGTCACGGCCAATCTGTGGCTGAGCGCCGAGCATCGCAAAGAAGCCTTCGGTGACTTTCATACCGATCAGCCGCTCCGGATCCCCTGTGCCAATCAGGTTAAAACCCGAGCCGGTAAAGGCAACCAATCGCTCGAAGACTGTGTTCTGCTTCTTCCATTCAAGGAAGTTACCGGGCGAAACCGAGAATTCCGGGAATTGCGGGATCTTGGTTTCGCGAACCATCATCAAGCGCTCCGGTTCAGCGAAAGGCATTGGTCGCAGCAGGACGCCATTTACGACGCTAAAGATTGCGACGTTGGCTCCAATACCGAGCGCCAGTGCAATCACAGACACCATCGTGAAGCCCGGATTCCTGACCAACATGCGCAGGCCGTACTGGATATCTTTAATTAGGGTTTCCATGATCACATTTCCACTTTTTGATTTCTGATGCTCCCCACATGATGTTGCTCCTTGCAATAGGTCCTATATTCCTATAGGGCCTATAACTCACTCATATCTCAACGCCACTAACGGATCGACTTTCGTTGCGCGTCGCGCCGGTACATAACAAGCAAGCAGCGCTACGACAGTCAGCACTCCCACCACGAGCACGAACGTCAGCGAGTCCGTCGGAGTCACTCCGAACAGCAAACCTCGCATCAAGCGAGTCAACGCCAATGCGCCTGCCAATCCGATGACTTCACCGATCACCACCAAAAGCATTCCCTGCTGCAGCACCAACCTCAATATGTCTTTCACCTGCGCGCCAAGTGCTAACCGAATCCCGATCTCCTGCGTACGCTGCGTAACTGCGTACGTTGTGACGCCGTAAATCCCCATCATCGCCAGCAGCAGTGCCACCCCTGCGAATACACTGAAGATCACAAGGCTAAAACGTTGCTGATCGAGTGATGATGAGAAGACTTGATCCAACGTGCGAAAACTCATCGGCAGGTTTGGATTTAGTGAACGAACCGTTTCGCGCAAAACGGGGGTCAACGAAGCGGGGTCGACTTGAGTGCGAACTACCACTGACAGACTCGACGAAGCGGGTCGCTGGAGCGCGAAACCATAGACCGTCGGATCAGGAATGATATCGACACTTTCCTCACGCACGTCGCCGACAATTCCGACGATATGCAACAAGTGCAAATCGCCATCCATGTTGCCGAATTGAATTCGTTGGCCAATAGGGTCTTCATTGGGCCAGTACTTTTGAGCCATTGTCTGGCTGATGACTGCAACGTGTGGTCTATTTGGAAGATCGCTGTCGTCAAATGTTCGGCCGCGCAGTATTGGAATTCCCATGGCCGCAAAATAACGTGAGGTTGCGACGCGATATTCGGCGTTACCAGTCTTCGCCGGATTGTTGTCAATCAGAAAAGTTCCGCTGCCGGCATCTTGTGCGAGGGGCAAGGCGTTAATGCTTCCTGCGGCGATTACGCCGGGAACCTGGTTTATCTTTTCGAGTAGCTGCCGGTGAAATAAACGTTGCCGTTCTTCCTCAGCACTCACCGGTCGCGCATCATCCGGAGCCACACCTTGGTCGAGCAGCCTGCGATACGACTGCATAAATTGTTGATACTGCTTCTCGCTAGGTGGCATGCTGGGAAGCGAGAGGTCCAAGTTAAGTGCGGACTCAGTCCGAAAGCCCGGATCAACTCGAAGTAATTGATAGAAGCTCTTAACCAGCAGTCCGGCACCGACCAGCAGGATCAACGTCAGCGCCATCTGCGACGCCACGAGTAAGCCACGTGCACGTTGGCCTTTGCGGCCCGACTTGATTCGTCCTCCCTCTTTCAGCTCTGATTCCAGATCGATCGCTGAGAAACGAAGCACCGGCACGAGTCCCAGGCCAACTGCCAAAAGAGTCGAAAGGCCGAGTGTAAAAGCCAGGGCTCGCACATCGACACCGATTTCCGTCGTACGAGGCAGGCTTTCTTGATTCAGCCCAATCAACAAGTCCACACCCCAAAACGAAAACAACACGCCGAGTCCGCCAGCCACGATCGTCAGCAGCAAGTTCTCGACAATGAATTGCCGGGCAAGACGTAAGCGAGACGCGCCAAGTGCAGCTCTGACAGCAAACTCGCGTTGGCGCGTGCTTGTCTGGGCCAGCAAGAGGTTCACCGCATTCGCGAACGCTACTGCCAGCAGGAAGGCAACTGCTACAGAAATGATTATGAGTCCACGTCGAGCGTCCCTCACGATGTACTCTTGTTGTGAGAACAGCGTGAAACTCACCGCATCCATATCTTTGTCGTATTGCTGCTTGAGCTGCTGACCGATTGCGCCGACCTCGGCGCGTGCTTGTTCGAGAGTGGCGCCGGGACGAAGGCTCGCGATGACGCTCCAGTTATGCGCTGAACGGGAGATTTGTCCTGGAAACAATTCGCGTGGTACCCAAACTTCAGCTCTTTGCGGAAACGCAAATCCCTGCGGCATGACTCCAATGACCGTGAAATTCTTGTCTGAAATGGTCAGGACTTTTTGAGACAAGTCAGGCGTGCCGCCTAACAGCCGCTGCCAGAAACCATAACTAACCACAGCTACGGGAGCCGCGCCGGCGTTGCTGTCAGTCGCGGTGAAGGTGCGACCGGCAATAGGTTGCGTTCCGAGCACCCGGAAAAAATCTGCCGACACAGCGAACGCCAGAGCCCGTACAGGTTCGGCGCCTCCAGTTATCGTCGTCAATTGACCGTTGTATTGAGCGACTGCGTCTAGCGTGTGGGTTCGTGAGCGAACGTCGAGAAAATTTGGCTCGGCGAAAGCCATCTCACTGCCCTTGGGACTGACTTCGCGAAGCCGGACTATGCGGTCGGCGTTAGGGTAAGGCAAGGGTCTGAGCAGGACTGCGTCGACGATGCTGAAAACCGCGGTGCATGCTCCGATGCCTAAGGCCAGAGTGATGATGGCGACGACACTGAACCCTGGCCGTTTAATCAGGCTTCTTGCCCCGAAGCGGATATCTTTGAATAGTGTTTCCATGGTTCGAAATAGGTCGTATCGGTCCTATCGTCCTATTGTTGTTAATAGGTCATATTCGTCCTATTGGACCTATTACCCCCTCACTCGTATCGCAACGCCACTAATGGATCGACCTTGGTGGCTCTCCTTGCAGGCACGTAACAGGCCAGCAGCGCTACTATCAGCAGCACGAAAGAAACAAGACTTAGTGTCACCGCGTCAGTCGGACTCACTTCGACCAACAAAGACTTCATGAAGCGGGTGGCGCCCCAAGCGATAGCGAGTCCCGCTACGACGCCAATGACTGCCATCGCCATCCCGCCTTTGATCACAAGTCGCAGTACATCGCTCGTGCGTGCGCCCAACGCCATGCGAATTCCAATCTCATGCGTGCGTTGCGAGACGGCGTACGCCATCACGCCGTAGATCCCAATCGCGGCCAGAATCAAAGCGATTCCCGCAAAAATCGACAGCGTGCCGAAGGCGAAGCTGTACACAGACATCGAGAGTGATCGCACCTCCGCCATGGTACGCACCTCAAATACCGGCTGGTCCTTATCGATTGCCCAAACCTGCTCTCTGATGGCGCCGGCTAAGCTAGTTGGTTCGACGTTTGTCTTTGCCACTAACCTCATCCCATTCCACGAATCCTGCGCGTGGGGCAAATAAAAATCTGGTGTGATCGACACAGTCAGATCGTGCTTAACGTCCTGAACGATCCCTACGACCTCGATCCACGGATTCTTCTCCAATGGGCCGCTGAATCGCATGCGTTTACCAATCGCATCGCCGCTAGGCCAAAAACGGTTCGCGAGCGTTTGATTGACGATGATGACAGGAGTCCGGCCAGGCCTATCCTCTTCAGTAAAAGTTCGTCCGCTGATAAGACGGATGCCGAGCGTCTCAAAACACTTGGGCGAGCAAACCCGATATCGTCCCAGGAATTCCTCGCCCGGAGGTGGTTCTGGTGTTCCTTCAACTAAAAAGGCGTCTGATGAATTAGCACTGCCGAGCGGGAGGTAGTTGATCACCGCAGCTGAGTCAACACCCGGCACGCTCTCCACACGTTGGACCAGCTCCGAGAAAAACGCACTTACTTGCTGTTCGTCTTTATATTTTGCGTTAGGCAGGACCAGACTCATTGTGAGGACGTTGTTGGCATCGAATCCGGCATCAGTCTTAACCAATGCCAGGAAGCTCCGCATCAGTAAACCCGCACAGACCAGCAACATCAACGAAAGTGCAACCTCAGAAATCACCAGGGCCCGCCGCAACCGGTGCGACACGAAGGTTGTATAGCGACCTGCTTCTTTTAGTGATTGGTTTAGGTCAGCTTTGGAAGCTTGCCAGGCAGGCGCGAGTCCAAATAACAACCCGCTCAATATCGAAACTCCAAGATTGAAACCGAGGACCGGCAGATTGATACCAAATTGATCCCAACCGGGTGCAAAGCGGCTGGCTTCACCGGGATCTAAAGCGCGGAGCAAATCAACACCCCAGTAAGCGATCAAGACTCCGACTGTTCCCCCGATTATTCCGAGGATCACACTTTCGGTAAGAAATTGCCGAATGATTCGCCAACGACTTGCGCCCAGCGCAGTGCGCACGGCAATTTCCTTTTGTCTTGCCGCGCCACGAGCAAGCATCAGATTGGCGACGTTGGCACACGCGATCAATAACACCAACGCCACTGCGATCATCGACACCCACAGCCCAGTGCTGTAGTGCCGCACGGTGTCTTCGACAATCGGAAACACGGCTACACCCCATCCGGTGTTCGACTGTGGATACTCTTTTTCGAGACGAGCATGGATCGTCGTGAGGTCGGCTCGTGCCTGGTCCACGGTTGCGGTGGGTTTCAAACGCCCTATGACATAGTAGGAATGGCTCTGGCGGCTTTTCGCTAATTCCGGGGTGATTGTAATGGGCGCCCAAACCTCAGCGCCTTTCGGATAAGTAAACCGTGGTGGCATAACGCCGATGACGGTTCGAGCGACACCATTAAGAGTTATGGTTTGGTTGATGATGTTTGCGTCACTGC
>DATEDU010000132.1:0-50035 GCA_035281525.1 Pyrinomonadaceae bacterium | reverse complement strand
GCTATCGTGTCTGATGAAGGAATTCCGATTGGTGAAGACTATACGTTGGTGCTGGCGGCACTTTATGTACTGTCTCGCGAGCCCGGGCCGGTCGTTGCTAACTTATCGAATACGTCTGCGCTGGACGATGTCGCGAAGAGTCTTGGTTGCCAACTCTTTCTTACAAAGATTGGCGAAGTAAACGTCACTGAGGAAATGCAGAAGCAGAACGCAGTTATTGGCGGTGAGGGCAACGGCGGGGTTATCTACCCGCGCATCAACTTTGCTCGCGATAGTTTGGTGGGCATGGCCCTTGTGCTGCACCTGCTGGCACAAAAAGGACACAGTGTTAGTGATCTGCTAAAAACTCTTCCTCGGTACACAATTGTCAAGGAAAAACTTTCATGTCCGTCGGACAAGCTTGCGGCCGTCTTGAGAACGCTGAAGCAGGAATATGCGAGTTATAGACTGGATACTCGCGACGGCATCAAAGTCATGTTGCCAAATGGCTGGTTCCTGGTAAGAGGCTCTAACACTGAGCCGGTGATTCGCGTGGTTGCCGAAGCACGCACTGAAAACGAAGCCAACGAGATAGTGGCTGCCGTGCGGGGAAAAGTACAACAGTGCATTAGTGGTTAGATTAGCCTGCGAAGCAGGCGCCAGCGTAAAGCCTGGGGCGTAAGCCCCAGGTGGCAGCGGTAAATTTGAATTGGAGCCCGCGCAGCGGGCGAAAGAAATATTAAATGATCGAGTGCTGTCGCCCCATTTCATGGGCTGACACGTTTTCCGCTATGCGATCCCTGGGGCTTACGCCCCAGGCTTTACGCTCGCGCCTGCTTCGCAGGCGCATCTCCTAAGCGAAAGGAATTTAATTGCGCATGACTTATTCTGGCCTTCAATTGCCCCGTGTTCTTCCTCTTCTTTTCGCGGGCACAATGTTGATCCTCATGGCAACCGTCGCTGCCGGACAGCAGGCTGCAACTGCCACTCTCAGCGGCAGGGTTACCGATCCAAACGGGGCAGTCGTTTCCGGAGTCCGTGTAGTAGCAACGCAGCAGACCACGGGAATAAAACGCGAAACTACCACGAATGGCGAAGGACTTTACGTTCTCTCGAATCTGTCACCCGGCGATTATGAGGTGCGATTCGAAGGCAAGGGTTTTAATCCGACCGCACCAAGTTCTCCGGTGACTCTACCTGTTGGCCAATTCGTCACATTAAATATTGAGCTCAAGATCGGCATCTCCGAAGTTGTTCGCATTGGTTACCAGCCTCTGATCGATACGACCACATCCGTCGTGAACGGAGTGATTGATTCAAAAGAGGTCGAAGGTTTGCCTCTCAACGGTCGGAACTTTCTCGAACTTGCGCTGCTGATCCCGGGCAACACCCTGGCGCCTAATTTTGATCCCACAAAGACGAACACAGTCGTGATTTCATCCGCCGGTCAACTGGGTCGCGGCGGCAACGTGTCCATTGACGGCGCCGATATTAACGACGACGTCGTAGGAGGGCAGGTGCAGAATATTTCACAGGAAGCTGTCCAGGAATTTCAGATTGCTACCAATCGCTTTTCGGCGCAATTAGGCCGTTCGGGTTCGTCGGTTATTAATGTTGTGACAAAGTCGGGAACGAACGAGTACCACGGCGGCGCTTCTTTTTATTTCCGCAATAAGTCGATTCAAGCATTGCCGGCAACTTTCGATCGGAGCCTGGGCCAATCGCCTCCGTTCGATCGTCAACAATATGCTTTTGGGCTGGGTGGGCCAATCAAGAAAGACCGCGCCTGGTTTTTTGGCTCCTTTGAATATCGCAATCAGGACGGAGTAGTGCTGGTGGGAGCGAGAGATCTGGCAACTCGATCCATCAGGCGCGGTTTCGCAGTAGCGCCGTTGGACGACTTCATGACAACCGATCGAATTGACTGGAGTCCCAACCAGTCGGACAAGGTTACTCTTCGCTATTCGTACCAACGAGAGAAAAGTGTTGCCGCCAGCACTCTCGTTCGATCAATTGGTTCAGCTTCACAAAGGCAATCAAGCCTCAATAAAGCAAACTCATTGCTTGCCAACTATAGTCGCGTGATATCTCCTCGCGACATCAACAGCTTCAACTTTAGCTTTAGCACTTTCATAAATCAGACAGAGCCCGTCACGCCAGGACCACAACTCACTTTTCCGAGCATTCAGGATGGCGCGTCTTTTCGTGTGCCCCAACAGACTAAGCAACGCCGTCTTCAGTTTGCGGATACCTACACCTTCATCCGTGGCAATCACACGCTCTACATCGGCGGCGAAGTTCAGCGAGTCGAAAGCGATCTCGACCTCAAGGTTTTCCAGCAAGGGCGAATCGAATTAATTGAAGACTTCCCGGATTTTGATCGAAATCTTGATGGTCGAGTCGATGATAATGATCTCGTCTTTGCCGTCACACTGCGCAGCGGGTTTCCTGATCGGCCACTGCTTCTTCCGGACACTGACAACACCTATTTTGCTGGATTTATTCAGGACGAATGGCGCATACACCCTCAATTCTCATTGAACCTCGGGTTGCGCTACGAGCTCGACACCGACGTCAAGAATGTCAGTCGCACTGATGAACTTAATCCAATTATTCTGCCGTTCCTGCGCGGTCAGAGAACCAGAGACAAAAATAACTTTGCGCCACGCATCGGATTCAACTACTCAACTCAAGATGCACGCACGAGCATTCATGGCGGATACGGCCTTTACTATGATCGTGTGACGTTGGAGATACAAACGCTTGAGCGCGGGCTTGACGGTCGAGCTTTACCTGTCGAAGTTCGAGCCGGCAATCTCTTCTTCATTCCGCCGGAGTTCCTTTTCGATCCGGTGAATGGAGTTTTTCCACCTCCTGCTCCGACGCTGGCGAACCCATTTACTGGATTTGTACTGCCGGGCGCCGGAGCGGGCGGCATAAACATCATCGACAACGATCTCGAGAACCCCAAGGTGCACCAGATGAATTTGGGCATCCAGCATGAATTTGGGGACCACTTTGTGGTACGAGCAGACTATCTACGCAACGTCGGGACTCATTTCATTATTGGCCGGGTAATCGGCACAGTGTTCAATCCGGTGGTTGGCGGGCCAGACTTAGTCAAGAATCTGGAGTCAAGCGTTAGAACTCAATATGACGGCTTTCTTCTTAGTTTTGAAAAGCGTTTTTCTAATCGGTTCCAATTCCGCGCCTCCTACACACTGTCGAAGTCATTCAACTTCGCGAACGACGATCAGATCCCGTTCTCGAATGGCCCAATAAACTCAAACAATCTCCAGCTGGAACGAGGGCCCACGCCGAACGATCAACGGCACCGGTTTACCTTTGCGGGCAAGTTTCAACTTCCCTGGGCAGTGCAGTTGTCTCCATTATTTACCGCCGCGTCGGCAGTGCCGATCGACATTCTGCTGCCTGACGGCAGTTCTCGTGTCTGCGAGATACAACGAAATGCCGGCGGCCGAATCTTTCATACAGGCGCTGAACTGAACACCGTGATAAATCAAATCAACGCTGCCGGTGGATCGCTGTGTCCAAACGCAGATCCGACGACGGGCAATCGTCCACGCGTTCTCTTGCCTCTGGTGCGTGATGATTTGCAGTTTGGCGATAACTTTTCGTCGCTCGATCTCAGGGTGTCTAAAATTTTCAAGCTGGGCGAGCGTGTCACGATTGAACCAATCGCTGAAGTATTCAACTTGTTCAACGTAACAAACGTGCTGGGTGTATCCAACGTCAACTATTCGGGTTTCAGCAATGTGCTTGCGCGTGACAGCTCAGATCAGAGCAGTCCCGGTTTTCAACGGTCATCGAGTTTTGGACAACCAGTGACGACTGCTGGTGGAGTGTTTGGATCAGGCGGCCCACGTGCTTTTCAGTTCGCCGCCCGAGTTTCATTCTAATGATTAGTCCAACGTCCAATGTCCAAAGTCCAACGTCGAGCGAATGATAAGTTGTAGTGAAAAGAAGTTCCGATATCGAAATCGCCTCGAACATATTCTGAGGGAGGGATTAGGATCCGTTGGAACTTCGTGTCCGCAGTTTAGTCCGCGTTAGCGGACGATTGATAGTAGCCCAGCACTTCAGTGCTGGGTAAGTCAGTTAACCCGAAACAAGTCCGTGAAACGGACGGATGAGCCAGGTACGAGCGCGTTGCGGCGGGCACTATACATGCAGCGCAGTCGTCCGTTTCACGGACTTGGTGCGAATTTTAAATTACGCTCCCAGCACTGAAGTGCTGGGCTACTATCGGTCGTCCGCTAACGCGGACTCGATCACAACACGTTCCAGATCGTTATCCGAGCCGTGAAAAGAACTACTGAACTCAAGCGACTCATCGGCGTTCGTACGGCGACTGCGCTCGTCGTGGGTGAAGTCATTGCGGTCGGGATTTTTCTCACGCCTGCGGGAATGGCTAAAGATCTTGGCTCCCCGTTCTGGTTACTTGTGGTGTGGTTGTTGATGGGTGCGATGGCTTTGTGCGGCTCTCTGTGTTACGGAGAGTTGGCAGCGAGATACCCCGAGGCTGGCGGCGGATACGTTTACTTGCGCGAGGCTTATGGCCCCGCCCTCGCGTTCATGTACGGATGGATGGCGTTTCTTGTAATGGATCCTGGTTTGACAGCACTGCTCGCGGTCGGGCTGGCGAGTTACGCTGGTTACGGTTTCAGTCTTTCCCCACTTGGCCTGAAGATTATTGCTATCAGCACGATCCTTGTCGTAGCAGCCGTCAACATCATTGGCGTGAGAATTGGAGCCTGGGTGATACGCAGCCTGACCGTACTTAAACTCTCATTGCTTGCATTCATACTGCTTTGGGGATTCGGCTTTCAGCTTGGCAATTGGTCCAACTTCACCCCGTTCGTCGCACAGCGACCTGGTTCGGCGGCGCTGATTCCGGCACTTGCCGGAGGTTTGGTCGGAGCCTTTTTCTCCTTTGCCGGATGGTGGGATCTAAGCAAGCTCGCAGGTGAAGTTCGCAATCCGGCTCGCACACTGCCAAAAGCGTTGTCCTATGGCGTTATTATTGTCACGCTCGTCTACATTTTGACCAGCGCTGTTTTCGTTTATCTCGTACCGCCGGGACAAGTCACTTCTGGCGAGACTTTTGCTGCGCAGGCAGGAGAAGTTTTGTTTGGCCGCATCGGGGGACAGTTGTTCGCAATCGTGGTCGTTGTGGCCGTCTTGGGGAGTTTAGCTGCGGTTGTGATGGCCGCGCCGCGAGTATATTTCGCGATGGCTCGTGATGGGTTATTCATTAAGGCTGCGGCGTCGATACATCCGCGATTTGGCACGCCGGCCCGAGCCATTGCTTTTCAGGCCTGTCTCGCTTCAATACTCGTCATGCTTGGTACATTTAATGAGATTCTTTCATACTTTGTTTTCGTCGTAGTCGTCTTCATCGCTTTGACCGTCGGCGGTCTTTTTATACTGCGCCGGCGCGAGTCACATAGCATCTACTTAACGCCAGGGTACCCGGTAACGCCGATAATATTTCTGGTTCTGATTTTTGTGATGCTCGTTTTGATTGGCAGCAATGACCCCGCGCAGACGTTGAAGGGTGTGGGCGTAGTAGCGCTTGGGTATCCCGTTTATCTGTTCCTGTTTCGCCGCCAACGTTTAGTTCGAGAAAACTAGAAGAGGTTAAAGAGCATGACGTGGATTAAGACCGTTTCTCCATCTGAGGATGAAGAAGTTCGTCAGGCGATTGAGTCGCAGAAAATGTTGTACCCGATCGAGTACGCGACGCCTGTTCATCCGACTCCTGACGGAGAAACCGCTGGAATAGTCGCGTCTCATAGTCTGATTCCGAAAGCACTTTTTCATGCGTTTTCGACGTTTGGCGCCTTGATGTCGCCCGACTTACCGCTAACCCGGCGGCAGCATGAGATGATCACGACCGTCGTTTCAGTAACGAACCGGTGTCATTATTGAATTGAGTCTCACGCAGAGTTTCTGCGTCGCGTAACGTTAGATGAAGGTTTAGTCGAGGCGCTGGAGCGCGACTATAAAACCGCTCCGATCTCCGAACAGGAAAGAGTGATGTTGGACTACGTCGTGCAGATATCGCACGACGCGACTCGGATTTCTCAGGCAGATCACGACCGCTTGCGTTCTGCCGGCTTTGACGACAAGGCAATTTTGCAGATTACGCTCATAGCGTCGTGGTTCAACTACATCAACCGTGTCGCTGACGCACTGGGCGTAGGGAGAGACTAAAATTGCGGCAATACTCCGTCGCGTCAGCGACGCGAGAGCAGCACACTAAAGCGGCTTCGTTGCTTCCGCCAGGTACGTTACCTCTTGCTCATCGAGGTGTGGCGTCAGCGTTTCTTTCACGCGTGCGTGGTATGCATCGACAAAAGCGCGCTCCGCCTCAGTCAACATCGAAACATCAATCAAGCTTCGTTCGTAGGGTGCGAGGGTCAGCACTTCAAATCCAAGCGTGATGCATTCGGCTCCGTTCGGCTGCGGATCGAGAACTTTCACTGCGACGAGGTTCTCGATACGAATGCCATACCCATCTGTTTTGTAGTAACCCGGCTCATCCGACAGGATCATTCCCGGCAGTAATCCAACCGTACTGGGTCTCTTCGCAATGACCTGCGGCCCTTCATGAACAGACAGGAAGCAGCCGACGCCGTGACCCGTTCCGTGATCGTAATCAACTCCGTCCTGCCATAAGAACTGACGTGCCAACGCATCGAGTTGACTTCCGGTCGTTCCTGTTGGAAATCGCGCGACGGCGAGAGCAATGTGGCCTTTGAGCACTTGTGTGTATCGCCGCTTCATCTCCTCCGTTGGTCTGCCCGCCATCAGGGTGCGGGTCACATCGGTGGTGCCGTCAATGTACTGTCCACCGCTGTCAATCAAATAAATTTCATCCTGCTTCAGAGCTCGCGCCGTATCTTTCTCGAACTTGTAATGACATAGAGCTGCGTTTGGTCCGGCTGCTGAGATTGTATTGAAGCTCAGCGTGCGAAAATACTCACCCTGGGATCTTAATTCATCGATTCTGTCTGCCAGTGACGATTCCGTTTCATTCCCGGGGGCGTTCTTTGAGAACCAGCTCATGAAGCGCACCAGCGCCACTCCGTCGCGGACATGCGCGGCACGAATTCCGTTCAACTCCGCAGGCGTCTTGCACGCCTTTGCGAGTGCGCACGGATCGTCGCCCACGTCGACACTCGCTCCCGCTGATTTTAGACGCTCGGCAATTTGTACGCTCCCGGTTGCTTTGTCTACCCGTACTCGCTGCCCGGCAAACTCATCCAATGCGGTGTAGAAAGTTGCTGGATCGGCCAGCGATACTGATCCGTTCGACTGCGCTTTGAGAGCTTCACGAACTGGCGCGCTGATTTTTGCTGGATCCAAAAACAGCGAGGTCGTGGCGTCCGCTCGCAAGATCGCATAGCCAAGTGCGAACGGCGTCAGGTCAAGATCATTGCCGCGAATATTGAAAAGCCATGCGAGACTGTCCGGAGCAGAAACGACCAACGCGCCGATCTTGTCGTGTCGTAACTCCTCGGCCATGCGATTGCGCTTTGAGCTTGAGGACTCTCCGGCAAGCGAATCAGGATAAATTTCAATGGCGCCGGTTGGTGGTGCGGGACGATTCGTCCACAACTCGTCGATTGGATTGCTTTCTACCGGATGCAGTCTTGCGCCCACGCGTTCGACGGCGGCTTCGAATCGTTTCAAACTTTCCGGGGTATGCAGCCGAGGATCAAAGCCGACGCGATCGTTTTTGTTGATTGTGTCGGCGAGCCATGTTTCGGGAGGGTCCAGGATGAGGTGATGATGCTCCCAAATCTCAGCCGGGGACTGCTGCCGAGCTTGTAATGTGTAGCGCCCATCAACGAATATCGCAGCCCGGTCGCGTGTTACCACTGCCATGCCGGCAGAGCCGGTAAAGCCTGAGATCCATGCGAGGCGTTCTTCAGACGGAGGAACGTATTCCATCTGGTGCTCGTCAGCTCGCGGCACGAGAAAGGCGGCGAGCTGCTGCTGGTCCATTTTCGCTCGAATCCCCTCGAGCCTTCGCTTTTGTTCGGTAGTGTCCATATTCGTAAATACTTATAGCACGGCTGCGGGAATTGCAATTATACTAACCGCTCTTACAAGCGTTCCTGAGTTTAATCATGCAAAAACAAAAAGCTGAGCCTCGTCTTACGTTCTCATTCACCCTTTTCGCATTAGTCTTTACCTTGCTTTTTACCGCGCAAGGTTTTCCCGTTTGGGCGCAAACGGGAAATAACACCATAGCGACCAAAGCCTCGTCCGGAGAAAGTCGGTCAGCACAAACCTTCTCGCACGAAGGAGTGTCCATTGAGTTCAGCATGTCGCCGATGTCTGCTGATGGACGAAGGGCGAATGACTTACTCGCCGGCAACGAAGCCTCAGTTCGATTCAAGATTACAGATGCCGCCTCCGGGAAACCGTTGAGCAATCTTCGACCAATTGCCTGGATCGATCCCCGCGATAAGGCCCAGTCCCCTGATGCCCAGGAATGTCGCGAAAAGGTGCAGGCTTTTTTACAGCCCAACTTCGCACGGCGAGCAGCGATTGACCTCAACGCCTACTTTGTTCTCACGCTGAATCACGAGCCCAACATCTCTGTCATCGATCCACTGTCAGGTTTCGGCGGGAGCAAACTGTACACATTGGTTGCTCTGGATAGCTCAGGAGCAGATTGGGTCATGAGCGCCGACCAAAAGCGTCTTTACGTGTCCATGCCGGCAGTTAATCAAGTTGCTGTAGTCGATACTCTCAATTGGAAAGTGATCACCAATCTTGAGGCAGGTGAGAAACCGACGCGCATAGCCCTGCAGCGCGATGGCCGGTACCTGTGGGTCGGAAATGACGCTGTCAAAGAAAAAGACAGCGGAGTAACCGTCATTGATACTGCGACTTTGAAGACTGTCGCTCAAATCAAGACCGGAGCCGGACATCACGAATTCACTTTCTCTGACGACGATAGTCTTGCTTTTGTTACGAACAGAGAGGCCGGCACGCTCTCCTTGATAGATGTGCGCCGGCTGGTGGTTATGCGGGACCTCAAGATTGGCATGCTGCCGGCCGCGATTGCCTTTTCATCTCTCAGCAGATCAGTTTATGTCGCTAATGAAGCCGATGGGATGATCGTTGTCATTGACGCCTCAACCGGCGAAATCCAGACTCGTATCAAAGCGCAGCCGGGACTCGGCGCTCTCCGCATATTGCCAAACGGCCGTTTTGGATTTGTCGCCAACAAGGCGACCAACACGATCTCTATTTTCGATATTTCCTCCAATCGAATGGTCCATGCGGTGCCCGTTGCACCAGGTGCTGACCAGATTACTTTCACTCGCGAATTCGCTTATATACGATCGAGCGACACTGAGTTTGTTTTAATGATCAAGCTGGCTAACCTTGGCAAGGAAACAGCGCTGAGCCGTTTCCCGGCCGGCCAAAAGCCTCCTCGGGATTCACAAGGCAGATCATTTGCGGACGCCATTGTCCCTGCTCCTGAAGAAGGCGCCGTTCTGGTCGCAAACCCAGCGGACAAGATGATCTATTATTACACTGAAGGCATGGCAGCGCCGATGGGAAGTTTTCAAAACTATCGACGTGAACCGAAGGCATTGCTCGTCCTTGATAACAGCTTGCGTGAAAGTGTTCGAGGAGAGTACACGACTACCGTGCGTCTGGGTGGACCGGGCGCCTATGACGTAGCGTTTCTGCTTGACTCGCCAAGATTGGTTAAGTGCTTCGAGATAACCGTCTCTGACAATCCAAGTTTGGCGAAACCTGCAACGAGGGCGATCAGAATCGAGCCGGTCTCGGGTTCACTGGCGGCGCGAGTTGGCGACAGCTACCGATTACGTTTCAAAGTAGTAGATTCGATCTCTCAACAACAGCATACCGGTCTTGAGGATCTAGTCGTGCTGGTGTATCTCGCGCCGGGGATTTGGCAACAACGATTGCCGGCGGCGAATCAAGGGAACGGTATCTATGAAATTAGCTTTGTGCCGCCGCAAGCCGGAGTATACTATGTGCACTTTCAGTGTCCCTCTTTGAACATGCGATTCAATCAGATCTCTCCCCTGGTTCTGCAAGCGACCGACAAATGAAAGGCGTGATTATGAGATTTAGTCTCAAAGAATTAAGTGAGAAATGTTTTTTGACTTTGGCCGCTGCAACGTTAATCCTGACATTTGGCTCCAGCCACTTCTCAACCGGCGTCGTCTTCGCACAGAGTGGCCCAGCGCAAAAGAGTGGCGCCGAAGTCGCTGGAGAGACCCCAGCGCACAAGTACTTTACTGACGTTCAACTGGTTAACCAGAATGGCGAAAAAATGCGTCTCTATAGCGATCTATTGCAGGGTAAAGTCGTCATTATCAATTCCTTTTTCGCAACTTGCCAGGGAGTCTGTTTGCCGCTCAATCGGAACCTGCAAAAGGTGCAGCAGGCCCTGGGCGAGCGTATCGGAAAAGACGTTAACATTATTTCCATCAGCGTCGATCCCGTCTTAGATACTCCGGCGAGCTTGAAGGAGTACGCTAAAAAGCTTGATAGCAAGCCAGGCTGGTACTTTCTTACTGGTGACAAACAGAATGTCGATTTTGCTTTAAAAAAGATCGGACAGTTTGTGGACAACAAGCAGGACCATCTCAACATATTCATAATCGGTAACGAGCGCACTGGCTTGTGGAAGAAAGCTTTCGGTCTCGCCAACATCGACGAATTAGTCAAAGTTGTCGAAAGTGTAATTAACGATAAGCCAGTGACCACAGCGCAGTGAACAACTCCACAAATCGACGCACTGAAAGCGGCTGGAAGATCCTGGCGTTTCTGGCCAGCCTGATTTCTATCCTGCTCCTTGTTTATTCCGGTGGAAACGCACCTGCACAAGAGTCTTTAAGCGCGTCTGAAAAGCGCGGTAAACAGATCTACGTGCAGGGAACCAGCCCTTCCGGTAAAGAGATTCTGGCGTATCTCAGCGAAGCGTCGATGGAGGTCCCTGGTAATACAGTCGCTTGCGCCAACTGTCATGCGCTGGACGGCCAGGGCAAACCCGAAGGAGGTATTTCCCCGAGCAACATAACCAACGAGGCATTAACGAAGCCTTACGGCGTAACGCATTCCGATGGGCGCAAGCATCCGCCTTATACCGACCGCGGTCTTGAGCTGGCGATCACTCGAGGAGTAGATCCCGCCGGTAATAAACTCCTCAGCATTATGCCTCGGTACGTAATGACCAAGGAGGATCTCGCTGATCTTGTGGCTTACTTGAAACGGGTCGGGAAAGATCGAGATCCTGGGATTAGTGAGAGCAAGATTGTGATTGGAACTGCTGTGCCGGCAAATGGTCCCCTGGCTGAAATGGGCCAGGCAATAAAAGCAATGACCACGGCTTTCTTCGATGAGATCAACAGTCAGGGTGGAATTTACAATCGTCGTATAGAAGTAAAATTTGCTGAAATCGGTGAAACTGCCGCAGCAACGCGCGCGAATTTCGAGAGTTTGATCAAAGATGGCCAGGTCTTTGCCATAACCGGTGCATTCGTCGCGGGTGCTGAGAAAGAAATCATTCCGTTGATGGCTCAACAAGAGGTGCCACTGATTGGTCCGGTTACGCTCTATCCGCAAACCGACCTTCCGCTTAACCGGCAGGTGTTCTACCTGCTGGCGGGGATTGACGATCAGGCTAGAGCGATGGTTTCTTTTGTAGCCAACCGACCAGAGTTGAAGCAACAACGTATCGCAGTTGTGTTTCCGGGCGCCGAAAACCAAAAAAGAGTTGTATCCGCGATTAAGGACCGGAGCAAGAAAGATGGGCTCCCGGAGCCGCAGATATATGAGTATGCCGCCGGAGCGTTTAATGCGGCCGAGGCTATTAGCCAAGTCAGGCGAACAGGTTCAGAAGCGATCTTCTTTTTCGGTAACAACACCGACTCGATGTCTTTCATGAACGAGGCGGGCAAATTAGGATGGTTTCCAACGATCTTCTTGCCCAGTGGAAGTGCCGGCAAAGAGGTTTTTGATGCACCGGCGGGTTTCAACGGTAAGCTCTTTTTCTCGTTACCCACCTCCCCTGCCGATCAAAGCGCCGAGGGGTTAAGAGAGTTTCGAACACTTTCAGAAAAATACAAGCTGCCGGCGCGACATGTAGCCGTTCAGGTGTCAACGTATAGCGCTGCCAAAATACTTGTTGAAGCCATGAAGCGCGTCGGAAGGGACCTCAGCCGCGAAAGGTTGATTCAGGTTCTCGATGGCCTCTACGAGTATCAAACCGGGCTAACGCCCGCGATTACGTACGGACCCAATCGGCGAATCGGCGCGTTGGGAGCGTATGTTGTAACGGTCGACCTCAAAGATAAAAAGTTTTCCCCCGTAGGCGGATGGATCGGTCTCAATTGAGCCTTACGATACTGCCCTTACCGGCAGTAGGAGAAAACCTTCAATGACAAGCAGGATACTTACAACAGCACTCATCATCGGATTTCTTTGCGCTGCAACACCTGTCGAATGGAACGTCATTGGACAAACACGGCGTAAGACTCAACAACGTACCGCTAGGCGCTATGCATGTCCAATGCACCCCGAGGTGACATCAACGAAGCGTGGCAAATGTCCCAAGTGTGGCATGGCTCTCAGGGCAGTGCCCGCGAAAGGTGAGGCAGCGAAACCCGAAAGTCCGAAATCTGAGCCTAGTCCGACGCCGGCTGCGAATGAAGGCGATTCAGCTTTGTTGTCGACGCGGATTCCTGACGTCGTAGTTTTTGATCAGAATAATAAGCAACTTAACTTCTACACCGATCTCATTAAGGGAAAGACAGTCGCGATCAACTTCATTTTTACTACTTGCACGGCCATTTGTCCGCCTTTGACCGCGACATTTCGCAAAGTACAGCAAGAGTTAGGCGAATACGACCCGAACGTGCAGCTGATTTCTATCAGCGTGGATCCGGTTACAGATACGCCACAACGATTGCATGATTTCGCGGCCAAGTTCAAAGCGGGACCCGGTTGGGCCTTCATTACCGGCGAACGCGCTAACATCGATTCGCTGCTCAAAGCCTTAGGAGCAGCCTCTCCAAACAAAACTGATCACCCCTCATCGATCTTGATTGCTAATGAAACTACAGGGTATCGGACAAGAGTTTATGGTCTGTCACCACCATCAACGGTTGTAAAGCTGATAAAGGAAGCGGCGGTTGGCAATTAACCGCTGTGAGGCGTTTCTTCACGCGAAAACATCACGGTCCCCGTCTCTTTTTTCGAAGGATTTTGCTTGACAAGGAAGATTAACAGAACTACGCTTTGCACCGTCGTCAATCCATTGGTGCTAATTGTTCTCACGGGGTTGTTTTAGCGCACCGCCAGTGACAATTTTCGCTACTCTTTCGTAACTCGCGAACACTTTCGTCGTGACCAGTCCGAGGTCACCGTGATCCTCAAACTTTGATGCTCACCGTTTCAGCAAATCCGGAAGGAGAACTTCATATGCTTCGCCCTCAGAGTACGATTTTAAGCGTCGTTCGCTACCTCGTAGTGTTGGTTGTGTTTCTTTTTGGTTCAGGCGAGGTACTGGCGCAAACTCCCGTTGGAGAGGCTGAGAAGAGACCAGAGACCAATGTAGCTGTCCCCGAACAGGCCACTAGCGCAACAAGCGCTCCGGCAGCAGTGAATACTTCAGCTTCAAAGTTGCCGTTTGATCCGGTCAAGGCTGCTGCCGTCCTGATGAATGCTGGTGCCGAAGTGCCAAAGAAAGAAGTAACTAGTTCACCGCTCCCGGCGCCATGCGTACGAAATATTCAAGCCGACGTCGTGGCTATTCCCCAGCCCATAATGCTGAACCGTTTGGGTACGGCCATTCCCGATGGATTAATTTTCGCGCTCAGAAGCGATACTGTCGGCGGGAAAGGCACTCAACTCAAACCTGAACGAAGACCGCGCCCCATAGTGTTACGGGCAAACGTCGGAGACTGTCTGACGATCACTTTTACCAATTCGATTCCAACAAGCACGTTTTCCACCACCACGATACCCGCGGCCGGCACGGATACCACGGAAGTTTCTTTACATGTGCAGGGTATGCAATGGGTATCGGGCCCACTGGATGATGGCTCGTTTGCCGGCAAGAACACTTCGAGTCTCGCAACTCCTTCGCCCGTTCCTTCACCAGCGCCACCTACGGCTGAATGGCCGCCGCAAACACAAAAATACACTCTGTTTGTAAAGGACGAAGGGACCTTTCTCCTTTACACGATGGGTGATACGACGGTCAATGGCAATCAATTAACTCGCGGACTCTTTGGGGCATTAAACGTCCAGCCTGCCAGCGCGGAATGGTATCGCAGTCAGGTAATGGCTGATGATTTAATGAAGGCTACATATAACGCGAATAGACTGCCACCTAACGCAACTATTAGTGCAGGTCCCTGCACCGTTGCCGCTCCTTGCACTTTAACCTTCACAGGACCCAATGCGAGAAAGGTTCAAGTAACAAAGGCCGCAAACGGGGCGCTGAGCACGGTCGACAATCATCCGCTCATCAATTATGACGCGACTGAAAACGGCATTCCGATTCTTAAGATGTTGGATGCCAAGAATAACCTCGTGCACAGCGATCTCACTGCTATGATCACAGGTCCGAATGCCGGTAGATTCCCTGGGGCCAATGGTGATCCGAATAAGCCGGACCCCCCATGTAACGCCGAGAATAATCCTAAACTCGGCAGCTCAGCGAAAGTCGATCCCTTATTCTGTCAAAATCCAGCTTCACCCGATCGAAAGCAACCGTATCGCGAGATTACGGTGGTCTACCATGGTGGCCTAAGTCCGATCGCGACGCAGGCGTTCCCAATTTTGCAAAATCCCGCCGACAATGCCACGCCTGCTGAAAGAGATTTGGCGGCTATGACTCAAGCCGGTCAGGACGCCTTTGCCATCAACTACGGGACAGGCGGCATTGGAGCTGAGATCTACGCTAATCGGATTGGTGTGGGTCCGATGGGCAATTGCGTTGATTGTAAGTTTGAAGAATTCTTCTTGAGCGCGTGGACGGTTGGCGATCCGGCGATGCTTGTGGACGTACCGGCCAATACCAACATTTCCTCGCTTCCACCGACTCCGCCGGCCCCGGTGCCGCCGCCACCTCCGCCGCTCTGTACTTCAGCACAGTTCGGAGACACGACGCCGCCCTCAGCTCCCACTCCGGGTTGTGCTAATGCGCACACACCGGCGACCGGTTTTCCCTATACCCTCGTTGGATTGCCAAAAGCGACGCGAGTTTATTACCCGGATGATCCATCCAACGTCTTTCACAGCTACATAAACGACCACGTCAAGTTCAGGATTCTTCATGGCGGCCGGGATGTGACACACGTACATCACCAGCATGCCCATCAGTGGCTCCAGTCTCCCAATAGCGATGAATCAAGCTATCTCGACAGTCAAATGATTAGTCCCGGAGCGAGTTACACGTTAGAGATGGTCTATAACGGTAGCGGCAATCGGAATAAGGTGGTAGGCGATTCGATTTTCCACTGCCACTTTTATCCACATTTCGCCGCCGGCATGTGGGCGATGTGGCGAACCCATGACGTGTTTGAGTCGGGCTCGCTACTAAAGAACGGGATTCCGATACAGGGCACACGTGCACTGCCGGATGGTGAAATCAGCGCCGGGTCGCCTACGCCGGCCATTGTGCCTTTGCCGACGCTTCCCATGGCCCCTATTCCTTCTCCCGTTTTTATCCAAAACGGGCAGATAGTTTATGGTACGCCCGCAACGCCAGATCCGACTGGACAGAAGGTAACGATAAACCCCGGATTTCCGTTTTTCATTCCGGGAAAGGCAGGAGCACGTCCACCGCACCCGCCGTTTGATTTCGCGCCGGATGGAAAGGGTGGCTTCCTGGATGGCGGGTTACCAAGACACATCGTGACCGGTGGCTCAATCAAGTTTGAGAGCCATGATTTGCTCGATTGGAGCAAAGACCTGGACACGGCTATCGCCACGCAACTCCCCGAGGACGGCACAGCGATTGAAAAAGTTGCCATTGATTTCTTCAGCAAGCGATGTCACGAGACTCCGTTTCCAGATGGCACACCCAGCAACTGCTCCGCTGTACCCAAGCCGATCGGGTTCATCGTCAACGGTCTCCCGTTAGGCCCTCAGTTGGGCGCCCCTTTTGCCGATCCTGCTGTTGATGATGACGGCAAACCAGTCAATTTTAACCCCGGTACAAAACAGCAGACGAAGCGTATCTACAAGGCGGCTGCAATTCAGATGGATGTGGTCTTCAACAAGAGGGGCTGGCACTTTCCACAACAAAGATTGCTCACCTTATGGAATGACGTGGCTCCGACAATTAATAAAACGCGTCCGACGGAACCATTATTCATTCGTGGCAATTCGGGCGACATTATCGAGTACTGGCATACCAATCTGGTGCCCAACTATTATCAAGTTGATGATTTTCAAGTGCGGACGCCCACCGATATTCTGGGGCAGCACATTCACTTAGTTAAGTTTGATGTAACTTCTTCCGACGGAGCAGGCAATGGCTTTAATTATGAAGATGGCACGTTCTCACCGGAAGAAGTACAGGAATTAATCGCAGCCATCAATAAGCCCGGCGGTTCCTGGACGCCTTGTCCAGGATGTCCGGCACCTCCGCCTGGTGGGCTGGCGGCCAAACCACCTCCGGCGCAAATCTGTTCAGTACCGACTCCACCCGCAGAGTGTGCGCACGAGTGGCTTGGTGCTCAAACCACGATCCAACGCTGGTGGCTTGATCCACTGATAGACAACTCGGGTGACGACCGCACGATGCGAACGGTGTTTACGCACGATCACTTTGGACCATCCACGCATCAACAGGCAGGTCTTTATGCCGGATTGCTGATTGAGCCCAAGGATTCAACTTGGACATCGAATAATGGACTCGATACGTTTGGCTCGCGGAATGATGGAGGGCCCACGAGTTGGGAAGCCAGGATCATTACGAAAGATCCAAAGGATAGTTATCGTGAGTTCATGCTCGAATTTCAGGACTTACAGCTTGCTTATACGGATCTGGCTGTCTACCCGGATAATAAACCGAACCCTAACCCAAGGATCGGATTTATTAATTCCAAGTTTGCGATCAACGCACCAGGAGGCACAACGAAGGCGGCGCCATCGTTGATCACCACCGGAATTCCTATCATTCCGGCAGGCACACAGTCAGTCAACTACCGGAACGAGCCGCTCGCGTTTCGACTGGCTGGCAACAATTTCCGCGAAAAATTCGGCGATCTCTCGTTTGCTTATGACAACGCAGTGCAGGACATGGTGTCAGGTCCGGTGGGTGCGAAGCCGGACCCAATGACACCGCTGATGCGCGCCTACGAAAACGATAAGGTTCAAATACGGATTTTGGTTGGCGCGCATGTCTTCGCGCACCAGTTTACTCTTCAGGGCCCAACCTGGTTTTCCGAACCATCGTGGACGAACTCCGGCTACCGCAGCACACAGGCGATGGGGCTTTCCGAGCACTTCGAATTACTCTTCAATGTGCCCGCGTCGTCTGCGCCGAATATGTCGCGTAAATGTCCTGATGATTCTAAGACAGATGTGAATTGCGTCGACTATCTTTATAGTCCGAGCATGGATGAGAGTGGACTGGCTAACGGTCTATGGGGACTCTTCCGTGCTTATGCTCCGAATGCCAAGCCGAACGATGCAATCAGGAAATTGATTGCGCCGCTGCCGAATAATTCAATTGTGCCTGGGACAAACACGACCTATACGCCTTGTCCGGTCGGCGCGGTGCCCAAAGTATTCAACATTACGGCCGTTACCGCCGAACAAGCGATAACGAATCTGCCATCGCTTAATAAGCAGATCGTTTTCAATAGCCGGCCTCCGTTGGGTGGCAATCAAGGCGATACGTTGACCAATACGCTGGGGATCATGTACGTCCGCAGTGAGGACCTCGACAATAATGGAGTTCTCAAATCTGGTGTTCCCGTCGAACCTCTTATTCTGCGCGCGAATGCCGGAGATTGCATCGAGGTGAATTTGACGAATTCAATTCAATCCGGCGATGCGGCCCATCCGAACGACGACTCGCTGGTATTCAAGGCAGACTTCGAGATGGCTGCTCCGACCATCTTCGATCCGAATGTGCCTGGTGCTGGTGCGTACCCGCATAAAGTCTCACGCTGGGTAGGATTGCGTCCGCAACTTCTTTCCTACGATCAGGCAACAAGCGCCGGCGTCAATATCGGATGGAATAGCGTGGGGCAACCCGATCAAGCAATTCCTTTCAAGGGGACAAAGAAGTATACATGGTACGCAGGCAAGATTGAGCGTCCTAAAAATGGACCTGTGGTTCATACGCCGGTCGAATTCGGCTCGCTGAATCTCTTTCCATCCGATCCTCTCTTCGCACAGAAGAACGGACTGTTCGGCATGATGATTATCGAACCTCCGGGAGCGACGTGGCAGTGTGGAGAACCTGGAAGCCTCGCGGATTGCGATCCTCCGGCGGCAGCTCCAACCACTCGGGCTTCGGCAACTATCACTTTAAAGACCGGGGCGAAGTTTCGTGAGTTTGCTCTCATCATGAGTGATAACCTCATCATCTCGCCCAACCCCGGCGGTGGACGTTTTGCCGCAAATAGCAACGCAGTCAACTATCGGACTGAGCCGTGGAGGTATCGGTATCCGCCGGCCAACTCAACTCAGGATTTCTCCTGCATGGCATCTAACCAGTTGGTTACGAATCTAGATCCACAAACACCGATTTTCAGAGCTAATCTGGGCGACGGAGTTCGTTTCCGTCTGGTCCATACCTTCGGAACCGGCACGTCGCAGGTCTTCTCGCTGCACGGACATTCCTGGCAGAGGAATCCTTATCAGAACGACTCAAACACGATTGGCAACAACACTCTCTCACAGTGGTTGGGGTCGCGTGACAATTACGGCTCCACTGATCATGCGGATTTGGTTATCGACAAGGCGGGCGGAGAGTTCAAGAAGGCTGGGGACTATCTTTATACAGCCTTTGCTCCCAATCAGGCCTTTCTAGGTCAATGGGGTCTTTTCCGAGTCGGGCCGGATCAAGCGAATCCGCCGAAGATTAATGTAGCGTGCATACCAACAACGGGACCGGCACCCGCAGCTAAAAAAGAGGACGACCTGGACCGATTCGTCAGGCAACCAACTGGCGTGAGGCGGCCTTAGCCAGAAATTTACCAATATGTTTTAGAAACTCACAACGAGATAGTTAGCTCGAAGGAGGAAGTTATGGGAGGCGTAACAGGCGGTAGACCAGTAGGAGGTGGCCCTAAAGGTGGCCCACGTCCGAAGGGTGGACCAGGGGGAGGTGGCCCACGTCCGAAGGGTGGTGGAGGTGTTCCGGGTGGCGGTGGCCCACGCCCGAAGGGTGGAGGAGGTGGTCCGGGTGGCGGTGGCCCACGCCCGAAGGGTGGAGGAGGTGGACCTCGCCCGAAGGATGGACCTCGCCCGAAGGACGGACCTCGCCCGAAGGACGGGCCACGACCAAAGGATGGACCCCGACCTAAGGATGGAGGCGGAACCAAAGATACGAAGGGTAAGAATAAAAAAGGCAAAGGCAAGAAGGACAAGTGGAGCGGATATGGCGACCAGCAGTTCGTTAAGCTCGTAATCAAGAGGTACACAGCGATAGACCTGCTGAACGCGCTGATTGTCGCGCTTGGAGTTGTGCTTACTCCAAAAGGCAAGAAAAAGAAGAAGAAAAAAGGCAAAGGAAAGAAGAAGAGCAAATAGAGAACTCCAGTAATCCGGCCAGTCACGGGTGAAAAAGCTCGTATTGACTTTTACTGCAACACTCTCTTTGCGGAATACATTTTTCGCCTGCCTACGATCTGTCGCCAAAAAAAAGGACGGGCATAGGGCTCGTCCTGTCTCATCGGCGGTTTTCTCGTAAGGATTACGACCTCTCGGTCCCTGCCCGTTGGTAGTAAGCCCCGCATTCGAGTATGCAGAATTCTGAAAGGTGCTCGAGTATCTTGCGCCAAAAAAACTTACACAGCCTATTGAACGCGCAGTTTCATAACCCTCAACGGGCTTATGAACTGTTTGAAGAGTTTCTGCGGCAGAAAAAATTCAATCGCGACTTCTGTCTGAAGTTAATCGCAGTTCCCAGGGAACGAGCAAAAATCCAATGGGAAATTAGGCGACTCGCTGTTTTGATGCTCGAAAACCAAATACTAAAGCTGCCACCGGACCGGCTGGAAGATTTTGATTTCTTATTTACGCAACTCAATCTAAAAGAGCCCGGAGTGAAGAAGAATTTGGTGGAGTCAGTGCTCAGGGAAGGCTACACCACTACGGAGCTTAGTGGCTTTATTTGTGAGTTCCGACGCCGCCTCGACAGACTTAGCTACGTTCATCGGAAAATCACCGGACTCAAGACTCGCCATGACGCACTAAACGACTTTATCGAATTATCCAGACAGGACTGCAAACTCTCTCTGGCGCGTTATCTGTTTGAACCCGGTGACGTTGTCGATCAGATCCTTAGGCAGTTGAAGATAACGGGTGGTGTGAAGGATTTAGATGATGATGCGAGCGACCTTGACGATCAGTTGGTCCGCACACTCAAAGTGTTGCCACGCTATGAAGGTACGATCCTGAAACAACTTTGCCAAAAGTCCCTCATCTATTGGGTGTCGGAAACTACCTCATCTGAAATCAATTCATTAGTTGAGTATCCGGCGACCACCGTTGTTTTAGTAGTTAAGCCGCCCGGCAGCGATATCGAATTTGAGTTCAAGAGAGCAGGACGTAAGGGGCCGAATGTGCTTGGCGTAGTCTACGCGCGTGAGGGTTACGCGGTGCCACCTTCGCATCGGCTCGATGGTGGAAGCATGCAATGGCTTTTGCAATATGAAGCCGACGCTGCGAGCCGGCTGGCACTTATTTATCGTTTCGCGCATGACATGGAAGCTCCAATTCCACAATACGTTTCGAGATCGACAGTCTTCTCAGTCCCAACGCGGCAGGGTGACGTGCAAACAATCCCATATTTCACCGATGAGCGAACGTTTGGACGCGGTTTCAATGAAATGCGGAGAGCGATGGCCCAATCAGTCAGGGCATTTGAGAAAGAGACGGGCGCGGAACTGGAGGATCTGCCAGGGGACTTGGGACTTACCGTGCATTTCCTCGGCGAGGTAACGCCGGCGCAGTCAGTCTTATGTGGCACTAGTTCCTTTCGATTGGACAAGCTGGCTACTTACCTTTCCGGGGATGGACCACAGGTTTACTTCAAGCAAGGTTTGAAGACCACCTATTCGAGCAATGACGCAAGAAGATTCGCTGATCAATTGTTGGAGGAGGTCCTCGGTGTTTATAACCCGCCGAACGTCGACTATCTAAGCCACGACCAATATCTGAAGGCAGCCTTTCTCATCGCCGAGAATCGGGCAAGGGCAAATAAAGTCTATTTGAATTTGCTACACCAGATTGCGACGTTCTGGGGCACGCTACTCGCCATCAGGGGTTATACGCGAGGAGAATCATTCGTCGCGAGAAATGTGGGACTAAAGAGTGTTTGGTTTGCCGGACAGTGGTGCGTCAAAATAATTTTCATGGATCATGATCTCGTTGTAATTCCCGGGCCTGGTGAAAAAAAATTTTATGCCCATGGTAGCCTGCCAAATATGGCCCTTGACGAGCGATACATTTGGGCCAAATCGACTCCTGAACTGTTTGCCACGACGGAAGTTGGCCTTCTACAAAAAATCTACAGAATCAGCCTCGATGTTCAGGAACAGGGTCAGGCTGTCGCAAAAGCTTCATTGAAGAAAGCCTACCAGCAAACCACGAATCGCTTGTTGACCGATCCACGAGCAAAAAAGCTGTTTACCGAGGAGTTTAGAGAAAAGCTGTCTGACTGGGATACTCTGGTCCAAGGTTATTTTCAAATGAACGGAAATAAATCTCTGAAATTGTGGAAACAGCAGATGAAGAAGCGTCTGCCTAAAGGATATAAGTCCGCCCAGCTTGACACTTTTTGGGAAGTTATCGAGAAGTATGAAGCATTTCTGGGGCGGAACTCGTTTCTTTTCGATTATGAGCTCGAAAGTTAGGAGCGAGTCGACAATACGATGGGTCTCTCGGCTGAACAATTGGAAAAGTATAATCGCGATGGAATCCTTTTTCCCATCCCAGTGTTTCAAACCCCGGAGGTCGACACATTTCGAAATGCTCTGCAATCAATAGCTGAGGAACGCGGCGAGGGTAATCTAAAGCGATACGATAATCTACACCTCTTTTTCCCTTGGGCGCACCGAATGGTCACGGATGAAGCGCTGCTTGATGACGTTGAAGCCGTGCTCGGGAGTGATATTCTGATCGACGGCACGCTCGTTTTTTACAAACCACCGCGAGATTCCAGCTACGCATCATGGCATCAGGACAGCGTCTATTCGGGCTGGCACCTGACACCCTCGGTTTCAGCTTGGATTGCGTTGACCTCGAGTAATCCGATCAACGGGTGCATGCGTGTGTTACCAGGGTCACATAAGCAAGGTTTGCTCGAGCACGAGAACGTTATAGACGATCCGGATCTTCTGAACAGACGTGGTGAAAGAATAAAGGGAGATGTTGATGAATCTGTCGCCGTGGACGTAGTGTTGCGGCCGGGGGAGATGTCGTTGCATCACAGCAACATTATCCACGGCTCAAATCCCAACACGTCTGATCAGTCGCGAATCGGATTCATCGTTCGTTACGTGACTAACCAAATCACAAAGCGTGACCGACCCTTACTTAGAGCACGCGGCAATGCAGATTGCAGTCATTTAACTCTTGCACGTCCTCCGCGCACAACGGATTTGAAAGGCGCCGTCGCAGCCTGGCATGAATTCAGGCCTTCTACACGTAGCTAGATCGGAAACCGGGTTGGCAGATTAGTTTGTTCTTTAATAGTGGGTATCGCGGTTTGGACCTTAAATATCGCCCAACGCGTTCGATTTCATTTCGTTTTGATTCTTCCATGAGGGCTGGGTCGGTTCTGTTATAGAGCATAAGAATATCGGGTATCTTCTTTGCCCTGCCGGTACCTGACATCTCGAGCATGGGGAACATCACCGCGAGATCTTCTGCGACTTGAAAATAGTCGCCGTGCTCATCTTTGAGATCATTGAGATCAATGAGATCCCATAGCCATTTTTTGAATGTCCTTACAGCCGTGGCCAACCATTCCGTGCTACGAAAATCGATGGTGCCTTCCGGGTAAGGAGGGAACTTTCCGGGTGTATAAGCCACATGCGATACCCAACTTCCATAGGTCATCCAACAGTCGAACCTGCTGTAAGTATCGGCGATTGTTTGCAGGGCATTTTCGTCGTAGAAGGAGTCATCTCCATCAAGATTAACTATAACGTCTTCTGGCTGAGCCGAGCTTCGCGCAATTGCATTCACCAGATTTGCAAGAGAATAAAGTCGTTCATCATTGAGCTTGACCGAGATTCGTTTATCATCACTGGCGACATTCATCGCTCGCTCAAACGTTTTGTCTCCGCACGGATCCACGGTGACATATGCTTCCCAATCTGCATACGTTTGAGCTTTTATGGAAGCGAGAGATTTATCGATGTACTCTTCGCAAGGACCACAGTTAACGATGATCTTCAGCATGGTTTCGTCGTTTAAAAAGGTGCCTCAGGGAAACTTAGTGTAACAGCGCGGCGGAGATTTCGACACGCGAAAGAATCTTAAGGAAATGGAGTGAACTCAGGATGCTTGCACCCTTTCCGGATGCAGCAAGAATCAATATTCCCCCGGAGTGGGCGAACAGCCTACTGCGGGCTGCTGAGAGTCTCCCCTTATACGATAATAAGGAGTTTTACTCGACGGCCTTACAAGCCCACGTGCTCAAAAGTGTTCGCGAGTTCTGTCCGGAGAATTTCGATTCGGTCATCAATATGATTAAGGAGCGCATCGCGCGACGGCCCTATTGCGCGTTGGTGCATGGCCTCAAGTTTGATGAAGGTAACAGGTTGTTTGTCGCCATCAATCGGAGTTTTGGGGAACTAGTGGCTCGTCCTTTTGAAAAGCCGCGAGCGCAACTCGTTCACTACGTCCAACCCGCAACCGACATATATTCGTCGCGTGGAGGTCATGAAAGTGAAAGATTACATACTGATACTGCAGACTGGGAACCGCCGGTGGAAATGATCTCGATGATTTGTGTTCGCGCTGATCGCGCCGGTGGTGGGCGTTCGCGCGTGCTCGACATTGACAGCGTAAGGGACGAAGTCGAAAAACGTCTGGGGTTTGAGACACTCAAACGGTTGGAAACTGAGCCGGTACCCTGGCAGATCGCTGATTACCTGGGAGGCGGTGTGAAATGGCGTACTGTATTGGCTACCGGTCGTATGTGTTGGCGCCGGTACACAATCAATCTTGCACTGGATTCCAACGGCGGCAGGCTTTCTCAAGAAATGCTCGAGGCCTTGGATGCTTTCGAAGAAGTCATTTCGACAACCCCTTTAACCATTGACTTCCTGATGGGTGAAGGCGATTTACTGGTTTCCGACAATATACGGACAATTCATGCTCGCACTCCGATCAACGACGGTGCGCTTTCGGATCGCTTGATGATTCGTAGCTGGATCAGAGCTGCTTGAACAATATGCAATTTGCGCAACTTTGCGATCGTGTTGAGATTAAGGCCGGAGCTGGCATAGGCCTGGACACTTCGGGACTTCCCGGGGTTTGGATCAATTCCAATCCCGACACGAACGGCATCGCCCGTATGGTGGTGTCTGAATCTGACGGAAATCTGTCTCTTCAAGCGTACGCGATTGGACCAGACGGTTTGATCGATTGGGGAGCGGTGGACATTGCTGTTTTTGGCTCAAATCCGGCGGCGCAGGTTGCCGCAGGGTTTACGTGCTTGTTCGACTTTGGATTTGCGGAAACCGAGCTCCAGGGAATGATGATGAAAGGTTTGCTCGTGCTGGCGCAGTTTCATCGCTTTAAAGATCAAAGCAAACGTGCGGACTATTTCCTGAGGGAGTATTTTGCTCTCGAACACTCGCGGTTCGAGTAGATACCATGACCCAGACGTTGGAGTTCAAACAAAGTAGTCATTTGGATCCCGCCTTGTCCGATCCGGCGGTGATCGTATCAAACGTCGAGAAGTTAACTGGTCGTTGGGTCAACACAAACCGGGAAACCCGTGGTATCCGTGAATGTCTTATTGAGCAGAACGGCCAGAATTTAAACGTCAACGTCGCGGGTGCGGGTGATGACGGCGCCATTCCATGGCCCACAGCCAGCGCGAAGGTACTGGCGAATCTGGAGGAAGAGGCAGGTCAACGTACGGCTGCTCTCGCGGCCACTTTTGATCTTGGCTTTATGAGATCTGAAACTTACATTCGGATTAACAAGGGCGTGTTAGTAATTGTTCTGTTTAATACGTTCCTCGATAACAGCGGTAGGTCAAATTACGTAACACGAGAGTTCTTTTATCGACCGGATTAAATCGGTAAGGGGCATTGAACAGCGTGGAAGAGGTTTTTCTATGGCGTGGTTCCACCAAGCAGCGAGCACTTCGCTCGTTGGCGGGAAAGTTCGGCCGGTTTAGCTACTTCAACCAACAGTTGAATTACCCTGATTGGCGAAACAGCGTGGTGCTCGACTTTGGTGGTAATGAGGGGAATCTCTTGCTCGATCATAACTGCACTATACGACCTGAAAATTATTACTGCCTCGATGTCCTCAAAGAAGCTTTGGACGAAGGCCGCCAAAGATTTCCCAGCGCTCACTGGATTCATTACAATCGTTACAACTGTTCATTCAACCCCGAAGGCGTCAACGCCTTACCCGTTCCTGATCTGGGCATCGAGTTTGACATGATCCTGGCTTACTCTGTGTTTACGCATACCACTCGTGAGGACATGCATGGTTTAGTGAAGCAGTTAAAGGCTCGGCTCGCACCAGGTGGTATATTGGCTTTCACATTTATCGATCCTCATTATCACTCTTTGGCGGATTATGCGGGCAATAATCTGCGATGGCGGTTAGAAAAGAATCGCGAAAGACTTGCCGCTTTCGGTATATATAATTTGCTGGAACAGAGTCGCGGCGCGGCGTGGTGCACCCTGATCAACGGCGCCGAATTACACTTGAATAGTAATGGGACGTGGGCAAACGAAGCCCGCCGTTGTTTGTCGTATAACGTTTACTACTCGGTAGGGTTTATGCGGCGAGAGTTTCCAAACGCAAGCATTCACCCACCGGTCAATGGAAAAATGCAGCATTGCTGCCTCATCCGGCGTGAATTGTGACCTACCGGTAGGTTAAAGCATCATGAGTATTTCATCGTTGAAGCCGCCAGTTTTGTCTGTGGTCATTCCAACCTGGAACAGGGCTCAAATGGTCTGCGAGGCTATTGAAAGTGCGCTCACTCAAGGCCCGGCCCGGGTCGAAGTGATCGTGGTGGATGACGGTTCAACCGACAACACAGCCAATGAAATCGTTCGTCGCTTTAATTCAAATGTTCGACTGATTCGCAAGACACAGCGGGGCGGGACAGGTGCGGCCCGAAACGCCGGCATACACCAGGCGAAAGGCGAGTTGCTCGCATTTCTGGATTCTGATGACCTCTGGCTACCCGGTAAACTTGACGCTGAGCTTAGCGTATTTGAGAGATTTCCTGCTGCTGAGGCAGTCGTGTCCGACAGTCTAACTTTCTTTGAGCACCAACCAAGCCATCAGAGCTGGTTCGAGATTAATGGACTACTTGCAGCCACCCAGGGACAGGTGCGCTGGCTAAACGATTGTCCCTGGTTATGGACAAATTGGCAAAATACACTGGCCACGTGTTCGATCACTATGCGCCGGAACGTCTTGGATCGTATTGGCCAACCGGTGTTTGTTGAGAACCTTAAAACATGCGAAGACTGGGAGCTGGAGCTGCGGATTTACAATGAATGCCGTGTAGCTGTATTGCCTGAAGTTTGGTCATACGTGCGCAGGGTCGACGACGGAGCTCGGCCGGATCGCAGGCCTCCAGGGACACCTCGCACCGAATCTGAGGAAATCAGCGTGTTACGGGATCGGCTTAACGTGTTAGAGCGATCTCTGAGGCTGGGAGGGCTCAACTCCGACTTATTGAATGAACTGGAACGCGGTCGTTCGGTCACGGCTCAACTACTTGCAAGTTATGAAAAAGTGTGACGGGCGATCGGTGAGGATACCAACAATTGGACTTCGTAGAACTCAAATCCGCGCAGCGACAAGCCTTTGACGAGGATGGTTTTCTGGTTGTCCGGAATACGCTCGACGAAAAAACGGTTAAGAGCCTTATCTCTGCCGGAGATCGGCGGGCCAAGTCGTTCCTGAATAAGCCAACCGTTCCTGACAAGGCAGAATACAATCATTTGGATTTGCGTCCTGGTTTGATTGAAGAAGAGCCCTTTAAGAAGTTGGTTTCTAATTCAGCCACAGTTTCATTCATCGTCCAACTGCTCGGTCCCAACATACACCTTCATTCGACGGCTCTAATTTACAAGAGACCCGATTCGGATGGTCCTGATTTCCGACGCGGGTGGCACCGGGACATTCGAATGCCAAAAGACGTGGGCCATCGTGGCTTGCCTCGGGTGGGGATCAAAATATGTTACTGCTTAACTGATTTTCACGAACCCGAATCAGGTATGACACTGTTTGCCCGCAAGAGTCACCTGCGATCTGACGCTCTGCCTATTCCTCGCAGGGGGATCGATCCGGCTGACACGGAAGTGTGCGATCTCATGCTCAACGCAGGCGATGCGGTGCTCTTCGAAAACCGCATTTTTCATACGGCTGCGCCCAACCGGAGCAATCGTGTCTCAAAAGTGTTGATGTACGGCTACGCTTATCGCTGGATGAAACCGGAAGTCTACCTTGACGTCCCGAATGAGCAGGTACTCAAACAGGCAGATCCAATTACAAGGCAGCTTCTGGGAGGATACCGCGACGTTGATACACCTCCCTGGGCATTGCAACGCTGGGCGAAGATTCATCACGTGGAACCGGAAGCAGTACCGTGGACCATAGACTCTTGATGTCCCGGTTCTAGGGGAAATTATGGCGACTATTCTCTCTACTCGAGAGACTCAATTCTCATACTTCGATCAAGTATTGGCCAGTCCGGATTGGAAGGGGAAAAAGATTCTCGATTTTGGCGGCAATGTCGGTGGCTTCCTCGCGGGAGCCGGCGATCGGGTGAGCCAGGATGACTACTGGTGCCTGGATCTTAACCAGGAGGTAGTTGCGCGAGGCGCCCACAGTTTTCCTTATGCACATTTTCTACACTACGATCGCTACAGTTCAGAATATAACCCGAACGGGATTCGCCACCTGTCCCTGCCAGATCTGGGATTGAAGTTTGACATCGTATTGGCCTTTTCCGTGTTCACTCACACTCATGAGAATGAAATGCTCGAGTTGGTCGAGCAACTGCGCAACATGTTGACGGCAGATGGTGTTTTGGCATTCACATTTTGCGATCAGCGCTACGACAGATCATTATCCGATCCAGCGTTGCCGCCTGGTTCTGATGTACGAAAAATTCTTGGATGGGTGAAAGCTGACCACCCGTCTCTCGATATTGAAGAAACTGTCAAAAAGTCGCTCGCAGCAAAGTGGTGTGTTTTGGTTGACGACAAGCTTTATGTCGAACCTGGGGATGAAATCTCCAATCAGGAACATCGGGGAAAGCCGTGGGAATTGTATTGCTCTTATTTCACTGTAGAATACATGCAATCACTCTTTCCTGATGCGAAGATCTATCCGCCGGTCAGTCCTGAATGGCAACACTGCTGCGTGCTGAGAAGACATTGAGTTTCAGTCTCTGTTATGAATCTGAGATTCCACTGGATGCTTCCAAAGGGTGGAGAAGTCGCTCCCGGCGCTCACCAGAGCGCTCAAGCCGCGGCTCAATATCGCCTTGAATCGACACGCGGCATCACGCCGGCACCCAAACCCGATATAACTGGGTGGCAGCGTTTCGCGCGCAATGCGGAAGACGCTGGTATCGACTCGCTATTAGTATCGTTTAGTCGTTACGAACCCGATCCGTTCGTGGTTAGCTGCGCACTTGGACAGGTCACAAGCAGACTAAAATTCATTGCCGCCTACAGATCAGGCTTAATGCAGCCAACGACTTTTGTTCAGCAGGTCAACACGGTCGCGGCATTGACGAACGGCCGAATCTCTCTGAACATCGTCGCCGGTAGCTCCAGCACTGAGCAGCGCGGTTATGGTGATTTTTTCTCACACGATGAAAGATATTTGCGGGCAGAAGAATTTCTAGAGGTTTGTAATTCCTTTTGGCGAGCAAATGGCGAGGTCAATTTCGAAGGTAAATACTATCGAGTGGACCAAGGGAAACTTCACACACCATTTCTCTCACCTGATCGAGCCGTTCCCGAAATCTATGCTTCCGGACATTCGGAGCCTGCCGAACGTTTAGCCTTGGCGCAGGCATCCTGCTTGTTACGTGCGGCTGACACTCCCGACAAACTTCGGCCCACTGTTGAGCGCGTTCGTGAACATGGACTCGAAGTTTGCCTCCGGATGTGCGTGCTGTGCCGGCCAACTCGCGAAGAGGCGGTGAATACTGCTCAGTCGCTGCTGCCTCAGAATGTTGCGAACGAAAACCGAATTACGACTGTAAAGGATGACTCGCAAATGTACCGAGAGGCGGCGCAGATGTCCGATCACGAAGACAACTGGTTGACACCAACTCTGTGGAAGGGCTTGGTGCCTTACTACGGCCCGGTCTGGATTACACTTCTTGGAACTCGGGAGGATCTGAAGGAAGCCTTCCTTGAATACATGAAGATCGGAGTCAGTCAGTTCATTCTCTCCGGCTGGCCCGAACTTGATGAAGTGCAGATCTTTGGCCGAGAAGTGTTGCCCCTGGTCCGACAAGCAGAAGCAGAAAGCCGAGCATGACAACTCTCAGATTTCACTGGATGTTTCCTAAAGGCGGCGAAGTGGCTATGAAAACGGCGCAGGAAACGTCCCGTGTGGCAACGACAAAAATCAGTTCACCAGCGGCGTTACCCGACATGGAAGGCTGGCTGCAATTTGCTCGGTGTGCAGAGGAAGCAGGAATCGAATCGGTGCTGCTTTCATTCAGTCGTTATGAACCAGACACTATCTTCATCGCTTGCGCCGTTGGTCAAGTCACTCAGAAGCTGAAATTCATCGTGGCTTACCGCATGGGTTTGATGCAGCCCGCTACTTTCGTTCAGCAAATAAATACTCTTTCGGGCCTGATCGGCGGACGCGTAGCGTTGAATATTGTCGCCGGTAGCTCAATGGTGGAGCAGCGCGGCTATGGCGACTTCCTGGAACATGATGAGCGGTATGCCCGCGCTGAGGAATTTCTAAGCGTTTGTCGTTCCTTTTGGGCCAACAATGGCGAAGTTAATTACGAAGGTAAGTATTGTCACATTGAGAACGGGAGACTTTACACACCGTTTCAAGCGCCCGATCGGTCGATGCCTGAAATATATGTCTCGGGACATTCCGAGCAGGCTCAACAACTGGCGTTGAATCAGGGCTCATGCTGGCTCCGGTTGATCGATACGCCAGAGAAACTTCGCAGCATGGTAACCCGGTTTCGAGACAGCAGCGTCGAAGTATGTCTTAGATTATGTGTTATTTGCCGGCCAACGCGGGACGAAGCGGTCGAAGCAGCTCAATCATTGCTGCCGCCTGAGGAGATTGGCCGGCAAGAACGACGGATTCTCGCCAGTAGCGATTCGAGGACCCTGAAAGAGGCTCTTGCCGTTGCTGATAATGTAGGGTGGTTAAGCGGCCATCTGTGGGCCGGCCTGGTGCCTCACTATGGATCGTCGGCCATCACGCTGATTGGCTCACCCGAAGAGTTGGCGCAAGCTTTTCTCGAGTACAAGGAGATTGGGATAACGCAATTCATAATTGCGGGGTGGCCAAAGCTCGACGAGATGATGATCTTCGGCCGCGAAGTTCTGCCTAGAATTCGCGAAGCAGAAGCGCATTAAAGAGACAACTTGCGAATGGAAGAAAAGACTTTATCGACAATTCCTCTGGCTCACTTTATTGAGCGTTTGAGTACGTCTGAGATACTGTGTGAGCCATATCCGCACTTTTACCTCGAGCAAGTCTTTCCCGATGCTTATTACCGAAAGCTGCTAAGCCACTTGCCCGCAAGTAGTGTCTATCAAAATCTGTACGAGGTGACCGACCTTAAGCTCGATCATTTTCGGCATCGCGATCAACGAGATCTTAACGAGGGTTGGACTGCGACTCTACCTGAAGAACTCAAAGATTTCTGGAACGATTTCAACGCATGGTTTCTGAGCCCGAGGTTGGCGTACGCCGTACTCGAGTCGTTCTCAAAAGTGTTGCCCCCGGTCATGGGCGAAAGAGAATCGTGGCCGGCTATTTCGGTTGAAGCTCAGCTTATTCGTCATCGGGCTGGATATTTTTTACAGCCACACTCAGATCTACATACCAAACTGGTGGTCCTGCTCTTATATCTGGCTCCGGATGAGAACTCCCTGCATCTTGGCACATCGCTTTACCGCCCAAAGGATCCTGGCTTTACGTGTCACAATAGCACTCATTATCCGTTCGACAATTTCATCAGGGTGAAGAGCGTGCCTTACAAACCAAACTCGCTTTTGGCATTTTTGCGTTCCGACATCTCCTTCCACGGCCTCGAGCCGTTGTCGGAACAGGACGTCATTGCAACTGGTCGAGATGTAATTCAATACGTAGTTTATGACAAGCAGTCTCGCGAGGCACAACTTCAAGCTCGGGGCCTCGCGGAAAAGGGAGCCACAGCGTGAAGCTCACACAACAAGCGACGCGTGGGATTGTGTTTGTCTGCCGCGATCTAGTTGGAGAGGCCTTCCGCCACGCTCAAGCGATCAAAGACCTCGAAGGTATTCGGTTGCTAGTTATCACCCAGAGCCCACTTAGATCCGAGGTAGCGGAAACTTTGGCGGGGTCGGTTTGCGTTGATGACGTTCACGATAGTGATCAACTGATATCTGCTGCCAGGAATCTACGCGATCGTCACGGCGAGCTAGATCAGATTGTCACTGCACAGGAAACGTTACTCGAACCAGTTGCAGAAGCAGGTGCGTCGCTTGGCCTTATCGGTATGAGGCCTGCCACTGTCCGTCGAACGCTCAACAAGTCCAGCCTTAAGTCAATTCTGAATGGAGCCGGAATCAACACACCTCGCCACAAGGTTCTAATCGGCGCCAACGACGCCCGACGTTTTGCTTCCGAAGTTGGTTTTCCGATCGTGCTCAAGCCACTGAACGGCAGTGGCGGTCTGGCGACCTGGTGCGTACGTGATGAAGAACAGCTTGAATTGGCGCTCCAGTTAATGGAGCCTTCGCCGGAATGTGTTGCTCTGGCAGAAATCTACTTGCACGGTCAGGAACTGTGCATTGACACGATCACGATTGCAAATGAACCGCAATTTCATTCCATCTGCCTCTATCGTCCGTCAATTCTGGAAGCATTGGAGCATCCGAATATCCAATGGACCTGCTTAATGCCGCGCGATATAAACGGCGAGCGGTACCGCGATTTTATTGAACAGGGATTGTCAGTAGTTAAAACGCTATCCGTCGAAAATGCCATGACCCACGTCGAGGGGTTTTTGCATGAAGACAGATCGGTCAGCTTCACTGATGCAACGCTAAGACCTGCAGGGGCCAGGATCGCTCCGATGCTCGCCTTTGCTTACGACATCGATCCTTACCGGGCCTGGGCCAGAGCAGTTGTTGACGGCTGCTTCGATGGGCCATGGAAACGCAAGTATGCGGTGGGAACGATCTTTCTGCGCGGCTCGGGCGCCGGAACTATAGAGTCGGTAGAAGGGGTGGAAACAGCAAAGCGTCAACTCGGTGAGTTATTGGTGGATTTTCGCTTGCCTCGCGTTGGCGCCTCGAAGTCCGCGACCTATACGGGCGATGGTTTCATAACCGTTCGCCATCCCGACACCCAGTCGGTTGAAGATGCTCTCGACTTCATAGCGAGGACGGTTCGCATTGTTTACAGCCGTCCAGAATCGCTAGCACTTCAGGGTCGACCTACCAGCCAGCAATGGGGGGAACGGCTACAACATTTTCATAAGCTCAACAAGCCGGCTTGGGATAATGATTACTCAATGACCGGCAAACCATAATCTTATCGAGGTAATTGTGCCCACAGAAGCACCCAGAGCTTTCAATCGTGAGATGTACCATGATCATCCGGAAAACGTCTTCTACGGCACGGATGACGGTAATCAGGATGGATCATTCAGTGAGTTTGCGGAAATCGAAGCTCACTACGAAAACGTGGCACCTGAGAGGCGCCAAGATATTCACATGATAAGTGTCGTGGGAGGTCTCTATGGCCTCAATCTCATCCCACTCTGGCGTCCAAAGCGGCTTACGATCTTCGACATTAATCCAACGGCAATTACCTATTTCAAGATCATTCGTGATGTTTTTACGACAAGTCGTAATGTCGAACACTTTCTACATCGACTTACCAAAGGGGATTACGAGGCTGCGACCGAACAGGAACAATTCGTGCGAGAGAATATCTGCATGAAGCAAAACGGAACGTTACCTCGCGAGCGCGGCTCCACCAAACGTCCGTACGAGCAGAGCTGGCAGTATGCTTTCGAGAACTTTGACTTGACCAAACAGATTTTGACCGACGTCCCGCTGGACATTCGTGGCGAGCCGATGGAGAGTCCAAGCTTTAGCCAGTGGATACGCGAACAGAGCAACGTATGGATTTATTGTTCCAACATCACTGAATTTCATTATTTCGATCTGGAGTTCTCAAATCCCGCCAACGTTGTGCTGTTGCAGATCATATATCCTGGCCGGGTACAGCTCATGGATCTGGCGCCACTGGGCGGTGGGCCGGTCAAGGTCAATTTCCACATACCTCTAACAGCAGCACGGCTGGAGTAAATCAAATGGTTAATAAGATTCGGATCAAGACCGATGCGGCTCCTCCCGCGCTCGGAACTTTCTCGCAGGCTGTTCGAACCGGCGATCTCGTTTTCGTGACGGCCCAAACAGGTCGAGACCCGGCTACCGGAAACCTTGAGGAAGGTCTTGAGGCACAAACGCGAAGAATGCTGTCTAACATCGACGCGATTCTTAATGCCGCCGGATGCTCGGCAGCAGACTTGGTTAAGGTGACTTTGCTACTGTCCGATATCAAGGATTTTAAAGCGGTCGATGCGATTTACGCCGCCTGGCTTCCCGGGCGCGGCATTACTCCACTTCCAGCGCGCACCGCGTTTGCAACGGTTTCATTGCCGGCGGGCGCGCTGGTCATGTTGGACGTGATCGCTGCCTATCCTAACGACTGATTCACAACTCGATTACAGCTTGCTTCCCTCTTAAAGAATGCGAATCACGCTTGTTATTGCCGGCCTGACTGGTGGCGGTGCGGAGCGTACTTGCGTGAATCTTGCGAACGCGTGGGTCGCGCGCGGACATCAAGTCACGATCCTGACTATATCGTACGGTTCCGCACCTTCTGCCTACGATATCGATGCGCGTGTTAACCGGCGTGATGTTGGCTGGCCGCGTCAGGTACGCCCGGAGGAGTTGAATGCCCGCGAGATGTCCCCGGTCCTCCGCGGCCTTCACAGCGCCGGTTGCATGGTGATGATCGAGCAGCTCGGAATCATTGCCATGATTCGACACAAAATTTTGGCGACCTCGCCAGATGTCGTTGTACCGATCATTGACTTGACAAACATCCGGGTGCTTGCTGCGATGAGTGAAACAAAAGTGCGAATCATAGCTTGCGAGCAAACAGATTCGGAGCGGATCTCAATGGGGCGACTCCAACATGTGCGCGACGGACTTTACCGCCGTGCCTATGCCGTGGTTGCGCCGCATTCAAAGATTGTGGAGTGGTTCAGAAAACGTGGTGCAAATGCCGTTTCAATTCCCAATCCGCTGGTTGCTCCGAAGACGTTGGAGTTCAGGCAAACCTGCGAGCGGCGCCGGCTTGTGACGCTCACACGGCTCTCGGAAGAAAAACGTCCGGCTCTTATGATTCGTGCTTTTGCGAGAATTGCCGCCGAGCATCCGGAATGGGATCTCGAGATCTTCGGCGACGGACATCTCCGCGACGGTCTTTTGCGGCTCGTTGACGAGATAGCGCCGGGGCGGGTTTTCTTGCGCGGCTTCGTTCGAGACACAGACGCGATTCTTGGCGCGGCCGATCTATTTGTTTCGGCGTCATGGGTAGAAGGGTTCGGCAACGCGATTTGGGAAGCATTGGCCTCCGGGTTACCGGTTGTCGCGATGGATGCTGGCCCGCCGATCCGATCGCTTGTGCGGCATGGTATTGACGGTCTGATCGTCGACACTAATAGCGTAGAGGCACTCGCCTCAGCCCTCGGCTCATTGATGGGTGATGATGAAATGCGAAAGACTTTCGCTGAGCGCGCCCCTGAGGTGTTAGTGCGGTTTCCGATTGAAGCTGCACTTGAGGCGTGGGACGAGTTGCTTGACGGCGTTACTGCGTAAAGATTCTTTTGTTTCAGTGCATAAATTTTCGGCGGATGGCAAGTGCCAGCAAAGCTGCCTGTACCGGTCCAAGAATCGTTTCCAGCAGCACGAAAGACTTTGCCAGTTTATTGGCGGGTTGAGGCTCAGGCTTTTGCAGCGTCATGACGCCGGCACCGTAGATGAGCGCATCGCGGAAGCTGAGTAACGGGGATGTCTTAACTCCGGATGTGATGGCCACGGTAAGGGTCCTGGTTTCTGGACCCAGCGGCTGGGACCGGTCACCAGTTTCAGTAGTTATGCTGGTCCCTTCACCTGGTGTTTGCGAATTCTTCCACCAATTATTTCCCTGCCCAAAAAAGAAAATTACGGCAAATACCGCCCAGATTGCGATTAGCACTACCGCGGCCTGCCAAGTTCGCTCACCGTAGCCACTCGCCAGGCCATACCACCAACTCAACTTCCAGAACGCCCAACCATTCGCAGTTTTCCGTTGCTCCACGGCCATCGCCATATAACGAAACTTTGAGGCTTGTTCGAATACATTATTCTCCTCATAGTTCGCTGCTAACCGCTGACACACAGTAGCTAGACGATCGTGCGGAAAATCAAATTTCCGTTTTACCCCAGTCCACGCTTCATCAAACTCGAGTGCTTTCACAGCTTCCAGTTCTTTAGTGATTTTGGTGTGCCACTTTACCCTGGTAAAGTCGAACTTGCGTGGGTCGACGAATACGAACCAATGGGGCTTCAACATAAGGAAGCGAAATGAAACCTGTTCAGGCGTATCAGTCTTAAAAGGTCTGAAGATGAGCTCGGATTTGTTGCCGAAGACTTGGTTTTCTTTAGTTCCCTGGAACCTAACGTAGTCATGAAAGGAAGTACCTGCGAAGATGGCTTTCCCCTCAATGGTAGTCTCGGTGAAAGTCACGCCAACGCGGAACGTGGCATCCTGAAAAGTCACGCTGGTTTGGAACTTGGCTGAGTCAAAGTTGGTTGATCCATCCTTGCCGAAGATGGTGTTCTTAAAACTCGCACGGAGGAAAGAAGCGCCGTAGAAGTTTGCCCTGGCGTCAAATTTGGCAGAGGAGAAGTCTGCATCCGTGAAAGGAGTCTTAAGAAAGGCCGTGTCGCTTCTGAACTCGGCGCCCGAGAAGTGTACCTTCCCATTGAACGTAGCATCGCTGAAGTTCGCCTTGGCGTTGAAGACGGCGTTACTAAAATCCGCATCCTTGCCAAAGGTGTGGTTGCAAGAGTAATCAATGGGAAACCATACGCCGCGAAAATTGTAGTTTCCGGTCTTAACCCTTTTATCTACCGCAGTCTTGAAAGCTCCGTTCCGATCTTTTTCTTCGCTGGGAAGGTGAAACAAGCAGTAACTCTTGTTCTTAAATTTGGCGAAAGGCTCCTGGCAGGTGACGCGCTCATCATCCCTACAGTTGCAAAACTGAGGAGCGTCAGTTGGGGCTGACATAAGGTACCTCCCATGACTGCCTCAAAACCTAACCACAGAGACATTAACTCAACAGATACTTTCGCTTGAGTTGTTCGTAAAGGCAGTGGTTAAGATATGAGGCGTTCTTATCTTGCCCTGCGGATCTCCACATCTCATTCCAGAGATGAATTGCGCAGGTCGTTTCATCAAAAGTTATTTCGGCGATGGGCTCCAGCACGCGGTGCCACTCCAAATAATCGAGAGGGCAAAAAACGAGGTGAGACTTCTGATATTTTCCGAGCGAAAACTTCTTGACTGCTTCGGTGAGCAATCTTGAGCCAGTCTCGCCCCAGACCAAATCGCCCGGATTCTTCGTCTCGCAAGCTCCCCAGGCAAACGCCATTACGTCGCTACCGGCAGGAGCTTTTAGAACGCCGCACGTTAAGAGGACCTTGTTCTTAAACTTCTCACTCGCGAAAACATACTCTTCGCTAAACTCAAACGGTTTCAGGCAAACTACGTCTGTATCGCACCACCAACCCCCCCGTTCAAGCAGCAGCTTATATCGAAAGAAGTTTGCAAAACCAGCATAACTACGCGACCCCGTGTATTGGAATATGCTCGTCGAAGGCAATATCTCGTTAGCATCTTTTACTACCGTCCCAGCAGGAATATTCTTCACACCCTCATAAACGTACAGGTGATACGTATGTCCATTGCGCAGGAATGACGCGATCGACAGTTGCTCCATCACAGAAAGCTCGGATCCTATCCATAAGCCCTGGATTATGTTGTTCATGGTCCAGTCAGCGATTTGAACTAACAGTGTCCGTTCCTGGCGATTTCCTTTTGATACTCGATTACATAATCAGCCGCCATTCTCAGGTAGTGATACTCCTTCATTGCCTTTTCACGGCACGCGCGCGGACGAATTGCAGAGATTGCGAAGACGGCGCCGAAATACTCATTCACGTTTTTGCAGACAATACCCACATCGCGCGAGATGACTTCGGGGCAAGCACCTCTGTTGCTGCAAATAACGGGCGTGCCTGACATCAAAGCCTCGGCCATTCCCAGGCCAAAAGCTTCATTAACTTTGGTGGGAAAAAGAAACGCTCTTGCCCCGGCGAGCAATTCAGCTTTCTGTTTCCCTCTCACATCGCCGACAAACTTAGCGTTAGCGTCGCGACACAATTCAGCTACCCGGCGGATGGTCCGGTAGTTTCTTCCGGTCCCAGCGACCACTAACTTAAAACCAATCTGCTTTGCTAAAGAAAGCGCAATGTCTAATCCCTTCTCCCGTCCCCAATCAAGAGTGGACATGAAAAGAAAATAGTTGTCTTTGGATTCGTTGTAGATGTATTCGGCTGGATCTATTCCGTTCAAGACGTATCGACTGCGACCATGGACTCGAGCAAGTGTTCGAGAAACGAATATCCAGTTCTCCGTTGTGTCGACGCGGGGCATTCCTTTGACTCTCAGATCAAGATGGCAAGTCGTAACCCAGGGCTTGCGACAGGCCTCTCTCTCATCATTCAAGATTTTGTCGTGATCGGCGATTGTGTGAACGATGTCTGCGTCAGCAGTTGGTTTTGAAACAAACTTTACACCCTTCGGCAACGGTTTAGCAGCGCCTTGTCGTAGCAAATAGAAAACATCGTGGCCTAACTCAGCCAACCCCTTTGCGAGTAGATCGTGAATCATGTAGCCGGAGCCGGACGGGAATTTCATGGGGTGTGGCCCTTGTCCGATTGACCGATAGGCTGGGTATCGATGCTCTGACGAAAGTAACAGACGCATTAATTCTGCTCCCAGTCACCATGGCCATCCACGCAGGCGATCCAGCCACCTTCAGCTAACCGGTGAGCATCAATGTGATGCATTCGACGGCCATTCCAACCTCCGTCGCCGTTGGGAGATAGGACTGGGCTATGCGAATGTTCTTTTTCAGCGTAAGTCTCAGTAGTTAGTTCAGAGATCTCGAACGCTCGGACTCGAGTACCGTACTGTGGAGTACAATCCTGGGCGAACCGGATTATTTCCTCATCCAATACTAAGACCCTTCCGGCCGGTCTCGCTTTTGCCTCATCGTTTTCTACTATTGGACTTGACGGGTGTTCGATCCATGGACCAGTTAGCTGGTCTGCGAAAAAGAGTCTCAGCGTTTTATGTTGATAAGGAGTTGAACAAGCAAACATCCACCACTTCTTGTCAAAATGAAAAATCGAAGGGTCGGCACAGCTGCCTTCAAAAAGTTCGCTAACTAAAGACCAGCGCATGGGGAATTCCTCAGCTTTATATAATCGGACTGTCTTAGCCTCGAGTGTTTCAGGAATCATGTAGTGGTCACCCTTCCACTCGAAGATCGATGGGTACGAAAGGTGGAAGGGTTCTCTAAGAACAATCTGCTGATAGGTCCAATTCAGGCCGTCTGAGCTGATCGCTAGTCCAATGTGTCCTTTACCAGTATCCTGATTTAGCACCTCAAAGAACATGTTCCAAAGGCCATGACGTTGGACCATGAAAGGATCGGCAACAAAATCGGCGGGCACATCGGTAATACTCTCATTCGTAATAACGGGGTTTACGTTGCCTTGGGCGGCGGTCAACTGAAATAACGAAGCGCCCGTGTATATACCAATAGACCATCTTCGGTCCAAATGAATCCGATCTGGCCGGACTCGCTCTTCAGTTGCCACAAACCTCCTCGATTTGTCTGGCTCGATCGCTGGTTTTATGTCTCTCCCAGACCAGCTCCTGCGCGCTGCGCCGAATGCAGTCCAATTCCTGGTGATGCTTTTCGTTTAAGACATAGCGGACTTGCTCCTGCAAGTTTTCCTTTGAGACTGAAATATAGTGTTCATTTGCCCGGAATCCGAGATTTTTTAGTTGTTCGCTGACAGCCTCATCTGCCAACAAAAGAGTTCCAGTTGCCGGAATCTCAAAATACTTGGCAACGACATATCGATATATTGAGCTGTCAGTGAAAGCAGCGCGGTGCTGATTGATGGTTTCAGCGAACCGCCGGCCAACCGTTTCGTCTGAGTCGTAGTTATAGTTCGAGTGATATCCCGGATGGCTCTGACAGGTGATAGCGTATGAGCGTTGCGCGTACAGTTTTTCCATCTCCTGGCGCAAAGGATACGAAGGGCTAATTGAACCACTGAGAAAAATTGAGTTTTTAGGGTGGGAATTAAAGTTGAGCATGAAGTCAGGCGACGCCGAGTGCGGAATCCAAACCAGCTTCTTTGTACGGCAAAACTCGGGGTAGAGGTTATCCCAGGTGTAGGCGTAGGTCGAAAGAACCGTCTCGAATAGGGCGAAACTGACCAGGTTTCTAGGTCGCATTCCGTCATGCCATCCGTGCAGATCGTCCGCAAAGATGAATTTCGGGCAATCCAGGTAAGCGATGTCTTCCCGGCGCTGAGTCAATAAATCGAAGCACTCCCAGAAGAGGATTCTGTCGGGCAGCTTGCCGAACTTATCGAGGAGTTTGGTCCTTACAGTACCTCTTCCGTTCAACAGCTCGTAGGTTTCAAGTGGCTTCCACCCATGATAGGTGATGAGGTCGGCCATTATGTAGTGAAACTCACGGCTGACGTAACTTTTCCATGATCCTGAATCGACGACGAGTAACTTCATCGCAATGCGCCCTGCACCTGATCGTGCAGGTTGAAGTCATTAAGTCTCAGCTGCACCATCCTGCGAATGCGCTGGGCGCAATCAAGGTAAGCAGCGAGTCCTTTTCCGATGGGGTCTTCAATATCACTGTTCGGATCGAGGCAGTAGGTCTTCCAGGCCACTGAAGGGATCATTTCTATAACGGCTTGGCGGTGAGCGCTGGTCATGCAAAGAATCATGTCGGCTCGATCGGCTAATTCAACCGTCAAATTTCGTGCGGCGTGAGGTCCGACCGGTACGTTTAATGAGCGCAGCACGTGCTGCGCTTCGTCTGTTAATGGAGCTCCGACTTTTGCTGAAATCCCGGCGCTGAGTGCCTGGACATTGACTGTTTCCAAACTCTCGAACGGTATGTTAAGACGCGTCGCTATCTCTGCGTTAGTTATCGCGGCGGCCATTGGCGAGCGGCACGTATTACCACTGCATACGAACAGGAAGACTCGTTGTGCTCTGAGTTCTTCGTGCCTCCGTGGTGAAGAAAATGGGATCGAATCCACCACTGAGACACGGAGTACACGGAGAAGACTGGCAACAGCACGCTCTAAGGCGTGATGAAAAGGTGAGAGCAAGAGCAGAGAGGCAACAATCAACCCCACGCTGCTGAGTTGAGACGCGCTGGGTAGACTCTGGCCGAGAGCTAGACTCAAAACCAGAGTGGCGAAGAAGCCTGCCAGCAAACTTGATCCACGATTCAATGGAATACAATAAGTGTTTTCGCGGCAATCCAGGTAGATCAGCGTTCCAAAGTAATAAAGGCCAGCGTAGAGTGCGCCGATCATTAACGCGGGGATAGTAATGCTGCTAGTAAAGAAATTGGCGAAACCTTCGCGCAATTCCATCATGATCTCGCCTTTTCCAATCAGGGCCAACACACCGGGAATCGCTATCAGGAGGAGCATCGCAACCATTTGCTCCTCGACGAAATAACGCCAAGTGGTGGTTGGGTCGGGCAGTTTTGCCAACTTGGTCGCGCAGGGAAGGCGCAACAAATAACCTAAAAGGTAACCGGCAATAATCGCCATTGTGATGATCGACAGTCGGTAGTTATTGACGTCCGACATGGCGATCAATACCGCTAAGGTCGTCGCCGCCAGCGCAGCCCATGAAAACCAGCGTACGCGCCGCCGAAAAATGCGATCGACCGCGGGACTCATTATTAATACTCCACCACGCATGAGCACCAACGCGAAGACGATTGAGACTCCGTCAAACGTAAAAATGAGCGTAGTCGTCCCGATGATGATGGCAGTGCCGAGACCTGACAAAAAGATCAGCGGTCGTGGAATAGGAATATTCACACCAAGGATCGGACGGCGACCTGCGTACTTCCACCAGCCTCTGACCGAAACGATCAGCGGCAACAAAAGCGCTGTGGAAATAACGACTGCCGGTAGCAATCTAAAACCGGATATGCGATTGCTTAGTCCTGGCCAGAGCCCTGAGGTAGTGATCTTAATAAGCGAAGCGTAAGGAGCATAGAAAAGGAAATATCCTAAGGCCAGCCCCCAGATTGCCAATTTGTATCGACGGTGAGAATAAGTCATGGCTATTCGATCTCATGGTTTGTAGAAGGATGGATCGTGAGTAAGACCTAGAACTGATTTCCCAATCATTGCCAGTATGTGATCGTCGTTATCGTGCCGCACATAAAAGGATAAATCGCGAAAGATTCGCTCTAACGTGCTCGGACGAATCAGGCAGCGAGCTCCGCATGCCTGAATGCAGTGTTTGACAGTCGCTTCAGCCAGGTGCTCAAGAACATGGCGTGCGCGGCTACCTGCAAGCTGGGCTTCTTCGTAATTACCTGTCTCCCATAATCGCGCGACGTGCCTCAACCAGAGATAACCGGTCTCCACGTCCACGGACATTTGTCCGATGTGGTGCTGCACGTAGGGATCCTGGGCTTTATTCTGAGTGGTAATGTACTCAAGCGCATATTCATATGCGGCTTCCGCCGCGCCGAGAAAAGTTGCGGCGTAGTGAGGGATGAAGCAAGTTTGCCATCCTTCTTTCAAGTACTGGCCCGGATAACCAATAAGGTCCGCGTCAGGGATGAAGGTCTGACGAAAATTGACGAGATAGCTAACGGTGGCGCGCATACCGATCGGGTCCCACCAGGACGCATCAATTTGCACTGAAGGATCGGACAGATTGCAGGCCATCAACAATTGAGTGTCCAAAGACGACGTAGCATGGCGAACACCACCCGGCCCGGCTGTGTTGACCAGCAAGATGGCCCATTGCGCCCCACTCGCGCTGGTGGAAAACACCTTATTGCCGTCGACGATGTAACCTCCGTCAACCTTTTTGACTGTGGTGCCAAAGCCAGCTTTTTCACCGGGTTTCGGAGCCTGCGGTTCACCGCTCCACGCTACCCACTTTTCGCCGTTCTCTACGATGCCTTTGAACCAGCGGGCGCTTTGCTCTTCATTAGCCATGCCATCGAGCAACACGACCGAATTGTTGTGGCCCTCCCAGCAACGCGCCAGCGAAAGATCAACTTTTGCGATCTCTTTCGTCATCATCCATAGCGTAAAAACATTGCCGCGGTATGGACCTAACCCGAGACCGCCGTACTCCGCCGGCACTGTCGCCGCCAGCAAGCCTGCACGGAACAGGTCTTCAAAATCCTCGGCCGGGAACGTCGCGGCCTGATCGTATAGAGCTGCGCGAGGAGCAAAGTTCTCCTGTGCCAGCAGTCTGACGCGATTAATCAGATCTTGCTGATCGCGTCCGACTTCTAATTGCGAGTATGTGTTGTTTTTAGAGTAGGCAGCTACCATTTCGGTATCCATTTTAGCGCAACGAATTCAGCGCTATCGTGACCGGCATCTCCTGACCAGTCATCATCTGGAACTGGCGCAACACCTGCGTCACAAGTACATCGTGGCCGTCGATTGCGACCTGGTCGCGGGCAAGTGTCGTAGCCACCAGCGGCGTCGGCTTCGCTCCATAAACGAGATCGATAACGACTGCTTCGTCATTTAAATTTTCAAGCCTGAAAGGAACCTCATCAGTATCACGACCTACCGGAGTCGCGTTCACTACAATGTGGTAGCCATCTGCGTTGAAGTCAGTGAGAGGGATGTACGGCAGGCCGAGCACTCCCGAAGCATAATGGCCGCGTTCGATTCCGCGATTAATCAGAGTCACGTTGGCGCCCGACTGCAACAGTGCAGCAGCGATCGCCCGGCCCGCTCCGCCACAACCAATAACCGCGGCTCGACGCTGCATCACTTGTACGTTGCGTTCGCGGTGCGCCATGAAGACCACGTCCGGATCAGTAGTATCGGCGTTCCACGATCCGTTGTTGCGAATCAGTATGTTGGCAGACTCGGCTTGCAGAGCCATCGCGCTTGCCATTTTCGTCGATAGCAACGCCTTTTCTTTGTGAGGCGAGGCGACGGTCATGCCGTTAAAAGGCAATCCGAGCGAATCGAATACTCTCGATTGCACAACGTCGCCCCAGAACTCCTCGAACGACTCCACATGTAAAGGCAGGAACAGCGCCGAGTAGTTGTTGGCCCGGTAAGCCGCATTGTGGAGGCGCGGCGACAGTGAATGAAATATGGGGTCTCCAATAATCGCGAAAATCTCTTTGGCTCGGACTGGCGCCGGCAAGCCATAGTCGCTAATTAACTTTGTAATGGGAGGGTCGGCAGGAGTTACCGAGCCGTTCGGAACCACGCCGCAAATGGCTGGTGAACCCAGTTGTAAAGCCACTACGCGGCTCCAAAATCCAAGAGGCCCATTTGAATACGCTATCGTATCCGAGCGTCCGAGCGACTTGATTAAGCAAAGGGCAGGGAACTCTTCGTAGATCTGCGTGGCGGTCGTGACCAGTTTATAAACAGCCGCCGGAATCGAACTTAACCTATCAAATCGCGCTTTGAGAGACTTCAAGTCCTCTGCTCGCCCATGCCACGAGACACAACGCTGCTCGACAGGAATTTTGTCCAACAGAGTCTGAGAAAAATCTCTATCGCCTTCGAGTTCGACCCGGTCATAGTGCCCAGCAGCCCACCTCAAACGCCCCTCTCGTTGCGGTTGCGAGTCGGAGAATCTTCCGCCTTCGGCGCGGCTGCGCAACGTATACCAAAGCCGTCCCTTGAAGTGGTCACGCAGCCAGTCTGGACTAATATCGCCCAACAGATCGGCCCGGACCTCCAGCCAGCGAACAGAATCAGGAAGGGTGGAAAACTCAGCGCCGCTCGCCGATGGGGGTGTCGTCAGAACAGCGATGGGGGAGGCTTCTATCATTTGTTAAATTGATACTTGTCGGGCGCCGTTGCGTCGTGAAGGAGGATCTCAATCCTCGCCCGCTAAAAGGATGCGATTTTAAAGGCAGCGTACTATACCAAACGGCCCAACCGATGCCAAGGGTTTTCGCATATCGCGGGCGATGCTGTAAGCGTCGCGTCTTACGACGACGCTGTAATGCGTCGCCCCTTACAGCGTGTGTAAGGCGTCGCCTGTTGATGTTTTATTAAGCAGCGAGCAAGGGAGGCGTACCTCTAATCACTCGCATCTTGCGAGGGGTCGTGACGGGGGAACATTACGCCGAATGTTGTGATCAGGCAAGTTTTTTATGACCTGGACGACTTGACGGAACATTGTCTCAGGTTTTATACGGAGAACGATTGGAAGCTACGAGATTTATGAAGCGAATGATTATCTTGACATTCGTTGGACGCGAGCGGAAATTGCAACTCGGGAGGATTCAGATGAAAGTAACTACAATTTGTTTAATCGCTTTCTCCTTCTTTATCAGCGCGACCTGTTGGCAAGCGAATGCTCAGGACAACCAAGCGTCAAGCCAGAAGCCCACGAACACGTCACCCACAAACGAAGAAGAACCAAAAAGTGAAGTCGAGCTGATGCTCGAAGAGGCGAAAAAAAGAGGCGAACTGATTATCGGCACTTGCCTCGAAAAGTGTCCCACAGATGCGGATGGTAATACTGTGGTCGAGTCCAAACCTCTTGAATTGCCTCAGCCCGCCTATCCTCCACTTGCCGCTGCGGCTCAAGCCTCAGGCGAGGTAAGAGTACAAATAATTGTCGACACCGATGGAAAAGTGATTGCCGCGAGCGCCATCAGCGGACACCCTTTGCTGCGAGCCACTTCGGTTAAGGCTGCGCGGGGTGCGGTGTTCACTCCACTAATGTACGAGGGAAAACCTGTGAAGCTGGTTGGCGTAATCAGTTACAGATTTTTCCGTCGCTAACGAGTGCTGCGTATACTTGAGATAAGCTAACCATGACAGGGAAGCTATTGTTTGTGGTATTGCTCGCGACCTTCGGCGCAGCTACGACGACGGCCCAAACATTAGTCGGCCCTTCCAAAGGGACATTGATCCTCACCGGGGGAGACCAGGAGACAGGCCTTAAAGAATTCGTTGCCTTAGCCGGAGGACCTGACGCAAATATCGTTTACATTCCGACGGCAGCTTCAAGCCTAAGACTCCCTTCGGGCTTAATTTGGGAGTGGTTGTACACAGACACCTTACCTGCCAATACGCCTGAGTTTAGGCAGGAATTGAGCAAGATGTTCGGCGTTAAGAACATCGTGATCCTGCACACCAGGAATCGAAAAATTGCTGACTCGAACGAATTCGTCGAGCCTCTGCGTAAGGCGCAGGGCGTGTGGTTAAGCGGGGGCAATGCTGGCCGCTTGTCGCAGGCTTATCTCGGCACGCGGACGCAACGGGAGATCGAGGCCATACTTGAGCGCGGCGGTGTTATCGGCGGAAATTCGGCGGGAGCAATTATTCAAGGTTCTTATATCATCAGGGGCAATCCGGACAAGCCAGTATTAATGGTCAAAGGGCGCGAGCGCGGATTTGCGTTGTTAAAGAACGTTGCTATCAACCCTCACCTGTCGGAAGCGATGCGGCAGAACGAGTTGGTGACTATCTTGGACACTTACACGAGGCTACTGGGCATCGGCATCGACGAGAAAGCGGGGATTATAGTTAGAGGCGATCGATTTGAAGTGTTCGGTCAAGGGCGCGTGGCCATCTATGATAACAAGAAGCACGACCGCAACTGGTACTACTGGCTCTCACCCGGAGATAAGTTCGATCTGCGTACTCGCACGGCACAACGTGCCGCTAAGGCTCAATGAATCGTATGTGATTTGGCATCTCTATGACAGGAGCGGTCTCTACCAGACTTATAGTTGTACCGATCATCAAGGATAACGATGATCGAATACTGTTGTGCAAGATGGCGTCGGATCGAGGCGTGTTCCCAGGCCAGTGGGGACTTCCCGGAGGCGGGGTTGAGACTGGAGAGGAGATAGAAGATGCCCTCAGGCGTGAGGTGTTAGAGGAACTGGGAGTGCAACTGCTCACAGCCAGGCCCCTCATGTTCAAGGACGGTTTATATGAGAAGACGTTCGCAGGCGAAGGCAAACGCATGATCTATATGGTCTTTCTGTTATACGAATGCCGGATAGCGCCTGAGCAAACCATTCATCTGAACTCTGAATTCTGCGAGTACAAATGGGCAGAGCCTTCTTCACTGACCGAATATGATCTGAATGTGGCAACGCGGGAGACATTCGCGACGTTAGGGCTGCTTAGAGAATAGAATGTGCCGATAGATGAAACGAGTAGTAACTCTATTTTTCATCATAATCATTCTGGCGACTTCCAGTTGCCATTCAACAAACCCGTCACAAGTTAGAGGAGATTTTCTCGCCGCGAACAGTCAAGATTCCACCGAGAACCTCCAAACTCCTCTTCCTGAGTCGAACGGCTTCGTAAATGATTTTGCCAACATTCTCGACGAACAAACCGAACAGCAACTTGAAAGAACACTCAGCGACTTTAAGAATCGCGCGAAAATTGACTTTGTCGTTGTAACGGTGAACACCACCGGCGGCCGACCTATATTTGATTACTCGCTCGCAGTCGCACGTGGATGGGCGGTCGGCGCAAGAAATCCTGACAAGGCTGGGTTGTTAATGCTCATTGCTATTGATGATAGGAAATGGCATGTCCAAATTAGCCGTGCGCTTGAGAAAACCTTGTCGAATGAGGAAGTCGGTCAACTTGGCGGTTTGCTCAACGCGCCGTTTAGAGAGAAGAGATATGGTGAGGGGGTTATCCAATGCGTTCATGCATTCATTAAAACATTATCAGAGCGACGTGGTTCCTCTTAAGGTGAAGCCGAATAACTCATTCAACTAGGACGAAACGGAATCGGGAGGATGAAATGTCTGATGGAACGCCTGAGCAAGTTCTCATGACGATAGTTGACGGAATTAATTCGGGAAACCTCAACGCTCTCATACCTCTTTATGAGCCTGAGGCCGGATTTGTTGCTCAGCCTGGGAGCATCTCGCATGGCCTGGCAAGTGTTCGGGATGGACTGGGTGCTTTCATTGCGATGAAAGGCAAGCTCGATCTCAAAGTGACAAGGGTCCTTGAGGCAAGTGATCTCGCGCTCGTGACTACAGTTTGGTCATTCACCGGAACTGGCGCAGGCGGCGAACCAGTGAAGCTGGCGTCGAAATCCGCTGATGTTCTGCGTCGCCAGGCAGACGGTTCCTGGCGCTTCGTAATCGATAACCCATGGGGAACTGATTGAATACGATACTGGTTCAGTTTGCCGATTCTTCTCTGCGCAACCTCGGCGTTCTCGGCGACTCTGTGGTAAACGGCCCAAAAAGACTCACCGCAAGAGACTGAGAGAACGCAGAGACGACGCGGAGATTGAAAATGAACCAGTACGCTGAATACCGACGGCTTCTCTTAAGTGATTAGGCCAAGAATACTTTGAAACTGATCTTCCTTCATGGCCTCCCCGGCGTCGGGAAGCTGACTGTTGCGCGTGAGCTGGCGGACCTGACTGGCTTTAAAGTTTTCCATAATCATCTTGCGGTTGACTTAGTTGAATCAGTCTTCGAGTTCGGCAGCCTGCCGTTCATCGAACTGAGAGAAAAGATTTGGCTCGATGTATTCTCACAGGCTGAGGCCGCTGGTCTGAGGGGTTTGATCTTTACGTTTGCGCATGATCGCAGCGTTCAAACCAGCTTTATTGAGAATACAAGAAAAATCATTGAGTCTGCGCGCGGGCAGTTATTCTTCGTCGAGTTGAGGTGTTCTGCGGAAGAGTTGGAAAAGCGCATTGAGCATCCCTCGCGTCAACGGTTTGGAAAGTTGAGTTCTGTGGGTCGGTTCTATGAGCTGGAAGAGGCGGGTGCGTTTGTTGATCCAGGAATACCTAGCGAGCGGCTGGTAGTGGACACGACCGAGCTTTCTGCGACTGACGCGGCAGATCGAATCGTCAGAGAGTTACGCCTATAACGGTAGCGTTCACAGAGATGGTGACCGTTAGATGGCTGATAATTTAATGCGCGAGGAGCGGAAACAACCCAAGATTGCTAAGGAGGTCGCTATTCCAGTCGACTTACTGGAATTCTTTCAAGACGTCCACCATCTCATCGAGCAACGAGATGACTCAACCACGATCGAATCAGATGATCTGATTCAAACCGAGTTTATTTACGGCGGGCTTACTGAAGAAGGCTCAAACCATTTCAGCTTTACATATTTCCCTACAGCAAAATACTCGCCCGAAATGGACTTTGGAGCTCACTGCTTCAGAAATCGCGGATATCTCCCGAGGCAGAAAGAAAACTTTCGTCTTGTGGGGATGCCAGAATACGGATTGCGAATCGCTCTTCTCGTCCAATAACGAGGCTTGCTTTGACTGTGACTACGTTGATGATGAACAGGATGAAAAAGGCATCGTTCTGAATCGCTTGTCTCAAAGCCTGACGCGGGACGATTGGGTCAGAGGCTATCTCACCAATTATCCAGACGCACATCCGTTCGAAATAATCGGCGACTACAATTCGCAAAGACTCGGCGAACGATGGGGATATTTTTCGCTAAGTGAAATGCAAGACTTGTTAGAAGAACTGAGACCGAATATTCGGTAATTCTCAATGACAAACAGCCGACAGAAGACAGCAAACAGCCGACAGCGAACAGCAGACAGCAAACAGCGAAAGGAACAGCAGCTGTTCTGTCTGCCGTTCGCTGTTTGCTGTTCGTGCATTGACGAATCTCGCGAAGCAATGAAGCTCAAGCGCCATTAGCCTTTTCAGAAGGAGAAACGAGTGCGCAATATCAGATGGTCAATTGGCTTGTGCATGTTGATGTTGATTGCGCAACCGTTACAAGCCGCAGTGCAACGTCAGGTTTCACGCTCTAACAACAAAAGGTTCGTGCTCAATCAGGAACAGGCGTCGCATTTCGCTCAACTTGCGCTCAAGTGTGCTCGGAAGGAATACCCAAACAAGATAGACCATGTCATGAGTGATGAAAGTCAGGTGAGAGCGCCGAAG